>NZ_JBHWJZ010000053.1:0-40921 GCF_042731085.1 Streptomyces sp. NPDC059875
CCGCGATCTCGTGCGAGATCGCGGCGGCCTTCTCTTCGGACGGGACGGGTCAGCGCGCGGCGCGGTTGACCGCCGAGATGACGGCCTTCAGCGAGGCGCGGGTGGTGTTGGCGTCGATACCGATGCCCCACAGGACCTGGCCGTCGATGGCGCACTCGATGTACGAGGCGGCCTGCGCGGAAGCGCCCTCGCTCATCGTGTGCTCCTGGTAGTCCAGCAGGCGGGCGTCCACGCCGATCGCCTGCAGGGCGGCGAAGAAGGCCGAGATCGGGCCGTTGCCGGAGCCGCTCAGGACGGTGTCGACGCCGTCCACGACCGCCTCGACGGTCAGCGTGTCCGTGCCGTCCGTGTCGGAGGTGGTCTGGCCGGAACGCAGCTGGATGCGGCCCCAGGCGTTGTCCGGGTTCGGCAGGTACTCGTCCTGGAAGACGGACCAGATCGCGGCCGGGGTGACCTCGCCGCCCTCGGTGTCCGTCTTCTGCTGGATGATCTTCGAGAACTCGATCTGCATCCGGCGCGGCAGGTCCAGCTTGTGGTCGTTCTTCAGGACGTACGCGATACCGCCCTTGCCGGACTGCGAGTTGACCCGGATCACGGCCTCGTACGAGCGGCCGACGTCCTTCGGGTCGATCGGCAGGTACGGCACCGCCCACTCGATCTCGTCCACGGTCTTGCCGGCGGCGGCCGCGTCGGCCTCCATCGCGTCGAAGCCCTTCTTGATGGCGTCCTGGTGGGAGCCGGAGAAGGCGGTGTAGACCAGGTCGCCCGCGTAGGGGTGGCGCGGGTGGACCTCCATCTGGTTGCAGTACTCGCTCGTGCGGCGGATCTCGTCGATCTGCGAGAAGTCGATCTGCGGGTCCACGCCCTGCGAGAACAGGTTCATGCCCAGCGTCACCAGGTCGACGTTGCCGGTCCGCTCGCCCTGCCCGAACAGGCAGCCCTCGATGCGGTCGGCGCCGGCCATGATGGCCAGCTCGGCCGCCGCCACCGCCGTACCGCGGTCGTTGTGCGGGTGGACGGACAGGCAGACGTACTCGCGGCGGGTCAGGTTCCGGGACATCCACTCGAACCGGTCCGCGTGCGTGGACGGCGTCGAACGCTCCACGGTGGCGGGCAGGTTGAGGATGATCTCGCGACCCTCCTCGGGCTGCCAGACGTCACAGACCGCCTCACAGACCTCCAGGGCGAAGTCCAGCTCGGTGTCGGTGAAGATCTCCGGGCTGTACTGGTAGCCGAAGATCGTCTCGTCGCCCAGCAGCTTGTCCGCGTACTCCATGACCAGCCGCGTGCCGTCGACGGCGATCTGCTTGATGTCCTCCTTCGAGCCGCGGAAGACGACCCGACGGAAGGTGGGCGCGGTGGCGTTGTACAGGTGGACGGTGGCGCGCTTGGCGCCGACCAGGGACTCCGCGGTCCGCTCGATCAGGTCCTCGCGGGCCTGGGTCAGTACGGAGATGGTGACGTCGTCCGGGATCGCGCCCTCTTCGATGATGGAGCGCACGAAGTTGAAGTCGGTCTCGCCGGAGGACGGGAAGCCGACCTCGATCTCCTTGTAGCCCATGCGCACCAGCAGGTCGAACATCTCGCGCTTGCGGGCGGGGCTCATCGGGTCGATCAGGGCCTGGTTGCCGTCGCGCAGGTCGGTCGACAGCCAGCGGGGGGCCTTGGTCACGCGCTGCTCGGGCCAGGTGCGATCGGGGATGTGCACGGCCTCGTACCGGCCGTACTTGTGGATCGGCATGCCGGACGGCTTCTGCAGCTGGGTGGCGTTGGTGATGGGCGTGGGGCGGCCAACGGGCTGGGACATTGCGTAGGGCTCCTCGGGTCCGGGAGTGGGGGTCCCCCCTGCTCGAGCGAAGCCGAGAGCTCGGGGGAGGCCGACTGTGGCGCAACACCAGGTCCCGCGGGGAGGGGGTCGGCCTACGACTACAGGCCCTCGCCGCGGCAGCTAAGGAGAAGCAGCCCGAAACGCATGATGTGCCGCAGCCTAGCTGAGGTCCGCCGAGCGCGGACATCTCGGTCCAGTATGCGGGACGGGTGAGAACGAAAATAAGAAAAGGTGACGAATCACTCCATTTCGCGGATCCTGGTCGCCTCTAGTGACAGTCGCGTGACCCAGTGCCACATTGCTGGGATGACCTCCCACGCGTACGTACCCGTCCACCCCGTCTTCTGCACGATCGTGCCGCCGCACCTGCTGGAGCACCTGGCCGCGTCCGACAACCCGGCCGTCGCGGCGACCGCCCGGCGCACCCTGGTCGCCGACGCGGCGAACCGGACCGGCCGCCTGCTGCCCCGCCCGGCCGCGCCCACGGCCGTGGCGCCGGGAGCGGAGCCCGCGCGCCCCCGGCGGACCATCTACGACGCCCAGGGCGCCACGGAGCTGCCGGGCGTCACGGTCCGCGAGGAGGGCCAGGAGGCGACCGGGGACGCGACCGTCAACCGCGCGTACGCCGGGCTCGGCGCCACCTTCGAGCTGTTCCTGAAGGCCTTCGACCGGGACTCGATCGACGGCGCGGGCCTGCCGCTGCTCGCGACGGTCCACTACGACCGGAACTACGGCAACGCGTTCTGGAACGGCGAGCAGATGGTGTTCGGCGACGGTGACGACGAGATCTTCCTCGACTTCACGCTCCCCGTGGACGTGATCGGCCACGAGCTGGCGCACGGCTTCACGCAGTACACGGCGAACCTGGAGTACTTCAGCCAGTCGGGTGCGCTCAACGAGTCCGTCTCGGACGTCTTCGGCTCCCTGGTGAAGCAGTACACGCTGGGCCAGAGCGCGCAGGACGCCGACTGGCTGATCGGCCAGGGGCTGTTTCACCCGAACGTGGAGGGGACGGCGCTGCGCTCGATGAAGGCGCCGGGCACGGCGTACGACGACGACGTCCTCGGCAAGGACCCGCAGCCGGGCCACATGGACGACTACGTCCGCACGAGCCGGGACAACGGCGGGGTGCACATCAACTCGGGCATCCCGAACCACGCGTTCTACCTGGCGGCGACCGAGCTGGGCGGCAAGGCGTGGGAGCGGGCCGGGCAGATCTGGTACGACGTGATGACACGTGGGGTGCTCACCCCCGAGACCCGCTTCAACGAGTTCGCGGCGGCCACGGTGGCGGCGGCGAAGGCGCGGTACGGGGACGGGGAGGAGATCCAGGCCGTGCTGAAGGCGTGGGCGGCCGTCGGCGTACCGACGGACTGAGACCCGGGCTGGTAGACAGTCCCCATGCGGATTCGAGTGCGGCGCACCGGCGGTTTCGCGGGCATCGAGCGGTCGGCCGAGGTGGACACCTCCGGCCGGCCGGACGCCGGTGAGTGGCAGACCCTGGCCGCCACCGTCCTCCGGGAGGGCGACGGTGACGTCCGGGGCGTGCCGGACGGCTTCTCGTACGAGATCACGGTCGACGGCGAGACGGTCCGCTGCTGCGACCCCCGCCTGACCGAGTCGCAGCGCGCTCTGATCGCGAAGGTCCTGAAGGAAGGCGCCTAGACCGGGGGATCTCGGCCCCTAGAAGCCCAGCTTCCTGAGCTGCTTGGGATCCCGCTGCCAGTCCTTCGCGACCTTGACGTGGAGGTCGAGGAAGACCGGGGTCCCCAACAGCGCCTCGATGTGCTTGCGGGACTTCATCCCGACCTCCTTCAGGCGGCTGCCCTTCGGGCCGATGATGATCCCCTTCTGGCTGGGGCGCTCGATGTAGACGTTCGCGTGGATGTCGAGCAGCGGCTTGTCCGCCGGGCGGTTCTCCCGCGGGATCATCTCCTCGACGACCACCGCGATCGAGTGCGGCAGCTCGTCCCGTACGCCTTCGAGCGCGGCCTCGCGGATCAGCTCCGCGACCATCACCTGCTCCGGCTCGTCGGTGAGGTCGCCCTCCGGGTAGAGCGGCGGGGACTCCGGCAGGAGCGGGATGAGCAGATCGGCGACGAGCTGTACCTGCTTGTCGCCGACGGCCGAGACCGGGACGATCTGCTGCCACTCGAAGCCCAGCTCCTTGCCGAGCTGGTCGACGGCGATGAGCTGCTCGGCGAGGGTCTTCGAGTCGACCAGGTCCGTCTTGGTGACGATCGCGACCTTCGGGGTCTTCTTGATCCCGGCGAGCTCCTTGGCGATGAAGCGGTCGCCGGGGCCGAGCTTCTGGTCGGCGGGCAGGCAGAAGCCGATCACGTCGACCTCGGCCCACGTGGTGCGCACGACGTCGTTGAGCCGCTCGCCCAGGAGCGTGCGCGGCTTGTGGAGGCCGGGCGTGTCCACCAGGATCAGCTGCGCGTCCTGGCGGTGCACGATGCCGCGGACGGTGTGCCGGGTGGTCTGTGGCCGGTTGGAGGTGATCGCAACCTTCTGGCCGACCAGAGCGTTCGTGAGGGTGGACTTGCCCGCGTTGGGGCGGCCGACGAAGCAGGCGAAGCCGGCCCGGTGGACGGCTTCGGTTTCTTGGTTACGAGCGCTCATGCGGGCCATTCTCCCCGATGCGGGGCGTCATCACGTACTCAGTGCCCGGCGGAGCCCCTGCGGCGCCGGACCCGCAGCCCGATCAGCGCCACCGCTCCCCCGGCGAGCACGGCCGCGGCGGCGAGCCAGGGCAGGGCGAGGAAGGACGCACGCCCGGACTCCCGTACGTCCTTCGCGGTGGCCGTGAGGGTCACCTCACCCCAGTCGAACTGCGGCGATCCCGTCCAGCGCTCGGTGAGCCGGATCTTCTGGCGGGGCAGCAGCTCGGAGGGGATCTTCGCCAGGTCGCGGGCGAGCAGGGTGCGGCCGAAGACGCCCTCGGCGCGCAGGGCGACCTTGGGGTTGAGGGTCACGTTGCCGCGGTTGTGGAGCGTGTACGAGATGAGGGCGGTGCTCGTGCCCGCGCCGGGGACGAGCGGCCGGTCCTGGTCGAGGGTGACGTCCTCGACGGCGAGGGCGGGGACGGTGGGGCCGTTGACCCGGAGGTAGAGCCTGGCCGCCACGGCCCGCTGCACGCCGACCGCGACGGAGCCGGTGCCCGCCTCGATCCGTTCGTCGAGGGCGACGAACGCGCCGGGGTGGTCGCCGGGCTCGGCGTCGGCGGGGACGGCGAGGGTGAAGGGCACGGTGACGGAGGAGCGGGCCGGGACCGTGACGCGGGTGCGCTCGGGCGTGATCCAGGCGCCGGCGCCGGTCTGCTTCTCCTGGCTGGTGCGGACGGCGAAGCCGCCGTCGCGTTCGGTGTTGTAGGCGTCGGCGCCGTAGAGCCGGAAGCTGAGCGGCGCGCCGGTCTTGTTGGTGACGGTGACCCGGTCGGTCAGCGTCGTGCCGGGGTCGGCCGAGAGATAGAAGTACGGCCGGCTGCCGAGCTGGGACGCGGCCGGGTAGACGGCCCACTCGCCGTTCTCGGCGGCCCGGGCGGCCGGGGCCCCAGCGCCGATCAGGACGAGGACGGCGGCCAGGACGGTGACGTACAGCCTGCTGCGCACGGTGCGGTGAACCCCCGGGGTCGGAGCGGGCCGACCGGGTGCGCGCCCGGCCCGCTTTCTTGTGGCTCGTTCACCTCCGGGGCGCTTCAGCGTGTGTCGACGGTCGATCGTGCTCGACTGCTCGTTCCTCGCAGCCTCCGCGCGTTCTCCCTTTCGACACCCGCGCGCCCCTTCGACTCACTCGCCGTGTGTGCTGTTCTGCGGTCAGCTGAGCGTGAGCGTCAGGACGCCCGCGTACGAGCCGGGCGCGGTGAACGCCGGGACGTCGAGGGAGACCTTGGCGTCGACGGTGAACTCACCGCCGGTGAGCGTGCCGTTCGGGGTCGAGGCGAGGGTCGCCCCGCCGCTGCCGACCGCTCCCGCGGAGCCGGGGACGCAGGTGCTCGGGCTGCCGGCCTTGGTGGTGCAGGCAGGCGTCCAGCTGAGCTGTCCGGCGCCGATGGAGCCGCCGGGCCCGGTGAAGTCGGTGACCTTGCCGGTCAGGGACCAGCCCGCGGGGCCGCCGCGGAAGTCCTTGACCGTCACCGTCTTCAGATCGCCGGCCGCCGCGCCGCCCTGACCGAAGTCGACGGACGACAGCTGGACCGTGTCGCCGGCCTGGGTCATCGACAGTTCGCCCGCCGTGACGGCCGCGTTGAGCTTCTGGCTGTTCGGCGGCTGCGGGGTGTCGTCGATGACGGTGTACGCGGCCGGTCCTGCGCCCTTCTCCGGGTCCCAGGCCGCCCCCTCGTACGCCACGATCCCGGTGGTCGCCTTGTCGTTGACCATCAGACGGGCGGCGAACCCGCCCTGGCTGTCGGTCGTGACGGTCATCCGGTCGGCGGTCTCCGCCGCTCCGGACCGGCCGACGACGGTGACCTCGGCGAGCGGGGTGAACTTGGCGCCGGTCACGGTGACCCGGACGCCCGGTGCGCCGGAGGCCGTGCCGAGCGAGATGTTGCGCTCGTTGGCACCCGGCTGCGCGCTCGCGACGACCGTCTCGGAGACGGGGGCGGGCGGGTTCAGGACCGTACAGGGGGTGTCCAGCTCCATGAGGTAGCTGGTGTGGATGTTGTAGTCGCCGGGCGACAGGGTGATCGAGCCGGGCTCGGTGACCGTGAACGTACCGGTCATCGAGAACGGCGGGAAGGTGCCCTTGCCGGGGACGGGCGGGTTCTTCTTGGGGCCGGTGACGGTGACCGCGCCGGCTTGGGCGCCGCCGAGGACGACCTTGCCGCTCGGGGTCATGATGTCGGCGGGCAGGGCCAGGTCGACGGGGTTCGAGGCGGCCGGCTTGGTGATCGTGTAGGTGACGGTGACGGTGTCGCCGACCTTGGGTGTGGGCTTGTCGACCGTGATCTCGGCCGTCGTGGTGCCTTCGATCGGCGGGATGCCGGCGATCGGCGGCGGGACGCAGCGGGTCGGGAATTCCACCGCCTGGGACGCGGTCGCCAGGGCGCCGGCCGGAGCGGCCAGCGCGCCGCCGGTGGCGACCGCGAGGGCTGCGGCGCCGAGGACGGCGCCCCAACGCCGTCTTCGGGCGCCGGTTCGCGAGAGTGCCATGTGTGCCCCCTCCTGAGGGATGAGAGGGCGCCATTGACGGCTGCGGGCCAGGAGAAGTCAATGGAATCGAAATGCACCGACTGATGACCCATCAGATACTGTCAAGATCGACGTTTCCCCTGGTCAGCCGCCTGGTCAGTCGACAGTCCAGCCACGCGGCCGGCTGCTCGGCCAGCACAGGTACCGGCGCCGCCCGAGGCGACGCCGGTCGGTGGTGCGAGGAGGGTCCGTCAGAAGACGAACGGCCCCGGCGACTGCGAGGTGAGCGCATCGCAGTTCACGGTCACGCCGAAGATCGTCATCGTGAGCGCGGTGCCCGCGAAGTACGAGTTGAGACTGTCACCGACGGCCACGGTCCCGTTGAGCGGACCGATGGTGACGGACTGGTTGGCCGCCAGGGCCGGGTTCTTCTTGCCGCTGAAGACGCGGGTGCCGCCACCGGCGTTGGCCATCGTCAGCTTGGCGTCGATGGTGTCGGCGCCGACCGCGACCGGCGTCTTGACGGCCGAGGTGAGGGTGATCGTGGCGGCCGTGCCGCTCTGCGTGGCGTTGAGGGTGGCGAGCCCGCCGCCCCACATGCCGCAGTCGTACGTGGCCGTGGCGGTCCCCGGCGTCACGGCGGCGGCCGCCGGGGCGAAGGCGAGTCCGGTCACGGCGAGCGCGCCCGCGAGGACCGCACCGATTCCTAAGTTGCTGCCTCTCATGAGGTCGTACCCCTTCCCGATGAAGCACGCAGGGGTGCGGACGCTGCGTGAAGGCGTGAATCTGACGGTCCGTCGGACCGATCGCTGTTCATTGATGCGCAGCCGGCCGGGGAAGACAAGAGACGTTTCGTTGATTTTTCACAGACACGCAAAGGGGGCCCGGCATGATGCCGGGCCCCCTTCGAATCCGCCGGACCTCAGCCCGCCGTGACCGCCGCGCGCAGCTGCCCGTCGGGACCGGCGAGCAGCACCGGGGTCTCGGGCCCGCCGAGGTCGCGTACCGCCGCGCGGTCCTCGTCGGAGGCGGCGTCGGCGGTCGAGACGACGGCCGCGGCCTCCAGGGACTGGGCGCCGCTGGCCACGGCCATCGCGACCGCGGTCTGGAGCGCGCTCAGCTTGAGCGACTCCAGGGCCACGGTCCCGGCCACGTACGTGCGGCCGGTCTCGTCCCGTACCGCCGCGCCCTCGGGCACACCGTTGCGGGCGCGGGCGCTGCGCGCCAGCGTGATGATCTTGAGGTCCTCGGCGCCGAGATCGCCGTGGTCGCTGCTGAGTGTCATACCCCGAGCATAGGTCGGGGCACCGGGTCAGCTCTGGGCGCCCTTGACGAACTTGTCGGCGGCGAGCTTGGCGAAGCCGTCGAAGTCCTTGTGGCCGGAGGCGTCGGCCGGGACGTGCGCGAACCGGGTCAGGCCGGTGCCCTGGGCGGCGACCAGAAGGTTCGACTCCACCGTCACGTTGACGTCGGTGATGTTCATCTTCATCCGGAAGGCCTGCGCCTCCTGGGCACCCTGCGGAGCGGTCAGCTTCTGGAGGGTGATCTTCATCTTCATGCCCTCCATCTCCGCGCTGAACCCGGTGCAGGTCTCCAGGGAGGTGCCGATCTTCTTGACGTAGTCGACGGCGCCCGTGCCCGGGAAGGTCATGACCTGCTGGCTGAGCAGGGACTCGGAGTTGCCCCGCTCGAAGTCGGCCGAGGCACCCGTGGTCGCACCGGCGACCTTGTCCGCCATCAGCGTGGCGACCGCCTCGCACTCCGGCTTGTCGGCCTTGTAGACGGTCGGGTCCTCCTCCTGGGCCTTGTCGACCTTCCAGCCCGACGGCAGGTCCTTCAGCTCCAGCGCGGCGGCCTTCATCTGGGCGGCCGTCAGGGGCGTGGCGGGCGCCGGGGCGGCCGACGTGGTCTGGCCGGCGGCCGGCTTGTCGGCCGCCTTGTCCTTCTTCGTGTCGCCCTTGGCGTCGCCGCCGCCGCACGCGGCGGTGAGGGAGAGCGCGGAGACGGCGAGGACGGCGGCCAGCCCGTGGCGTATGCGAGTGCGCATGGTGAAGTGCCTCTTGGGGGTACGAGGGTGAGCGGAAGCGTCCGGTGCGCCGCAGCTTGCGGTCCCCGGACGGCGAGGAATATATACGGCCCCGGTGACAGCCCGGTGCGAGGAGTACCCGCTCAGCCCGCCACCGGATACATCGCGCCGCGCCGCCCCTCCGGGGAGACCAGCCACTCCAGCTTGGCGGCCGTGTCGGCCCGCGGCAGCGGGGTGTGCATGACGATCGTCAGGTCGGGGCGCGCGGGCACCCGCAGCTGCGTGGACTCCACGTGCAGGACGCCGACGAGCGGGTGCTGGATCTCCTTGCGGATCTGGCCGCCCGGGGAGATGTCCCGCCGCTCCCACAGCTCGGTGAACTCCTCGCTCGCCGCCTTCGCCTCCTCCACCACCGCGCGGAAGCCCTCGTCGTCCGGGCACTCCGAGCAGGCGGCCCGGAACTGGGCGACGACCTGCGGTGCGAGCCGCTTCCAATCGGTGGACCGGGAGCGGTAGATCGGGTCGGTGAAGAAGGAGACGAGACAGTTCTGCGAGGTCTCCGGTCGCATGCCGAGGACGACCGACGCCGACTCGTTGTACATGATCGTGTTCCAGTACACGTCCATGATGTGCGCCGGGAACGGCATCCACGCGTCGATCAGCCGCCGCAGCCCCGCGCACATGTCCCGGGCCGCCGGATCGACCTCCGGGGCGGGCGGGTTGAGCGCGGCGAGGACGTACAGGTGACGGCGCTCCGCCGGGCTGAGGCGCAGCACCCGGGCGACCGAGTCGAGGACCTGCGGGGAGACGGTGATGTCCCGCCCCTGCTCCAGCCACTGGTACCAGGAGACCCCGACGCCCGCGAGGACGGCGACCTCCTCCCGGCGCAGGCCGGGCGTACGGCGGCGGGCCCCGCCGTCCGGGAGGCCGGCCTCGGCCGGGGTGACCCGGGCCCGACGGCTCATCAGGAACTCGCGCAGTTCGGCCAGTCGGTGCGCCTTGGGGTCCGTGTTCTCGACCGCTGTGGCCACGTGTGCTTCCTCCCCCGGATGCCTGGTGGTGCGACCAACAGGATAAGTTCCCGCTCCCCACGCTTGTTCCCGCCCGCCGAGGGTGGTGTCCATGGCAACCACGCTCACTTCCTCAGCTCCGGCTCCCACCCCACCGGCCCTGACCGGCCGTTCCCGGCTCGTCCTCTTCGTGCTGTGCGCCGCCCAGTTCATGGTGGCGCTCGACTTCTCCGTACTGAACGTGGCGCTGCCCGTCCTCGGCTCCGACCTCGGTCTGAGTCCGTCCGCGCTGCAGTGGGCGGTCACGGCCTTCGCCCTGCCGTCCGGCGGGTTCC
This sequence comes from Streptomyces sp. NPDC059875, assembly GCF_042731085.1. Classification (NCBI taxonomy): domain Bacteria; kingdom Bacillati; phylum Actinomycetota; class Actinomycetes; order Kitasatosporales; family Streptomycetaceae; genus Streptomyces; species Streptomyces sp. NPDC059875. The sequence goes on from NZ_JBHWJZ010000053.1 coordinate 10,335, forward strand.
TGCTGCTGTTCGGCCGGATCGGCGACCTGTACGGGCGCAAGAGGCTGTTCCTCGCGGGCCTCGCGCTCTTCGGCGCGGCCTCGCTGCTCGCCACGTTCGCCTGGGACCCGGCTTCGTTCCTGGCCGGCCGGGCCCTTCAGGGCCTCGGAGCGGCGGCGATCGTACCGACCGGCATGTCCCTGCTGACCACCACGTTCCCCGAGGGCCCGGAGCGGGACCGGGCGCTCGGCATCTCCGGCACCGTGCTGTCCCTGGGCTTCACGGTCGGCATGATCCTGGGCGGGGTCATGACCGACACCCTCGGCTGGCGCTCCACGATGGGTCTGCTCGCGCTGTTCTCCCTGATCGTGCTGCCCCTCGCCCCCGGACTGCTGCGCGAGTCGCGGACCGCGGACCGGCCGCGGCTCGACGTGCCGGGCGCGGTGACCGTGACCGGCGGTCTGCTGGCGGTGATCTACGCCCTGTCGACGGCGGCCGAGCGCGGCTTCGGCGGCACGGACGTCCTCGTGACCCTCGTGGTGGGAGTGCTGCTGCTCGCGGCCTTCGTGGCGGTCGAGTCCCGGCACGAGTCCCCGCTGGTCTCGCTGCCGATGCTGCGGCGGCGCACGGTGGCCTTCGGCAACCTGGGCGGGCTCGTGACCTTCTCGATGATGTCCACGGTCGTCTTCGTGCTGACCCTGTACCTCCAGGAGACGCTGGGGCTCTCGGCCTTCGGCACCGGTCTGGTCTTCGGTGTGCAGGGCGTCCTGTCGGTGCTCGCCGGGTCGGTCGCGTCGAAGGTGATCGGGCGGATCGGCGCCCGCCGCACGCTCGCGTTCTCCCTGCTCGGTCAGGGCGTGTTCGTGGCGACGATGCTGGGCCTCGGCACGGATTCGGGTGCCGTGTTCGCGACGATCGCGGTCTCGCTGGCGAGCATGTGCCACCTCGGCGCGATCATCTCGTACGGCGTGACCGCCACCTCCGGTGTCCCGGACGAGGAGCAGGGCCTGGCGACCGGACTGGTGACGACGACCCAGCAGGTCGGCATCACCGTCGGCATTCCCCTGCTCGGTGTCCTCGCGACGACCGGCCCGAGTCTGTACGACGGTGTGCGCACCGTTCTCGCCGTCGACGCGGCGATCGTGCTGGCGGCGGCGCTGCTCGTGGCGCTCGGCCTGCGACGCAGGGGCTGAGCTACGGCCGGTCGAGGCGGAGCCGTACCGCCTTCGGCAGACCCGCGACCACGAGGTCGTAGGAGTCCTCGATGAGCTCCCGGACCATCCGGTCCGGGAGTTCGCCGACGGTCACCGTGTTCCAGTGGCGCTTGTTCATGTGGTAGCCGGGGGCGACGGCCGGGTACTCCTCGCGGAGCCGTACCGCCTCCTCCGGCTCGCACTTGAGGTTGATCCGCAGCGGCCGGCCGTCGAGCCAGGACAGCGCGAACATCTTCCCGGCGACCTTGAAGACGGAGGTGTCCGGCCCGAAGGGGAACTCCTCCGTCGCGTCGTTGAACTCCAGGCAGAAGGCGCGCAGCTGCTCAGGCGTCATCCCGCTTCCCCTCGGCTCGTACGGGTACGGGCTCCACGAGCACCGTCACGATCTTGTTCCGGCGGCCCGCCGGGGACTCGGCCGTCAGCCGCAGCGAGCGCCCGTCGGGCAGCTCCACGACCGCCTTGGCGCCCGCGATCGGCACCCGGCCCAGCGCCTTGGCGAGGAGTCCGCCGACGGTCTCCACGTCCTCGTCGTCGTACTCGTCGGGGCCGAAGCCGTACAGCTCGCCGAGGTCCCCGATGTCGAGGCGGGCGGTGACGCGGTAGCGGTCGTCGCCCAGGTCCTGGACCGGCGGGAGCTCGCGGTCGTACTCGTCGGTGATCTCGCCGACGATCTCCTCCAGGATGTCCTCGATCGTGACGATCCCGGCCGTGCCGCCGTACTCGTCGATGACGACGGCGACGTGGTTGCGCTCCTGCTGCATCTCCCGCAGCAGGTCGCCCGCGTTCTTGGTGTCCGGCACGAAGGCGGCCGGACGCATCGCCGTCGACACCAGGTCCGCCTCGGCGTCGCGGTTGATGTGCGTCTTGCGGACCAGGTCCTTCAGATACACGATGCCGACGATGTCGTCCTCGTTCTCGCCGGTGACCGGGATCCGCGAGAAGCCGGAGCGCAGCGCGAGCGTGAGGGCCTGACGGATGGTCTTGTACCGCTCGATGCAGATCAGGTCGGTGCGGGGCACCATGACCTCCCGTACGAGCGTGTCGCCGAGCTCGAAGACGGAGTGCACCATCCGGCGCTCCTCGTCCTCGATCAGCGACTCCTGCTCGGCGAGGTCGACCATCGCCCGCAGCTCGGCCTCGGAGGCGAAGGGGCCCTTGCGGAAGCCCTTGCCGGGGGTGAGCGCGTTGCCGATGAGGATGAGCAGCTGCGGGATCGGGCCCATGACCCGGGCCAGCGGCAGCAGGACGTACGCGGCGGCGGTCGCCGTGTTCAGCGGGTGCTGGCGGCCGATGGTGCGCGGCGAGACGCCGACGGCCACGTAGGAGACCAGCACCATCACCGCGATCGCGACCAGCAGCGCCTCCCAGGTCTCGGGGAACTCCTCCAGGCAGGCGTACGTGACGAGGACGCCGGCCGCCATCTCGCAGGAGACGCGCACGAGCAGCGCCACGTTGAGGTAGCGGGTGGGGTCGGAGGCGACCTGGGCGAGTTTCTCGGCGCCGCGCCGCCCCGACCGTACGGCCTCGGCGGCGCGGAAGCTGGAGACACGGGCGATACCGGCCTCGGCGCAGGCGGCCAGCCAGGCGACGATCACCAGGCCGACCGCGCCGAGGATCAGCGATGCGTTCATCGGGGGCTCAGGAGACGGTCGGCGCCGGGGACGGGCCGGTCAGGCCCTTCTCCGCGCGCCAGCCGTCGACGATGGCCGCCTGGAGACCGAACATCTCGGCCTTCTCGTCCGGCTCCTCGTGGTCGTAGCCGAGCAGGTGCAGCACTCCGTGGACGGTGAGGAGCTGGAGCTCCTCGTCCATGGAGTGCTGCGTCTCCGCGTCCTTGCCCTGCTGGGTGGCGACCTCGGGGCAGAGCACGATGTCGCCGAGGAGCCCCTGCGGGGGCTCCTCGTCGTCCTTCGACGGCGGGCGCAGCTCGTCCATCGGGAAGGACATGACGTCCGTCGGGCCCGGCAGGTCCATCCACTGGATGTGGAGCTGCTCCATCGCCTCCGCGTCCACGACGATCACCGAGAGCTCGGAGAGCGGGTGGATGCGCATCCGCGCGAGGGCGTAGCGGGCGATGTCGAGGATCGACTGCTCGTCGACCTCGGTTCCGGACTCGTTGTTGACGTCGATCGACATGGTGCTCAGTTACTACTTCCCGTTGCGGCTGTCGTACTGCTCGTACGCGTCGACGATACGGCCGACGAGCTTGTGCCGGACGACATCCTGGGAGGTGAGCATCGAGAAGTGGACGTCCTGGACGCCGTCCAGGATCTCGCGGACCTGTCGCAGACCGCTCTTCGTGCCGCCGGGCAGGTCGACCTGGGTGACGTCACCGGTGATGACGATCTTCGAGTCGAAGCCGAGGCGGGTGAGGAACATCTTCATCTGCTCGGGGTTCGTGTTCTGCGCCTCGTCGAGGATGATGAACGCGTCGTTGAGCGTCCGTCCTCGCATGTACGCCAGTGGCGCGACCTCGATCGTGCCCGAGGCCATCAGCTTCGGGATCGAGTCGGGGTCGAGCATGTCGTGCAGCGCGTCGTACAGCGGCCGCAGGTAGGGGTCGATCTTCTCGTAGAGGGTGCCGGGCAGGAAGCCGAGCCGCTCGCCCGCCTCGACGGCCGGCCGGGTCAGGATGATCCGGGTGACCTGCTTGGACTGCAGGGCCTGGACCGCCTTGGCCATGGCCAGATACGTCTTGCCGGTACCCGCGGGGCCGATACCGAAGACGATCGTGTGCTTGTCGATCGCGTCGACGTACCGCTTCTGGTTGAGGGTCTTGGGGCGGATGGTGCGGCCACGGCTGGAGAGGATGTTCTGTGTGAGCACCTCGGCCGGGGTCTCCTGGCCTGCCTCCGCATTGCCGTTCTCGCTCGCCCTGAGCATGGCGATCGAGCGTTCCACTGCGTCCTCCGTCATCGGCTGTCCGGTGCGGAGCACCAGCATCATCTCGTCGAACAGGCGCTGGATCAGGGCGACTTCCGTCGCCTCGCCCACCGCGCTGACCTGGTTTCCCCGGACATGGATGTCGGCCTTCGGGAACGCCTTCTCGATCACGCGCAGGAGGGCGTCACCGGAGCCGAGAACGGTCACCATCGGATGCTTGGCGGGGACGGTGAAGAGGGCGCGGGTCTCGCCCGGCGCGCCATTACGGGCTGTGGGTGTCTGAGTCATGGGCCGGCACTGTGGCCTGCACATACCTCCTGTTGCAGGGTTCTCGCTGCTCGACAACCTCTGGGCTACCAAGCCTACGACTTGTCACTGACAAGGCCGAAGGCTTTTCCTAGCCCGCGGCTCTGAAGCCGATCGTGGGAACCGCGCGGCGCAGCGGCCAGGGGCGGGTGGCCGCCGGGAGGAGCCGCTCCAGGAAGGCGTAGCGGCCGCGCAGGGCGTCCGGGTCCTGGCAGGCGTGGTCCTGGACGTGCTCCCACCAGGCGGCGACCTCGCCCCAGCCGGGCGCGGAGAGCGAACCGCCGAACTCCTGCACCGACAGGGCCGCGATGAGTCCGGCGAAGGCCAGCCGGTCGGCGAGCGGCCAGTCCGCGAGCGTCCCGGTGACGAACCCGGCCACGAAGACGTCGCCGGCGCCGGTCGGGTCGAGGGCGGAGACCTGGATGGCGGGCACCTCGGCGGTCTCGCCGGTGGCCCCGTCGACCGCGTAGGCGCCCTCGGCACCGAGGGTGACCACCGCGTAGCGGACCTTGTCGGCGAGCGCGCGGGCGGCGGCCCGCGGGCAGTCGGTGCGGGTGTACCGCATCGCCTCCTGCGCGTTGGGCAGGAACGCCTCGCAGTGCTCCAGGTCGCTCAGGCCGTTCAGGTCCCAGCGGCCGGTGTCGTCCCAGCCGACGTCCGCGAAGACCTTCGCCCCGCCGCGGGCGGCCTGCGCGACCCACTCCTCGGCGCGCCCGGGCACGAGCGAGGCGACGGCGGCGCGGGCGTGCGGCGGGTAGGCGGGCAGGGCGCCGTCCAGGGGCGGTGCCTCGTGGCCGTGGGAGACCATCGTGCGCTCGCCCTCGTACGCCATGGAGACGGTGACCGGGGAGTGCCAGCCGGGCACGGTCCGGGAGAGCGAGAGGTCGATGCCCTCGCCCTGCTCCAGGGCGTCCCAGCAGTACTCGCCGTAGTGGTCGTCGCCGAAGGCGGCGGCGAGCGAGGTGCGCAGGCCGAGGCGGGCGAGGGCGGTGGCCATGTTGGCGACGCCGCCGGGGCTGGACCCCATGCCCCTGGCCCAGGACTCGGTGCCGCGCACGGGGGCGCTGTCGAGGCCGGTGAAGATGATGTCGAGGAAGACCGTGCCGGTGAGGAAGACGTCGCAGTGGGGGTCGGTGGGCTCGCGCAGGCGCACCAACGGGTCGACCCCGGCGTCGTGTTGCTGGTCTCCCCTTGCTGTGGTCACGGCGACCTCCCCGAACGTGGTGCGGATCAGGTCAGTGTGCCTGATGGGGGTCGGGTGACGGGGGTGACGCAGCCAGGAAAGCGGACGCACCTACCCGGGCAATCCGACCTCAAACCCATGGTGACCCAGATCACAAGGAGAATGGGTGGATTCCGGCCTCTCCGGCCTTCTCCGGGCCTCGGTTGCTTGATACATATATCCCGCGATCCCGTGCAACACCGGGCGCTCCACTCCCCCTACGCCCTGGCGGCGCGGGGACCCCCACCCTTCCCTTGTTCCCTGGAACGCCCATGTCGTCGCGCCCGCGTGCCCTGGGGCCTCTCGTCGCCCTGTTCACGGCCGGTTATCTCGCCCCGTACCTGCTGCCCACCGTCGTCGGCCGGCTCTCCGCCGGACTCGGCCTCACCCCGGCCCAGGCGGGCCTGGTGGGATCGGTCCTCCTCCTCGCCTCCGCGTCGGCGGGCTTCACCCTGGCCTCGCGCGTGGAGCGGTTCGGCCCGCGCCGGGCGGCGCGGGCCGGCCTGCTGGCCATGTGCGTCGGCTACGGATCGGCGGCGCTCACCGCGAGCGTTCCGCTGGTGGTCGGCGGCGCGGTCGTGGGCGGTTTCGGCTCGGGTACGACGCTGGCGGTGGCCGCGGCGGGCATCGCGGCGCAGCGGGACCCGCACCGGGCCTCGACGCTCGGCCTGCTCTCGGTCTCGGCGACGGCCGGCGCGCTCTACCTCACGCTGCCCCACCTCGGCGGCGGCCACGCGCTGCCGTTCGCGTCGATCGCGCTGGCGGCGGCGCTGGTGTGGCCGCTGACGGGCGGCCTGGCCGGCGGTACGGTCCCGGCCGGCCGGGCCTCGGAGGCGCCGGGCAGGGGCGAGGGTCCGCCGCTCCCCCACCGGCGTTCGGGCCTCGTGCTCGCCGCCGCGATCCTGCTCTGGTCGATGGCACAGAACGCCCTGTGGGGCGTGAGCGGCCGGATCGGCCTCACGCAGGCCGGGCTCGGCGAGGTCACCGTCGGCGCGGTCTTCGCCGTGGCACTGGGCGCCGGGCTCGCGGGCGTCACGGCCGCCGGGGCGCTCGGCTCGCGGCTCGGCCGCGCGGTCCCGATCGGCGCCGGTACGGCGGTCATCGCCGTCTGCGTGCTGGTCAGTTCGAGCGCAGGGAGCCTGCCCGCCTTCGCGACCGGCGAGATCCTCTGGAACCTCTTCTACCCGGTCGTCCTGTCCTACCTGCTGGGCCTCGCCGCCTCCCTGGACCCGCGCGGCCGCTGGGCCGTCCTGGTCGGCTCGGCGTCCTCCCTGGGCGTGGCCTGCGGCCCGGTCGTCGGCAGCGTCCTGTCCGAGCGGGCCGGGTACCCGGGCATGGGCATGGTGCTCTGCGCCCTGCTCCTGCTGATCGCGGTCCCGATGACCGCGGTCGCCCTGCACACCTCGGGCCGCCCGCTGGTCCCGGGCTCCGTCCGCCGCCGCGGTGGCGCCCCGGCGGCCGTGGTCGCGGGCACGACGACCGCGGCCACCGGCCTCGTCCCGCAGATGGGCGCGCCGGAACAGGAGGTCACCGAGATCCCGGTCCCCTCCCGCCGCCGGGCCGACCGCCTCGCCTTCCGCCTGGCCCGCCCGAGCGACCGGGGCTAGGGCCTGTCCGACCCTGATCCGCCGGACAGGCCCTAGGACCTCCGCGGCTGCCGGCGCGCCGCCCGTAGGGTGGCGTCCTTCCGCATCAGGACCGCGTAGACGGCCATGGAGACCACCATGCCGACGGGCAGCGAGAGGTCCACCCCGCCCAGGGCCTCGGCGACCGGGCCCGTGTAGGGGGTGTCGACGCAGAGGGCGGCCGAGGCCACGCCCACGACGAGCGCGAGGGCGCCCGCCCCGTTGACGCCGCCGGTGTACCAGAAGGGGCTGTTCGGGGTCTCGTCCGAGAGGGCGAGTCCGTCGTAGCGGCCCCGGCGCAGCACGATGTCGGTGGCGTAGACGGCCATCAGAGGGCCGATGAGGACGACCGCCAGCTGGAGGGCGTTGCTGACGGTGTCGAGGAGGCTGGAGGCCAACAGACCGTAGAGGGTCAGGGCCACCGCGACGGCCCCGTCGAAGAGGACGCTGACGGAGCGGCGGACGCGGATGCCGACGGCCTGGAGGGCGAGTCCGGCGCTGTAGGCGGTCAGGGCGTTGATGGCGATCGTGCCGAGGACCAGGGCGAGCAGGAAGACCGGGTGGAACCAGCCGGGAAGGATCTGCTCGAGCCCGGTCTGCGGGTCGGTCATGTCGACCGCGGTGGCGGCGGCGGCGCCCAGGAAGCAGGTGGTGACGCTGGGCAGGAAGGCGCCGAAGGCGGTCCACCCGACGATGCCCTTCCGGGATGCCGTCCGGGGCAGGTAGCGGGAGAAGTCGGCGCTGGTGGTGTAGGACAGCGGCCCCGAGGCGATCATGGTGGTGCCGGCGAGGAGGACGGCCCACAGGTCGAGGCCGGTCAGCGGCTCGGCGGGCCGGTACGAGAAGTCGGCGTGCCCGACCACCGCGAAGGCCACGACGGCGAACGCGGCGGCGAGCGCCAGGGTGATCGGGAGGTACAGCTTCATGATCATCGCGTGTCCGTAGACGCTGATGGCCAGGGTGAGCGCGGCGATGACCACCACGACCACGACCTTGACGCCGGTGTTCGCGGTGATGCCGGCCTTCTCCACGAGGGCGAAGGCGGCAGCCGCGGCGGCGGCCAGGTTGAGGGCGAAGTAGCAGACGGAGACCAGCCAGCCGCCGATCGCGTTGTTGGCGCGGTTGCCGATGACGCCGTAGAGCGCCCTGGTGATCACCTCGCTGGGGGCGCCCGCGGCGGGGCCCGAGGTGGCGAGCAGGCCGGTGAGCAGCCAGAAGAGGTTGCCCACCACGATGACCGCGAGGGACTGCCACAGGGTCAGGCCCATGAGGACGAGGGCGCCGCCGATCACCAGGCTGAGGTAGTTCACGTTCGCCGCCGCCCAGACGGAGAAGAGCTCTCGGGGGCGGCCGCGGCGCTCGGAGTCGGGGATGTGGTCGACACCGTGGGCCTCGATACGGCCCGCGCGGTCCGAGGCCGGCCGGGCGGCCGCGCGCTCGTCGTCCGCTCTGGGGTGCGGGTCAGGAATCGTGGACGCCACGGGGCCCTCCGGGTGCTGGTCAACCGATCACTCGCTTATTGGTCGCACACTCAATAACATCGGTTCCATGACGTCAAGGGGTCGGCGGACACGAGACGGCACGCGAAAGGGGCGTGGCTCGACGAGCCACGCCCCTGGGCGGTCGACGGTGGGGCCGAGCCCCCGCCGGCTACTCCGCGTTGAAGTCGTAGGCCTCCACCTCGGCCAGGTACCGCGCCCTGCGCTCCTCGTCGTCGTCGAGGAAGGACGCCTCGAAGGAGTTGCGGGCCAGGGTCCGCAGCTGCTCACGGTCCAGACCGAGCGCCCCCCGCACCGCGTCGAACGTGTCGCCCACGTAGCCGCCGAAGTACGCCGGGTCGTCGGAGTTGACCGTCGCCATCAGGCCGGCGGCCAGCATCGCCGCCAGCGGGTGGTCCTCCAGGACGTCGATCGCCCGCAGGCGCACGTTCGACAGCGGGCAGAGCGTGAGCGGCACCCGCTCGCGCACCAGACGGGACACCAGCTCGGGGTCCTCCATGCAGCGCAGACCGTGGTCGACCCGCTCCACGCCGAGCACGTCCAGGGCCTCGCGGATGTACGCCGGCGGGCCCTCCTCGCCCGCGTGGGCCACCTTGCGCAGACCGAGCGCCCCGGCCGCCGCGTAGACCTCGCGGAACTTCGACGGCGGGTGCCCGACCTCGGCGGAGTCCAGGCCGACACCGGTGATCCGGTGCAGATACGGCTTCGCGGCCTCCAGGGTCGCCATCGCCGACTCGGCGGACTCGTCGCGCAGGAAGCACATGATCAGCCGCGTCGAGACACCGTGCCGCTCCTCGGACCGGTCCAGCGCGGCGGCAAGACCCTCGATCACCGTGCCGATCGGGACCCCGCGGGCCGTGTGCGCCTGCGGGTCGAAGAAGATCTCCGCGTGCCGCACTCCCTGGGCGGCCGCCCGCGCCAGATACGCGTCGGCGAGCTCGGTGAAGTCCTCGGCCGTGTGCAGGACCGCCATCAGCCCGTAGTACAGGTCCAGGAACGACTGCAGATCGCTGAAGAGGTACGCCTTGCGCAGCTCCTCGGTGTCCGCGTACGGCAGCGTGACGCCGTTGCGCGCGGCGAGCGCGAAAGCCAGCTCGGGTTCGAGGGTGCCTTCGATGTGGAGGTGGAGTTCGGCCTTGGGGAGGGGCATGGATCTATCTTTTCGGTAGGGGGACCCGCATGAGGTCCTGGGCAATGCTCAGCTCGCCGTCGAACCCGGCCGCCCGCGCCTGCCGTTCGAACTCGGCGGGATCGCTGTAGCGCTGCGAGAAGTGCGTCAGGACGAGGTGCCGAACCCCCGCGTCGCGGGCGACGGCTGCGGCCTGTCCGGCCGTCAGATGGCCGTGGTCGGTGGCGAGCCGGACGTCCTCGTCGAGGAAGGTCGACTCGATGACGAGCATGTCGGCGCCCTCGGCGAGCGCGTGCACCCCGTCGCAGAGCCGGGTGTCCATGACGAACGCGAACCGCTGCCCCCGCCGGACCTCGCTCACCGACTCCAGCGTCACGCCGTCCAGCACGCCCTCGCGCTGGATCCGGCCGACGTCCGGGCCCTTGATGCCGTGCGCGGCGAGCCGTTCGGGCAGGATGCGGCGACCGTCGGGCTCCGTGAGCCGGTAGCCGTACGACTCCACCGGGTGCGAGAGCTTGTACGCGTCCAGGGTGTACGACTCGGTGACGGCGAGGGGGCCGTCGGCAGCCACCGGGGCCTCCGTCAGCTTCACCGTCTCGCGGTAGGCCGTCGCGTACCGCAGCCGCTCGAAGAAGCGCTGCCCGCTCGCCGGGTAGTGCGCGGTGACCGGGTGCGGGACCTGGTCGAGGTTGATCCGCTGGATCACGCCCGCCAGGCCCAGGGAGTGGTCCCCGTGGAAGTGCGTGACGCAGATCCGGTCGAGGTCGTGGGCGGCGACCCCGGCCCGCAGCATCTGGCGCTGGGTGCCCTCGCCGGGGTCGAACAGGATGCCCTGCCCGTCCCAGCGCAGCAGATAGCCGTTGTGGTTGCGGTGCCGGGTCGGGACCTGGCTGGCGGTCCCGAGCACGACGAGTTCACGTACGGACATGGTGCCTTTCGAAGCGCGCTTATCCGGGCGGCCAGTTGAGGCCGCGTCCGCCCAGGACGTGCGCGTGGGCGTGGAAGACGGTCTGGCCCGCTCCGGCGCCGGTGTTGAAGACGATCCGGAATCCGCTGCCGTCGACCTTCTCCTGCGCGGCGATCTCGCCGGCCTCGCGCAGGATGTCCGCGGCGATGGTCGGCGCGGCGGCGGCGAGGCTGGCGGCGTCGGGGTAGTGGACGCGCGGGATGACGAGCACGTGCGTGGGCGCCTGCGGGTTGATGTCCCGGAAGGCGAGCGTCGTCTCCGTCTCGCGCACGATCGTCGCCGGGACCTCCCCGTCCGCGATCTTGCAGAACAGGCAGTCGCTCTGCGGCTCTCCGGCCATGGCCCGGGCCTCCTCGCCTTCGGTGATCAGTTACTCGGGCATGGTATCGGCCGCCTACGTCGGGGCGCGGCGGCTCAGCGCCGAGCGGCTGGCCCAGTAGGTGATCACCACCGCCCAGAACAGCGGCGTGCCGAGGCCGCCGACGATCCCCCCGTCCGCCCGCCACAGCGCCAGTGACACGAGCGAGTGCAGGCCGAGCAGGCCGACGGCGACCGCCATCGCGATGACCGGCTTGCAGCCGCGGGCCACCAGGAGCAGCGGGCGGCGCAGCCGCGGCGAGATGCGCCGGGTGATCCACAGCGCCCAGCCGGCCCAGCCGCCGACGAGGACGGCCGCGCCGATCACGTACGGGACGAGGGCCTCGGCCCCCGACGCGCCCGTGCGCAGCGGCGCCGAGCCGAGGGCGGCGGCGACGAAGCCGAGCAGCGCCACCCAGCGGGCGCCCGCGGCGGTGCCCCAGGCCATGGTCTCCAGGTTGTAGCGGGCCTGCCGGTCGTTCAGGTCGAGGGCGGCGGACTCGACGAAGCCCTCGGCGGCCTTCGTCCACGCCCCTGGCCGGAGCCAGCGGCGGCGCAGATGCAGCAGGGAGAGGTTGTTGTGGGCCTCGCTGCTCTGCGGGTCGAGTCGCAGAGCCGTCTCGTAGGCCTGCTTGGCGATGCCGTGGTGGCCGGCCCGCTGAGCGGTGAGCCCCACGAGGAAGTGCGCGTCGCTCTCCTCGGGCGCGAGGGCGACGGCGGTGCGGGCCGCTTCGTACGCCTCGCGCCGACGCTCGACGCGGACGGACCGGTCGAGGACCGTGCCGAGGGCGTAGTGGCTGCCCCAGTACTGCGGGGCGAGTTCGACCGAGTGGCGGGCGGAGCCCTCGGCCTCCTCGTACCGCTTGAGCGCGAGCAGGATGTGGGTGCGCATCAGCCAGGCGGTGAGCGCGTCGGGTTCGACACGCAGGGCTCGCTCGACGGTGTCGAGGGCCTCCTGCTCCCGGCCCAGGCGGTGTTGGCAGCGCGCCAGGACGACCAGCGCGGTGGCGTCGTCCGGAGCGGTCGCCAGGTGCTGCGCGACGAGACCGGCGGCCTGCTCGTACCGTCCGACCCCGAAGAGGGCGTCGGCCTTTTCCAGGGCGGGGTTCATCAGACCTTGTCCCGGTCGTGGGTGATGCTGAGCAGGTTCGGTACGAGTCCCAGCCAGAACAGGACCTGGGGGATCGTGCGGTCGGTCCACGGCACGACGAGGATCAGCAGGGCGCACAGGGTGGCCAGGGTGGCCTGACCGAGGACGACCCGTGCCCAGAACTTCCGCCGTACGAGGTCGCGTACGGTGAGCTGCGCTCCGAGCCGCATCCGGCGGTAGCGTCGCAAGGCGCCGAACCCCCACACGGCCGCCATCAGGCAGACGGCCCAGAGCCGGGTCCCGAGGTGGACCGGGAGTTCCTTCGGCTCCTCGCCGTCGGTCGGGAAGACGTCGAGGGTGACGCCCGCCATGACCAGGCAGAGCAGCGCGAGCCAGCGGGTGCCGCGGAGCATCCGGTAGACGGCCTTGTCGAGGTCCCTGCGGAGCCAGTTGGAGTCCGGGGCGGCGGCCAGGCCGCCCGCGTAGAGGTCGGCGGCCCGGGCCGCGGAGGTCCCGGGCTTGCTCGCCTCGCGCTCGGTGGTCAGGGACACGGCGAGGGTGTTGGTGGGGTCGATCCGCAGCATCTGCTGCACGGCCTCGCGTGCCAGGTCGAACTTCTCGTTGAACGAAGCGATCTTGTACATCGCCTCCCACGCGTCGACCTCGTCCGGTGCGAGTCGGACCGCCTCGTACGCCTCGCTGAGCCCCTCGGCGTACGCCCCCGCCTTGCCTCCCGGATGGTGGGCCGTCAGGAAGGGCTGCATCTCGGCGCGCTCTGCGCGCGGCGGCCAGAAGTCCGGGTCGAGCCGGATGGCTTCGCGCTGCGCCTGATCCGCCTCGAGGAGCCGACTCATCCGGCGCAGCCCGAAGCCGCGCACGTAGTGCCCGAAGGCGAAGTCGGGCGCGTGCGTCAGCGCCTCGTCGACGGCGACGAGAGCGTCGTCGTACCGCTTGCCGGCCATGTGGCACCGCGCGAGCAGAACGTGGGCGTGATGGTCGTCCGGGGCCTCTGCGAGGCGTCCGGCGACCCGTTCGAGGCACTCGTCGAACCGGCCCATGGTGTAGAGCAGCGCAGCCTGTTCCAGCAGCGGGTGTCGCGTGGTCACAGCTTCCGCTTCTTCTTCAGATAGGCGACCAGGTCGTCGTACATCCCGCCGTCGTTGGCGAACATCGCCACGTTGCGCGCCGAGGCGAACCACGACTCGCTGGACGGCCGGATCTGCTTCGCCGCGCCCAGCAGGTCCTTCATGTTGATCATCCGTACGGTGCCGGTGCGGGCGGACTCCAGGAGCGCCGACTCGGCCGCGGTCTCGCAGACATGGGCGAGGTCGGCGCCGGAGAAGTCCTCGGTGGCCTTCACCAGCTTGCACAGGTCGACCGATTCGATGGGGCGCTCGCGCAGGTGGTAGCGGAGGATCGCCTCTCGGGCCGGGGCGTCGGGCGGCAGGACGAGCAGCGTGCGGTCCAGGCGGCCGGGGCGGCGCAGCGCGAGGTCCACGTCCCAGGGGACGTTGGTGGCGGCGAGCACGAACACGCCCTCGTTGGAGGCGCCGTCGACACCGTCGAGCTCGGTGAGGAGCTGGTTGACGACATTGCGCATGCCGTTGTGGTGGGTACGGGAGCGCTTGGCGCCGAGGGCGTCGAGCTCGTCGAGGAAGACGACGCACGGGGCCTGGCGGCGGGCGGTCTGGAAGATGTCGTGGACGTTCTTCTCGGACGTGCCGAGGTACATGTCGAGGATGTCCGAGAGCGAGATCGACATGAAGCTCGCGCCGAGTTCGCCCGCGACGGCGCGGGCGATGAAGGTCTTGCCGCATCCGGGCGGCCCGTACAGGAGCAGGCCGCCGCGCAGCGACTTGCCGTACAGCTTGCGGAGTTCGGGGTTGCGCATGGGGGCGAGGAAGGCCGCCTCCAGGCGGTCCTTGACCTCCTGCATGCCGCCGACGTCGGCGAGGCGTACGGAGCCGGGGGCGTCGATGTCCCAGGCGGAGGCGTCCCCGGGGTCGCCGCTGCCGTCGGCGGTGAGGGGCTGCTCCAGGCCGGCGTCGTCACCGGTGACGAACCGGGGTCCGACGAGGTCCCCGACCTCCTGCTCGGCGGCGTTCCAGTCGAAGGCGGACGACTTCGCCGGGGTCTGCGAGGGGGCGTCCTGCGGCGCGTCGGGTGCCGTGGGCACGGCGGGTGCGGCGGGTGCGGCGGGCACGGCGGGTGCGTCGGACGCGGCGGGTGCGACAGGCACGGCGGGCGCGGCGGACGCGGCAGGCACGGCGGGTGCGCCCATCGCGCGGGCCATCAGGGCGCGCGCGGCGGCGTCGCCGGGTGCGTGCTGGAGCGCGACGGCCGCCTCCGTGACGGCCTCGTCGCCGCGGCCCTCGGCGAGGAGCAGCTCGGCGAAGTGGAGCCGCAGGGGCACGTCGTCGGGCGCGGCGGCGACCGCGGCGCGCAGACTACGGATCAGGGGAGACTCGTCGGACATACGGCCCACCCTAAGGAGCGGCCCGGCCTCCGCGTCCACCGGGTTCCGGCAATCCGCGGCGCCCGGAAACCACCGGCCAGGCAGGACCCGACCCGCCTAGGGTGACCGCATGAGACGTGAACGAGTGCCGCGCAGGCTCGTGGTGGGCGAGACCGTCTGGCTCTGGTCCGTGGGGCACACGCACACCCCGGGCCGCACCCCCTTCGGCCCCGACTACCCGGACTGCCGCGAGCTGCTGACCCTGCGGCGAGCGGACGCCCGCCACGCCCAGCTGCGGCTGGTGTTCCCCACAGGAGAAGGGCGCCTCGCGTCCGACGGAACGGGGGCGGCCGGCACCGTGGGCACCCCGGCGGGCCCGGATCTCAACCTCCACGAGCCGGGCGTCGTCCGCCGGTTGCTCGAGGAGGCCGAGTCCCGAGGCCTGCTGCCGGTCGCGCACGGGACGGCGGAGGTGGACGGCTGGCCGCTGTTCGACAGCGTGGTGGCGGTGCAGGACCCGGCCCAGGACCTGTCCGGCGGATCGGGGTCGGACGGGCCCTAGGGCCTGTCCGGCGGATCAGGGTCGGACAGGCCCTAGCTCCAGCGGCCCGTGCGGCCGAGCAGCAGCGCCGTCGCCGCCGTACCGGCCGTGGAAGTGCGCAGCACACTGTGGCCGAGACGGTACGGCTTCGCTCCTGCCTCCTCGAAGGCCGCCAACTCCTCGGGCGAGACGCCTCCTTCGGGCCCGACGACCAGCACGATCTCGCCCTCGACGGGGAGTTCGGCGTCGGCGAGCGCGCCGCTGGGGTGGTCCCGGTCCTCGTGGAGGACGGCGGCGAAGTCGGCGCCCGCGAGGAGCGCCGCCACCTGCTTGGTCGTCATCGCGTCGGCGACCTCGGGGAAGCGGGTGCGGCGCGACTGCTTGCCGGCCTCGCGCGCGGTCGCCCGCCACTTGGCGAGTGCCTTCAGACCGCGGTCGCCCTTCCACTGGGTGATGCAACGGGACGCGGCCCACGGCACGATCGCGTCGACGCCCGTCTCCGTCATGATCTCGACGGCGAGTTCGCCGCGGTCGCCCTTGGGCAGCGCCTGGACGACGGTGATACGAGGCAGGGGCTCCGGGTCCACGTACGTACGCGACACCTGGACGGTCAGCTGGTCCTTGCCCTCGGCCGCGGTCACCGCGCACTCCGCCCAGGTGCCCCGCCCGTCCGTGAGCACGAGCTCCTCCCCCGCGCGCAGTCGCTTCACGGAGACGGCGTGACGGCCCTCGGGGCCGTCGAGGAGGAAGGAGCCGGGGCCGGGAACGGCCTCGACGACGAAGACGGGTGCGGTCATGAGGCGCTCCTGTGGGCCTGCGCGGTCAGTGCGGTGTCGAGTTCGGCGGCCAGCACCTCGACCAGCTGCCCCGCCGGGAGTTCGCGGGCCAGCCGGTGCCCCTGGCCCGCCCACAGGGCCATGCCCTGGGCGTCGCCGGCGGTGGCGGCGGCCTTGCGCAGGGGGGCGGTGAGGTGGTGGATCTCGGGGTAGGCGGCGGGGGCGTACGGCCCGTGCTCACGCATGAAGCGGTTGACGAGCCCGCGCGCCGGACGTCCGGAGAAGGCCCGGGTGAGCTCGGTGCGGACGAAGAGGGGGTTGGTCATGGCCTGCTTGTGCAGGGCGTGCGCGCCCGATTCGGGGCACACGAGGAACGCGGTGCCGAGCTGGGCGGCGTCGGCCCCGGCGGCGAGGACGGCGGCTATCTGCGCGCCGCGCATGATCCCGCCGGTCGCGACGATCGGCAGCTGTACGGTCTCCCGGACCTGCGTGACGAGCGTGAGGAGCCCGTTCCCCGCGACGGCGGCGTCCGGGTCGTCGCGGTGCGTTCCCTGGTGCCCGCCGGCCTCGACGCCCTGGACGCAGACCGCGTCGGCCCCGGCCCACTGCGCGGCCTGGGCCTCCTCGGGCGAGGTGACGGTGACGATCGTGTACGTACCGACGCGGGCGAAGGCGTCGAACGTGTCACGGCCGGGGCAGCCGAAGGTGAAGGAGACGACGGGGACCGGGTCGTCCAGGAGGATCGCGAGCTTGGCGTCGTAGGCGTCGTCGCGCCCGCTGTCGGCGTCGCCGAGCTGCGTCTCGTACCAGGTGGCCTCACCGGCGAGCTGGTGCCGGTACACCTCGACGGCGGCGGGGTCCGCGGGCTGTCCGCTCTGCGGCATGAAGAGGTTGACGCCGAAGGGCTGCCCGGTCAGCCCGCGCACCTGCTTGATCTCCTGGTAAAGACCGCCGGCGGTCTTGTACCCCCCGGCGAGAAACCCGAGCCCGCCGGCCTCGCACACGGCACCGACGAGTTGCGGACAGGATGCGCCACCCGCCATGGGGGCCTGCACGATCGGGTAACGGGAGAGATCGTTCAGCGCGGTGGACATGCAGGCATCGTGCCATACGGAAGGGCGGCACCCGCCTCCGCGGATGCCGCCCTTCCAGGCACGACGTCGGCCTTACCGACCGTTGAACGCGTCCTTCAAACACGAGAACAGGCCCTGCTGCCCCGGCTGACTGCGCTCACCCGGGGGCAACCCCCGGACCCCCGGCAATCACGTACCTACCGACCGTTGAACGCATCCTTCAGGCGCGAGAACAGCCCCTGCTGACCCGGCTGACTGTGCACACCCGGGGGCAACCCCCGGACCCCCGGCAATCACGTGCCTACCGACCGTTGAACGCATCCTTCAGGCGCGAGAACAGCCCCTGCTGACCCGGCTGGAACTGACCCGTCGGCCGCTCCTCGCCCCGCAGCTTCGCCAGTTCGCGCAGCAGCCGCTCCTGCTCGGGGTCGAGCTTCGACGGGGTCGTCACCTCGACGTGCACGATCAGGTCGCCGCGGCCGCCGCCCCGCAGGTGCGTGATGCCGCGACCGTGCAGCGGGATCGACTGGCCGGACTGCGTGCCCGGTCGGATGTCGACCTCCTCGAGCCCGTCGAGCGTCTGCAGCGGCACCTTCGTGCCCAGCGCGCCCGCCGTCATCGGGATGGTGACCGTGCAGTGCAGGTCGTCGCCCCGGCGCTGGAAGGTCTCGTGCGGGATCTCGTGGATCTCGACGTACAGGTCACCGGCGGGGCCGCCGCCCGGCCCGACCTCACCCTCGCCCGCGAGCTGGATGCGCGTGCCGTTGTCGACACCGGCCGGAATCTTCACGGTCAGCGTCCGGCGCGAGCGGACCCGCCCGTCGCCCGCGCACTCGGGGCACGGGGTCGGGACGACGGTGCCGAAGCCCTGGCACTGGGGGCAGGGGCGGGAGGTCATGACCTGGCCCAGGAAGGACCGGGTGACCTGCGAGACCTCACCGCGGCCGCGACACATGTCACAGGTCTGCGCGGAGGTCCCCGGCGCGGCACCCTCACCCGAACACGTCGTACAGACGACGGCCGTGTCGACCTGGATGTCCTTGGTCGTGCCGAAGGCCGCCTCGTTGAGGTCGATCTCCAGCCGGATCATGGCGTCCTGGCCGCGGCGGGTGCGCGAGCGCGGTCCGCGCTGCGACGCCGTGCCGAAGAACGCGTCCATGATGTCCGAGAAGTTCCCGAAGCCGCCCTGGCCGAAGCCCCCGGCTCCACCGCCGCCACCGGACGCGGACAGCGGGTCGCCGCCGAGGTCGTAGACCTGCTTCTTCTGCGGGTCCGACAACACCTCGTAGGCGGCGTTGATCTCCTTGAAGCGCTCCTGCGTCTTCGGATCGGGATTCACATCCGGGTGCAGCTCGCGTGCGAGCCGCCGGAATGCCTTCTTGATCTCGTCCTGGGACGCGTCGCGGCGTACGCCGAGTACGGCGTAGTAGTCCGTGGCCACTTACGACTCCGCCAGGATCTGTCCGACGTAACGTGCCACTGCGCGTACCGCTCCCATCGTTCCGGGGTAGTCCATGCGGGTCGGTCCGACCACGCCGAGTTTGGCGACTGCCTCGTCGCCCGAACCGTAGCCGACCGCGACGACGGACGTGGAGGTGAGCCCTTCATGGGCGTTCTCGTGCCCGATCCGTACGGTCATGCCCGAGTCCTTGGCCTCGCCGAGCAGCTTGAGGAGCACGACCTGCTCCTCCAGCGCCTCGAGCACCGGCCTGATCGTGAGGGGGAAGTCATGGCCGAAGCGGGTGAGATTGGCGGTGCCGCCGATCATCAAGCGCTCCTCGTGCTCCTCCACCAGGGTTTCGAGCAGGGTCGCGAGCACCGTCGACACCGTGCCGCGGTCCTCCGTCTCCTCGAACGACTCCGGAAGATCCTGCACCAGCTGCGGCACGTCCGCGAAACGGCGACCGACGACGCGGCTGTTGAGCCGGGCCCGCAGGTCCGCGAGCGAGGTCTCGCCGAACGGCGCCGGGCAGTCGATCATCCGCTGCTCGACCCGGCCCGTGTCCGTGATCAGCACGAGCATCAGCCGGGCGGGGGCGAGCGAGAGCAGCTCCACGTGCCGGACCGTCGAGCGGGTCAGCGACGGGTACTGCACGACGGCGACCTGACGGGTCAGCTGCGCGAGCAGCCGGACCGTGCGGCCGACGACGTCGTCGAGGTCGACCGCGCCGTCGAGGAAGTTGTGGATCGCGCGCCGCTCGGGCGTCGACAGCGGCTTGACGCCGGCGAGCTTGTCGACGAAGAGCCGGTAGCCCTTGTCCGTCGGGATGCGTCCGGCGCTGGTGTGGGGCTGGGCGATGTAGCCCTCGTCCTCCAGGACGGCCATGTCGTTGCGCACGGTGGCGGGCGAGACGCCGAGCTTGTGGCGCTCCGTGAGCGCCTTGGAGCCGACCGGCTCCTCCGTCCCGACATAGTCCTGGACGATGGCGCGTAGCACCTCGAGTCTGCGTTCGCTGAGCATCGCGCACACCTCCAGCTGTCGTATCGGTTTGCTCCGCTTTTGGCACTCGCCCTGCTCGAGTGCCAGGAATCCCCCGGCCAGTGTACGGCGGCGGGCATCGCTCCTGGCAAGGAGGCCGCGTCGGAGGTCACGTCGGAGGTCACGTCGGAGTCCGTCGTCGGAGGTCGTCGTCGGAGTCCGTGTCGTTGCGGATAGCGTCGCGGTATGGACGTCGGTTGGGAAGAGTTCGGCTGGGAGCGGCTCGCGGACGGGGTGGGGCGGCGGCGGCTGCCCGGCTGGGACGCCACGGTGGGCCTGGTGCTGGGCGAGAAGGCGGTTCTGCTGTACGACACGGGCTCCACGATCCGTGAGGGGGCCGAGCTGCGGGGCCAGGTCCAGGCGCTCACGGGCGGCAGGAGAGTGACGCACATCGCACTGAGCCACCCGCACTTCGATCATGTGATGGGCACGGCGGCGTTCGCGGGGGCGGAGGTGTACGGCGCGGTGGGCGTCGACGAGCTGATGCGTCGGGAGGCGAGCTCGCTGATGGTGGACGCGGTACGGCAGGGGGTGGACGCGTTCGCGGCGGCGGAGGCGGCCGACGCGCTGGTGGCGCCCCACCACTCGGTGTCGGGTGAGTGGACGCTGGACCTGGGCGGCCGGCAGGTGCTGCTGGCGAACGTGGGCCCGGGCCACACGGCGCACGATCTCGCGCTGCTGGTGCCGGGTGCGACCGAGGTGGTCTTCTGCGGGGATCTGGTGGAGGAGTCGGGGGAGCCGCAGGCGGGCCCGGACGCGATTCCGTCGCGCTGGCCGGACGCGCTGGACCGTCTCGTCGGTCTGGGCGGGGAGGAGGCGGTGTACGTACCGGGGCACGGAGCGGTCGTGGACGTGGCGTTCGTACGACGTCAACGGGATGAACTGGCACGCCGCTTCTCCGTCGCATAACGTCGCGCAAATGCGCAGCTACAACCCGGACCTGACGCCCCCTTGGAAGCGATCCGCCCCGGTGCCGGAGGTGCCGGCGGAGGTGGACCTCGTGGTGGAGGAGGTCTCGACGGGCTTCTGCGGGGCGGTGATCCGCTGCGAGGCGGGGACGGTGACGCTGGAGGACCGCTTCGGCAAGCACCGGGTGTTCCCGATGGAGCCGCGGGGCTTCCTCCTGGAGGGCCGGGTGGTCACCCTGACCCGCCCTTCGGTCTCTCCGTCCCGCCCCACCCGCACGGCCTCCGGCTCGATCGCGGTCCCGGGCGCGCGGGCGCGGGTGGCGCGTGCGGGCCGGATCTACGTGGAGGGCCGCCACGACGCCGAGCTGGTGGAACGGGTCTGGGGCGACGACCTGCGCATCGAGGGCGTGGTGGTGGAGTACCTGGAGGGCATCGACGACCTCCCGGCGATCGTCGCGGACTTCGCCCCGGCGGCGGACGCGCGGCTGGGGATCCTGGTCGACCACCTGGTGCCCGGCTCGAAGGAGTCCCGCATCGCGGCGCAGGTCTCGTCCCCGGACGTCCTGATCGTCGGCCACCCGTACATCGACGTCTGGGAGGCGGTGAAGCCGTCCTCGGTGGGCATCCCGGCGTGGCCGAGCGTCCCCCACGGCCAGGACTGGAAAACGGGCATCTGCCGCGCCCTGGGCTGGCCGGAGAACACGGGAGCGGCCTGGCAGCACATCCTGTCGAAGGTCCACACGTACAAGGACCTCGAGCCGGCGCTGCTGGGCCGCGTGGAAGAACTGATCGACTTCGTGACGGCGCCGTAGCCGGGGGCTGGGGCGAATCCCCCACCCCACCCCTTCCCGAAACCCTGCCGGGGGCTGGTGGGGGACGAGGTGCCGTGGACCGATGCCCACGGCCGCCCTGCGGGGCGAACGGCAGCATCGGGCCGCAGAACGGGTCCGGCGCGCCCACGGCAGCCCTGCGGGACGAACGGCAGCATCGGGCCGCAGAACGCTCCGGCCGTGCCACGGCCGCCTGCGGGCCGAGCGGCAGCCTCGCACCGCAGAACGGGTCCGGCGCGCCCACGGCCACCCTGCGGGCCGAACGGCAGCCTCGCGCCGCAGAACGGTCCGGCCGTGCCCACGGCCACCCTGCGGAGCAGGCGGCAGCCTGCGCGCCGCAGAACGCCCCCTCACCGTTGTGGGCAATCGTTCCGCTGGGGGTCCCCCCAGGACGAAGTCCTAGGGGGAGGAACGGGTGGGCACAACCCACGGGGGCGGTGCCCTTTCAGGCCCTCGCACGAGGCGGGCACCCTTCAAGGCCCCTCGCACGAGACGGGCACCGTCCAAGCCCCTCGCACGAGGCAAGCACCCCTCAAGGCCCCGCGCACGGGTGCGGCACCCCTCAAGGCCCCTCGCCCGGGTGCGGCACCGCTCAAGCCACCCGCACGGGCGCGGCACCCACCCCCCGGCCTAGTCCACCAGGTCCCTGACCACCGCGTCGGCCAGCAGCCGACCCCGCAGGGTCAGGACCGCGCGCCCCTCCCCGTACGGCTCGGCCGCGAGGAGCCCGTCCTCCAAGGCCTTGCGGGACGCGGCGAGCCCCGCCGGCTTGAGCAGCCCCAGCTCGACACCCTCCCGGAGCCGGAGCTCCAGAAGCACCCGCTCCACCCGCCGGTCCTCCTCGGAGAGGACCTCGCGCCCCGCACCCGGAGACCTACCGGAGGTCAGCGCCGCCGCATACGCCCCCGGATGCTTCACGTTCCACCACCGCACCCCGCCCACGTGGGAGTGCGCCCCCGGCCCCGCGCCCCACCAGTCGGCGCCGCGCCAGTACAGCTCGTTGTGCAGGCATCGCCCGGCCTCCGAGGTGGCCCAGTTCGACACCTCGTACCACTCGAAGCCGGCCTCCGCGAAGACGGAGTCCGCGATCAGGTACCGGTCCGCGTGCACGTCGTCGTCCGTCATCGGCACCTCGCCGCGCCGGATCCGCCGCGCCAGCTGCGTCCCCTCCTCCACGATCAGCGCGTACGCGCTGACGTGGTCGGGGCCCGCACCGATCGCCGCCTCCAGCGACGCCCGCCAGTCGTCGTCGGACTCCCCCGGCGTGCCGTAGATGAGGTCCAGGTTGACGTGGTCGAAGCCCGCCGCCCGCGCCTCCGCGACGCACGCCTCGGGCCGCCCGGGCGTGTGCGTGCGGTCCAGGACCTTCAGGACGTGCTGCCGGGCGCTCTGCATGCCGAACGAGATCCGGTTGAAGCCCCCGGCCCGCAGCTCGGCCAGATACGCCGGATCCACCGACTCCGGATTCGCCTCCGTCGTCACCTCGGCATCGTCCGCGAGCCCGAACTCGTCCCGGATCGCCCCCAGCATCCGTACGAGATCCCCGGCGGCGAGCAGCGTCGGCGTGCCCCCGCCCACGAAGACGGTCCGCACCGGCCGCGGGTCGTCGCCGAGGACCTTCCGGGCGAGGCGTATCTCCTCCACGACCTGCCCGGCGTAGTTGTCCCGGGAGGCGAGCACGCCACCGGCACCGCGCAGCTCGCTCGCGGTGTACGTGTTGAAGTCGCAGTAGCCGCACCGCGTCGCGCAGTACGGCACATGCATATAGAAGCCGAGCGGCCGCTCCCCGGCCCCTTCCAGGGCGTGCGCGGGCAGCGCCCCGTCCTCGGGCATGGGCTCACCATCGGGCAGTACGGAAGGCATGAGCCCATTGTCCCGTACTGCCCGAGGTGACCGTCCGACCTGTGGATAACCCGGTGGAACCCGGCCGCGCCGCGACCCGGTGAGAACCCGGTCACGCAGCGGGATCAGGCCTCGCGGGCCCCCGCGTACATCTCCTCGATCAGGTGCTTGTAGGTCCGCTCGACGACCGGCCGCTTCATCTTCAGCGACGGCGTCAGCTCACCGTGCTCGACGTCGAGGTCGCGCGGCAGCAGACGGAACTTCTTGATGGTCTGCCAGCGCTGGAGACCCTCGTTGAGGCGGTCCACGTACCCCTGGATCAGCTTCTCGACCTGCGGGGAGGCGACGACCTCGGCGTAGGACTTGCCGGCGAGGTCGTGCTCGGCGGCCCAGCCGAGGATGGACGGCTCGTCGAGGGCGATGAGCGCGGAGCAGTAGTTCCGGTCGGCGCCCAGGACGACGATGTTGGAGACGAACGGGCAGACGGCCTTGAACTGGCCCTCGACCTCGGTCGGTGCGATGTACTTGCCGCCCGAGGTCTTGAACAGGTCCTTCTTGCGGTCGGTGATCCGCAGGTAGCCGTCGGCCGAGAGCTCGCCGATGTCACCGGTGTGGAACCAGCCGTCCGCCTCCAGGACCTCGGCCGTCTTCTCCGGCAGGCCGTGGTAGCCCTCCATGACGCCGGGGCCGCGCAGCAGGATCTCGCCGTCGTCGGCGATGCGGACCTCGCAGCCGGGGAGCGGCTTGCCGACGGTGCCGGTGCGGTAGGCCTCGCCCGGGTTGACGAAGGAGGCCGCGCTGGTCTCCGTGAGGCCGTAGCCCTCCAGGATGTGGATGCCGGCGCCGGAGAAGAAGAAGCCGATCTCGGGCGCGAGGGCGACCGAGCCGGAGACCGCGGCGCGCAGCCGGCCGCCGAACGCCTCTCGGAGCTTCTTGTAGACCAGCGCGTCGGCGACCTTGTGCTTGGCGGTGAGGCCGAAGGGGGCCGAGGCCGTGCCGGTGCGACGGAAGTTGTCCTGGCTGACCTTCGCGTACTCGCGGGCGACGTCGGCCGCCCACTGGAAGATCTTGTACTTGGCGGCGCCGCCCTCGCGGGCCTTGGCGGCGACTCCGTTGTAGACCTTCTCGAAGATGCGCGGAACGGCCGCCATGTAGGTCGGCTGGACGACCGGCAGGTTCACGATGATCTTGTCGATCCGGCCGTCGACGGCGGTGACGTGCCCGACCTCGATCTGGCCGGAGGTCAGCACCTTGCCGAAGACGTGGGCGAGCGGCAGCCACAGGTACTGGACGTCGTCCTTGGTCACCAGACCGGTCGCGGCGATGGCCTTGGCCATGTACGACCAGTTGTCGTGCGGAAGGCGGACGCCCTTGGGGCGGCCGGTGGTGCCCGAGGTGTAGATGAGCGTGGCGAGCTGGTCGGCGGTGATCGCGGCGACCCGCTCCTTGACGGCCTCGGCGTGCCTCTCCAGGTACGCCTTGCCGCGCGCCTCCAGGTCGGCGAGGCTCAGGACCCAGTCGTCGGTCTCGACGCCGGCCGGGTCGATGACCACGACGTGGTGGAGGCCGGGGAGGTCCGCTCGGCGCTCGACGGCCTTGGCGACCTGCGCCGCGTCCTCCGCGATCAGCACCTTGGACTCGGAGTCGGAGAGGATGAACGCCGACTCCTCGGCGTTGGTCTGCGGGTAGACGGTGGTCGTGGCGGCGCCCGCGCACATCACACCGAGGTCGGCGAGGATCCACTCCACCCGGGTGGCGGAGGCCAGCGCGACCCGCTCCTCCGGCTGGACCCCCAGGTCGATCAGACCGGCCGCGATGGCGTAGACCCGCTCGGCGGCCTGCTCCCAGCTGAGCGACTTCCAGTCGTCCGGGCCCTGGCCGGAAGCAGCCGGGACCGGGTAGCGATAGGCCTCCGCGTCGGGAGTCCGCGCCACGCGCTCAAGGAAGAGGGTCGCCACGGAAGGCGGCCGGTTCTCGATCAGGGTCTGTGTGTCGCTCACGACGTCCTCCGGGCGGCGGCGGTGCGTTCTGGCGGTGCGTTCCATGCGTACTAACTGGCGAGTAACCTACGAGCCGCGATCAGAGTAAGGCGCCGAAGTCCGGCGCGTAAGAGGCTGCGGGCCGCCTCTTCATACCCGCTTCATAACGAACGGGCCCCCGCACTGTGTGCACGTGAGCCCGTTCGATGTATCTGTCAGCTAATTGGCTGATTGCTTACGATCACTTCTTGGTCTTGCCGCCCGCGGAGTCGTCGCTCGACAGGACGGCGATGAAGGCCTCCTGCGGGACCTCCACGGAGCCGACCATCTTCATCCGCTTCTTGCCTTCCTTCTGCTTCTCGAGCAGCTTCCGCTTACGGGAGATGTCACCGCCGTAGCACTTGGCGAGGACGTCCTTGCGGATGGCGCGAATGGTCTCGCGGGCGATCACCCGGGAGCCGATCGCGGCCTGGATCGGCACCTCGAAGGCCTGCCGCGGGATCAGCTCGCGCAGCTTGGCGACGAGCCGCACACCGTACGCGTACGCGGCGTCCTTGTGGGTGACGGCCGAGAAGGCGTCGACCTTGTCGCCGTGCAGCAGGATGTCGACCTTGACCAGGCTGGACGCCTGCTCGCCGGTGGGCTCGTAGTCCAGGGAGGCGTACCCGCGCGTCTTGGACTTCAGCTGGTCGAAGAAGTCGAAGACGATCTCGGCGAGGGGGAGGGTGTAACGGATCTCCACCCGGTCCTCGGAGAGGTAGTCCATGCCGAGGAGGGTGCCGCGACGGGTCTGGCAGAGCTCCATGATCGCGCCGATGAACTCGCTCGGGGCGAGGATCGTGGCGCGCACGACGGGCTCGAACACGTCGCTGATCTTGCCCTCGGGGAACTCGCTCGGGTTCGTGACCGTGTGCTCGCTGCCGTCCTCCATGACCACGCGGTAGACCACGTTGGGGGCGGTGGCGATCAGGTCGAGACCGAACTCGCGCTCGAGCCGCTCCCGGATCACGTCCAGGTGCAGCAGACCGAGGAAGCCGACACGGAAGCCGAAGCCGAGAGCCGCGGAGGTCTCCGGCTCGTAGACGAGCGCGGCGTCGTTGAGCTGCAGCTTGTCGAGCGCCTCGCGGAGGTCCGGGTACTCCGAGCCGTCCAGCGGGTAGAGGCCCGAGAACACCATCGGCTTGGGGTCCTTGTAGCCGCCGAGCGCCTCGGTGGCGCCCTTGCTCAGGGAGGTGATCGTGTCACCGACCTTGGACTGGCGGACGTCCTTCACACCGGTGATGAGGTAGCCGACCTCGCCGACGCCGAGACCGTCGGACGACGTCATCTCCGGGGACGAGACACCGATCTCGAGCAGCTCGTGGGTGGCGCCGGTCGACATCATCTTGATGCGCTCGCGCTTGTTGAGCTGGCCGTCGACGACTCGGACGTACGTGACGACACCGCGGTAGGAGTCGTAGACGGAGTCGAAGATCATCGCGCGGGCGGGGGCGTCGGCGACACCGACGGGGGCCGGCACGTTCGCCACGACCCGGTCGAGCAGCGCCTCGACGCCGAGACCGGTCTTGGCGGAGACCTTGAGCACGTCCTCCGGCTGGCAGCCGATGAGGTTGGCGAGCTCCTCGGAGAACTTCTCCGGCTGCGCGGCCGGCAGGTCGATCTTGTTCAGCACGGGAACGATCGTGAGGTCGTTCTCCATCGCGAGGTACAGGTTCGCGAGGGTCTGCGCCTCGATGCCCTGGGCCGCGTCGACGAGGAGGATCGTGCCCTCGCAGGCCGCCAGGGACCGCGAGACCTCATAGGTGAAGTCGACGTGCCCGGGGGTGTCGATCATGTTGAGGATGTGGGTCTTCCCCTGGCCCGCGCCCTCGGTGGGCGACCAGGGAAGACGGACCGCCTGGGACTTGATCGTGATGCCGCGCTCGCGCTCGATGTCCATCCGGTCGAGGTACTGGGCGCGCATCTGCCGCTGGTCGACCACCCCGGTCAGCTGGAGCATCCGGTCGGCGAGGGTGGACTTGCCGTGGTCGATGTGCGCGATGATGCAGAAATTGCGGATCAACGCCGGGTCGGTACGGCTCGGCTCAGGCACGTGGGTAGGAGTCGCGGGCACGCAGGGTCTCGTCTCGGGGCGATGGTCGGATCGATACGTAGGCTCCATGGTCCCACGAGTGAGCGGCTCCGCTCGGTTTGGGCGGAGGTTACGGGCCCTGATATCGTGGACAGCTGTGTCTCGTACGCCCTCTCAGCGAAGAGGCACACCTCAGAAACAACACCGAACCTGAAAAGGCTCTTTTCGTGGCGAACATCAAGTCCCAGATCAAGCGGAACAAGACGAACGAGAAGGCGCGCCTGCGCAACAAGGCCGTCAAGTCCTCGCTCAAGACCGCGATCCGCAAGGCCCGCGAGGCCGTCGCCGCGGGTGACGTCGAGAAGGCCGTCGTGGCTTCTCGCGCCGCCTCCCGCGCGCTCGACAAGGCTGTCTCGAAGGGCGTCATCCACAAGAACGCCGCCGCCAACAAGAAGTCGGCGCTGGCCACCAAGGTTGCCGCTCTGCAGGGCTGAGCCCCTCTGATGTAACGCCGGACGGGACCCAGCGGGCCCTCTACCCCGCTCCCAACCGGCACCCCGGACTCGTACGCGATACGCGTTCGCCACGCGTGTACGAGCCCACCATCCGTACGCCGAAGGCCCCGAGCCCTCCTTCCCCAGGAGGCCCGGGGCCTTCGCCGTCCCCAACACCCCGCGACGGCCGTGCCCACCGCCACGCGGCACGAACCTTCCACGGGCCCGGCCAGTACCACTGCCCCCAGCAGGGCCGGGACAGCTCGGCGGCGCAGAGCCGCCGCTTCCTGGCAGGAGCCGGGACAGACCCGCGGCACGAAGCCACCGCTTCCCAGTAGGGGCAGGGGCAGGCCCAGCGGCACGAAGCTGCCGCTTCCCGGCGGGAGCCGGGCCGTACCCAGGCGGCGCGAAGCCGCCGCGCCTCACAGAGACCGGGCCGTATCCGCGCGGCGCGAAGCCGCTGCCTCCCGGCGGGGACGGGGCGCAGCCCCGGGCAAATTCCCCCCACCGGCCCCCGGCAGGGTTTCGGGAAGGGGCGGGGTGGGGGAATCAACCCGCCCCGGCTCGACGCACCGGCACCCGCCCCATACCGCCCCCCGCCCCGCTCCCTACCGGCGAAGCCGCGCCGCCCTCGCCACCGCGACGACCGCCTTCTCCAGCGCATACTCCGGGTCGTCCCCGCCACCCTTCACGCCCGCGTCCGCCTCCGCCACCGCCCGTAGCGCCAGCGAGACCCCGTCCGGCGTCCAGCCCCGCATCTGCTGCCGCACGCGGTCGATCTTCCACGGCGGCATGCCGAGCTCCCGAGCGAGATCCGCCGGCCGACCACCCCGCGCCGCCGACAGCTTGCCGATCGCCCGGACACCCTGCGCCAGCGCGCTGGTGATCAGGACCGCCGGGACGCCGGTCGAGAGGGACCAGCGCAGCGCCTCCAGCGCCTCCGCCGCCCGCCCCTCCACCGCGCGGTCCGCGACGTTGAACGACGACGCCTCCGCCCGCCCCGTGTAGTACCGCCCGACGATCGCCTCGTCGATCGTCCCCTCGACGTCCGCCGTCAGCTGCGACACCGCCGACGCCAGCTCCCGTAGGTCACTGCCGATCGAGTCGACCAGCGCCTGGCACGCCTCGGGCGTCGCCGACCGTCCCAGCGCCCGGAACTCCTGCCGTACGAACGTCAGCCGCTCCGCCGGCTTCGTCGTCTTCGGGCAGGCCACCTCCCGCGCGCCCGCCTTCCGCGCCGCGTCCAGGAGCCCCTTGCCCTTGGCGCCGCCCGCGTGGAGCAGCACCAGCGTGATCTCCTCGATGGGCGCGTCGAGGTACGCCTTGATGTCCTTGATCGTGTCCGCGGACAGGTCCTGCGCGTTCCGCACGACCAGCACCTTGCGCTCGGCGAAGAGCGACGGGCTCGTCAGCTCCGCCAGCGTCCCCGGCTGGAGCTGATCGGAGGTGAGGTCCCGTACGTCCGTGTCGGAGTCGGCGGCCCGCGCGGCCGCCACCACCTCCTGGACGGCGCGGTCGAGGAGCAGGTCCTCCTGGCCCACGGCGAGCGTCACGGGGGCGAGGAGGTCGTCGGTCGAATTCTTCCTGGTGGCCATCCCGACCAGCATCCCACGGGCCACTGACAGCCAGGCCCATGCCCGAGAATGGCGGGGTGAGCGAACGACACGTACTGGTACTGCCCGACCGCGACGCCGCCGAGGAGGTCGCCGAAGAACTTCCCGCCCGCTTCGGCCTCGCCGAGGAGCCTCAGCTCGTACGGGACGCGCTGGCCGGCGAGGACGACGCCGAGGACGCGCAGTGGCTGGTGGTCGTGGAGGACCCGGAGGGCCGGCTGGACTCCGCGGCGCTGGACGAGCTCGCGGCGGAGTACGAGGGCTGGCTGGAAGCCCCGTAGGACCGACGACTCTGCCTACCCCTGCTGGTCCCGTGGCGCCCGGGACGGGAGCACGGGCAGGTCGGTCAGCTCGATGCCGAACCCGTCCCGGTACGCCGCCCTCACCTCCTCGTCGCCGTCGAGCAGTCGCTCGGTGCGCTCGCCGTTCACGTGCGTGACGAGCTTCCGGCCGCTGAGGGTGATCCGGCCCTCCTCGGTGAGCCGGGAGCAGACGAGTGAGCGGGTGAAGTGCGAGTCCGGGGAGGTGCGGTGGTACCACGCGGCCGCCGTGAAGTCCGCGAGCACGCGCGGCCGTGTCTCCAGCCGGCACTGCGGTCTGCCGTTCCGCAGCACGTCCAGATCGCCGTCCTCGGTCTCGACGATGCGGAACAACCCGCCCGGGTCCGTCTGGTCGCCCCGCTCGTCCAGCGCCAGCGGAAAGTGGGTGTGGTCACCGAACCCGACGTCCGCGAGCCACCGTTCCCCCTCCGACTCCACCAGCACCGCCATGTGGTCGTACGGGATGCCCGGCCGGCCTCCCTCGCCGAAGCCGCGCCCCTGAAGGAGGGTGACGGCGAAGCCGAGTTCGCGCAGCAGGACGGCGAAGGCGGCGTTGATCTCGTAGCAGAACCCTCCCCTGCGGGCGCCGACCACCTTGTCGAGCAGTGCCTGCTCCTCCAGGACGATGTCCTCGCCGAGGTGGATCGACAGGTTCTCGAAGGGGACCGTTCTCAAGTGCCGCAGATGCAGGTCGCGCAGGGCCGCCGCGTCCGGGCGGTTCGGACGCGTGGCTCCGATGCGGCGCAGGTAGGCGTCGACGGTCGCGTCCGGGATCGGCTGAGTGTCCGTGTTCATGCGGAGAGTGTGCCGGGTCCCGTCCGAGCGCCCATGCGGCTCTGGTCCTAGGGCCTGTCCGGAAAGTCATGGCAGCCAGAGTCGGAGGCAGGCGAGGGTGACCATGGCTTGGTAGTGGCTGGCGCGTTTGTCATAGCGAG
>NZ_JBHWJZ010000054.1:0-36488 GCF_042731085.1 Streptomyces sp. NPDC059875
CTTTTTTTTAATACCCCCCCCCCCGGGGTCTTGGATTGTTGTCGCGCCCCCCCCCCACCCGGGTGGGGGGGGGGTTTCCCCCCCCCCCCGGCGGGGGGCCCCCGCCCCCCCCCCCCCGCGGCTCGCGGACATCGCGGCCCAGTCCGGCGTCAGCGAGGCCACCGTCAGCCGCGTCCTCAACGGCAAGGCAGGCGTGGCCGGCGCGACCCGGCACCGCGTCCTGGCCGCGCTCGACGTGCTCGGCTACGAGCGTCCCGTACGGCTGAAACGCCGCAGCGCCGGTCTGGTCGGCCTGGTCGTGCCCGAGCTGACCAACCCGATCTTCCCGGCCTTCGCCCAGGTCATCGAGCAGGTCCTGGCCGGGTACGGCTACACCCCGGTGCTCTGCACCCAGATGCCCGGCGGCGCCACCGAGGACGAGCTGGTCGAGCAGCTGGAGGAGCGCGGGGTCACCGGCATCGTCTTCCTCTCCGGGCTGCACGCGGACGCCAGCGCCGACCCCGAGCGGTACGTCCGACTGGCCGCGCGGGGCGTCCCGTTCGTCCTCATCAACGGCTTCAACGAGCGCATCGACGCCAACTTCGTCTCGCCCGACGACCGGGCGGCGGCGCGGATGGCCGTACGGCACCTGGTCGAGCTGGGCCACGAGCGGATCGGTCTCGCGATCGGCCCGACGCGCTATGTGCCCTCGCGCCGCAAGGCGGAGGGTTTCGCGGCCGAGCTGCACCATCTGCTCGGGATCGAGCGGGCGGAGGCCGAACGCTACGTCCGCCCCACGCTGTTCGGCGTCGAGGGCGGGCACGCGGCGGCCGACATCCTGCTCGACCAGGGCTGCACCGGCATCGTCTGCGGCTCCGACCTGATGGCGCTCGGCGCGATCCGCGCGGTGCGCGCACGGGGCCTCGACGTGCCCCGTGACGTGTCGGTCGTCGGCTTCGACGACTCGCCGCTGATCGCGTTCACGGACCCGCCGCTCACCACCGTGCGTCAGCCGGTGCAGGCGATGGCGACGGCGGCGGTGGGCGCGCTCCTGGAGGAGGTCGAGGGGAATCCCGTGCAGCGCACGGAGTTCGTCTTCCAGCCGGAGCTGGTGGTGCGGGGCTCCACGGCCCAGCCGCCGGCCGGCTCCTCGCTGCAACTCCTTGCGTAACTCCCTGCATTGAGGGGTCGCAAGGGTTGACCGGGCCTCGGGGCACTCGTACGGTCACGGCTGAAAACAGTTGCTGTCATTTTCGGCAACATCTTGCGACAGTGAAGTCAGCAGGAGGACAACATGGCCAGAAAGACCGTGGCCGCTGCACTCGCCTTCGTGGCGGGAGCCGCTGTGGCCGTCACGGCACCCGCCCCCGCGCAGGCCGCCCCGCCCGGTGAGAAGGACGTCACCGCGGTGATGTTCGAGTGGAAGTTCGCCTCCGTGGCGAAGGCCTGCACCGAGCAGCTCGGCCCCGCGGGCTACGGGTACGTCCAGGTCTCGCCGCCCCAGGAACGCATCCAGGGCTCCACCTGGTGGACCGCGTACCAGCCGGTCAGCTACAAGATCGCCGGCCCGCTCGGCGACCGCACCGCCTTCAAGAGCATGGTCGACACCTGTCACGCGGCGGGCGTGAAGGTCGTCGCCGACACCGTCATCAACCACATGGCGAACGCGTCGGGCACGGGAACGGGCGGGACCTCGTTCTCGAAGTACGACTACCCGGGCCTGTACTCGGGCGCCGACATGGACGACTGCCGGGCCACGATCTCGAACTACCAGGACCGGGCGAACGTCCAGAACTGCGAACTCGTGGGCCTGCCGGACCTCGACACCGGCGAGGACTGGGTATGTGGCCGGATCGCCGCCTACATGAACGACCTGCTCTCGCTCGGCGTGGACGGCTTCCGGGTCGATGCCGCCAAGCACATGCCGGCCGCGGACCTCGCGAACATCAAGTCGCGGCTGAGCAACCCGGGCGTGTACTGGAAGCAGGAGGCGATATTCGGCGCCGGCGAGGCGGTCTCGCCGAGCGAGTACCTGGGCAACGGAGACGTGCAGGAGTTCCGCTACGCACGGGACCTCAAGCGGATCTTCGGCTCGGAGAAGCTCGCCTACCTGAACAACTTCGGCGAGTCCTGGGGCTACATGTCCTCCGGGAAGTCCGGGGTCTTCGTCGACAACCACGACACCGAGCGCGGCGGCGACACCCTCAACTACAAGTCGGGCGCCACCTACACGCTCGCCTCGGTCTTCATGCTGGCCTGGCCCTACGGCTCCCCGGACGTCCACTCCGGCTACGAGTGGTCCGACAAGGACGCGGGCGCGCCGAACGGCGGCCAGGTGAACGCCTGTTACAGCGACGGCTGGAAGTGCCAGCACGCCTGGCGCGAGATCGCCTCGATGGTCGGCTTCCGCAACGCGGCGCGCGGCACGGCGGTCGGCAACTGGTGGGACAACGGCAACAACGCGATCGCGTTCGGGCGGGGCGACAAGGCGTACGTCGCCATCAACCACGAGGGCGCGTCGCTGAGCCGTACGTTCCAGACGGGGCTGGCCGCCGGCACGTACTGCGACGTGCAGTCGAACACGGCCGTGACGGTGAACTCGGCGGGCCAGTTCACGGCGACGCTGGCGTCGAACACGGCGCTCGCGCTGCACGTGAACGCGAAGACGTGCGGGGCGGGCGGTACGACCCCGCCGCCCGCGGCGACCGGAGCGTCCTTCAACGTCACGGCGACGACGACGGTCGGCCAGAACATCTACGTGACCGGCAACCGCGCGGAGCTGGGCAACTGGTCCCCGTCGGCGGCCCTGAAGCTGGACCCGGCGTCGTACCCGGTCTGGAAGCTGGACGTCTCCCTGCCGGCGGGCACGTCGTTCGAGTACAAGTACGTCCGCAAGGACGAGGCGGGCAACGTGACGTGGGAGTCGGGCGCGAACCGCGTGGCGACGGTCCCGTCGACGGGCCAGCTCGTCCTGACGGACACGTTCCGCAGCTGACGCCCCCTTCTCACAGGGCCGCCCCATCGGGGCGGCCCTCCTTCCCGTACCTCCAGGGAGAAGACCCGTGATACGCAAGAGAACGGCGGCCGCCGTGGCCACCGCCCTGTGCGCGGCACTCGTGCCCGCCCTCCCCGCATCCGCCGCGCCCCCGCCCCCACCCCCGCCCTCCGACAGGAGCCTGGCCGGTCAGCCCGCGCGGCACGACCTCACCCGCGAGCAGTTCTACTTCGTCCTGCCCGACCGGTTCGCCAACGGCGACACCGCCAACGACCGCGGCGGCCTCACCGGCACCCGGCTCCAGACCGGGTTCGACCCCGCCGACAAGGGGTTCTACCAGGGCGGCGACCTCAAGGGGCTCACGAAGAAGCTCGACTACATCAAGGGCCTCGGCACCACCGCCATCTGGCTCGCGCCGATCTTCAAGAACCAGCCCGTCCAGGGCACCGGCAAGGACGCGTCCGCCGGCTACCACGGCTACTGGATCACCGACTTCACCCAGGTCGACCCGCACTTCGGCACCAACGCCGACCTGGAGAAGCTGATCGACCACGCCCACGCCAAGGGCATGAAGGTCTTCTTCGACGTCATCACCAACCACACCGCCGATGTCGTCGACTACAAGGAGAAGACCTACGACTACCTCTCCAAGGGCGCCTTCCCCTATCTGACCGCGGACGGCGTCCCCTTCGACGACCGCGACCCGAACGGCACCTTCCCGCGCGTCGACACCGACTCCTTCCCCCGCACCCCCGTCGTCCCCGCCGAGAAGAAGAACCTCAAGGTCCCCTCCTGGCTCAACGACCCGACGATGTACCACAACCGGGGCGACTCCACCTTCGCCGGCGAGTCCTCCCAGTACGGCGACTTCGTCGGTCTGGACGACCTGTGGACCGAGCGCCCCGAGGTCGTCCAGGGCATGGAGAAGATCTACCAGCGCTGGGTCCGCGACTTCGACATCGACGGCTTCCGCATCGACACCGTCAAGCACGTCGACACCGCGTTCTGGACCCAGTGGGCCACCGCCCTCGACGAGTACGCCGCGCGCCGCGGCCGCGACGACTTCTTCATGTTCGGCGAGGTCTACTCCGCCGACCCGGCGATCACGGCCCCGTACGTGACCGAGGGCCGCCTGGACGCCACCCTCGACTTCCCCTTCCAGGACGCCGCCCGCACCTTCGCCTCCCAGAGCGGCTCCGCGGACAAGCTGGCGAACCTCTTCGCCCAGGACTACCGCTACACCACCGACAAGGCCAACGCCTACGAGTCGGTCCCCTTCCTCGGCAACCACGACATGGGCCGCTTCGGCACCTTCCTCAAGCAGGACAACCCGAAGGCCGACGACGCCGAACTCCTCCAGCGCTACCGGCTCGCCAACGAGCTGATGTTCCTCACCCGCGGCAACCCCGTCGTCTACTACGGCGACGAGCAGGGCTACACCGGCGCCGGCGGCGACAAGGACTCCCGGCAGACCCTCTTCGCGTCGAAGACCGCCGACTACCTGGACGACGACCAGCTCGGCACCGACCGCACCCACGCCGCCGACGCGTACGACCCCACGCACCCGCTCTACCGGCAGATCGCCGCCCTCTCCGCGCTCACGAAGAAGCACCCCGCACTGCGCGACGGCGTCCAGGAGCAGCGGTACGCCGAGGGCTCCGTCTACGCCTTCTCCCGTACCGACGCCCGCACGAAGACCGAGTACGTCGTCGCGGTGAACAGCTCCACCGAGGCGCGGACCGTCGAGATCCCCACCGGCTCCGCAGGCATGGAGTTCACCGCGATCCACGGCGGTGACGCCCGCGTCACCAGCGCCGGCGACACGAAGATCACGGTGACCGTCCCGGCGCTCGGCTCCCTCGTGCTCAAGGCCGCGAAGCCGCTCGGCGCGCCCACCGCCACGCCGACGATCACCCTCAAGGCCCCCGACGCAGGCGCCACCGGCACCGTCGAGCTGTCCGCCGACGTCACCGGCGGACAGCTGAACCGCGTCGTCTTCGCCGCCCAGACCGGCAACGGCAGGTGGCAGGTCCTCGGCTCCGCCGACCACGCCCCCTACAAGGTCACCCAGAAGGTCACCGCGCCCGCCGGCACCGCCCTGCGCTACAAGGCGGTCGTCGTCGACAGCGCGGGCCGCACCGCGAGCGCGACCGCCGCGACCACCAGCGGCGCACCGGCCGTCGAGCAGCCGCCGACCGCCACCCAGCGCGACTACGCCATCGTCCACTACAAGCGCACGGACGGGGACTACGCCGACTGGGGCCTGTACACCTGGGGCGACATCGCCGACGGCGAAGGCACCACCTGGCCCGCCGGAAAGCCCTTCACCGGCCGTGACGCGTACGGCGCCTTCGCCTACGTCAAGCTCAAGCCCGGCGCCTCCTCGGTCGGCTTCATCGCCGTGAACAAGGACGGCGTCAAGGACACCGACGCCGACCGCGCCGTCGACCTCTCCAAGACGGGCGAGGTCTGGATCGAGCAGGGCAGGCCGACCGTTCTGAACGCCGCGCCCGAGGGCGCGTACCCGCCCCAGGACACGACGAAGGCCGTGCTGCACTACAAGCGCGCCGACGGCCAGTACGACGGCTGGGGCCTGCACACCTGGACCGGCGCCGCGAACCCCACCGACTGGAGCAAGCCGCTGGAGCCGGTGCGCACCGACGCCTACGGGGCGGTCTACGAAGTCCCGCTCGCCGCCGGCACGACCTCCCTCAGCTACATCCTGCACAAGGGCGACGAGAAGGACCTGCCCTCCGACCAGTCCCTCGACCTGAAGGCCAACGGCCACGAGGTCTGGCTGCTCGGCGGCCAGGAGAAGTACCTGCTCCCGCAGCCCAAGGGCAGCGGCGCGGCCCTCGACCTCACCAAGGCCCAGGCCGTCTGGATCGACGAGACCACCCTCGCCTGGAACGGCAGCGACGCCGCCGCCTCCAGCGTCCTCCTCTCCTCCCGCGACGGCTCGGTCACGGTGAAGGACGGTGCCCTCAGCGGCGACCGCCAGGTCCTGCGCCTGAACCCGACGCAGCTGACCGACGCCCAGAAGGCCGCCTTCCCGCACCTGAAGTCGTACGGAGCCTTCAGCATCGACCCGCGCGACCGCGACCGGATCCGCGAGGCGCTCAAGGGTCAGCTCGTCGCCGCCCAGTACGCGGCGAACGGCGCCGTCCTGACCGCCACGGGCGTCCAGCTCGCCGGTGTGCTCGACGACCTCTACGCCCCGAAGGCGACCGAGGCCGCCCTCGGCCCGGTGTTCCGCGGCGGCCGTCCCACGCTCTCCCTCTGGGCACCCACCGCCCAGTCGGTCGCCCTCGAACTCGACGGCAAGGCCGTGCCCATGCGCCGCGACGACGCCTCCGGCGTCTGGTCGGTCACCGGCACGCGCGCGTGGACGGGCAAGCCCTACCGGTACGTCGTGAAGGTCTGGGCGCCCACCGTCCGGCAGATCGTCACCAACAAGGTCACCGACCCCTACTCCACCGCCCTCACCAACGACTCGGCCCGCAGCCTGATCGTCGACCTCGCGGACCCGAAGCTCGCCCCCAAGGGCTGGACCGGCCTGAGGAAGCCCGCCGCCGTACCGCTGCGCGACGCCCAGATCCAGGAGCTCCACGTCCGGGACTTCTCGATCGCGGACCCGACCGCCCCGGCCGACCACCGCGGCACGTACCTGGCCTTCACCGACCCCGGCAGCAAGGGCTCACAGCACCTGAAGGCACTGGCCGCCTCCGGCACTTCCTACGTCCACCTCCTGCCCGCCTTCGACATCGGCACCATTCCCGAGAAGAAGTCCGACCGGACCGAACCCGCCTGCGACCTGAAGGTCTACGCCCCCGACTCCGAGGAGCAGCAGGCCTGCGTGGCCGCCGCCGCGGCCAAGGACGCGTACAACTGGGGCTACGACCCGCTGCACTACACCGTCCCCGAGGGCTCCTACGCCACCGACCCCGAAGGCACCCGCCGCACGGTCGAGTTCCGGCAGATGGTCCAGTCCCTCAACGGTGCCGGTCTGCGGACCGTCATGGACGTGGTCTACAACCACACCGTCGCCGCCGGCCAGGCCGACAAGTCCGTCCTCGACAAGGTCGTGCCCGGCTACTACCAGCGCCTCCAGGCCGACGGCTCCGTCGCCACCTCCACCTGCTGCGCCAACACCGCGCCCGAGAACGCCATGATGGGCAAGCTCGTCGTCGACTCGGTCGTCACCTGGGCCAGGCAGTACAAGGTCGACGGCTTCCGCTTCGACCTCATGGGCCACCACCCGAAGGAGAACATCCTCGCCGTCCGCAAGGCGCTGGACGCGCTGACGGTCGAGAAGGACGGCGTCGACGGAAAGTCGATCGTCCTCTACGGCGAGGGCTGGAACTTCGGCGAGATCGCCGACGACGCCCGCTTCGTCCAGGCCACCCAGAAGAACATGGCCGGCACGGGCATCGCCACCTTCTCCGACCGGGCCCGCGACGCCGTTCGCGGCGGCGGCCCGTTCGACGAGGACCCGGGCGTCCAGGGCTTCGCCTCGGGCCTCTTCACCGATCCCAACTCCTCCTCCGCCAACGGAACTCCGGAGCAGCAGAAGGCCCGGTTGCTCCACTACCAGGACCTGATCAAGGTGGGGCTGAGCGGCAACCTCGCCGACTACACCTTCACCGACACCTCCGGCCGTACGGTCAAGGGCTCCCAGGTCGACTACAACGGCGCCCCGGCCGGCTACGCGGCCGCCCCCGGCGACGCCCTCGCCTACGCCGACGCCCACGACAACGAGACCCTCTACGACGCGCTCGCCTTCAAGCTGCCGGCGGCTACGTCTCCGGCCGACCGGGCCAGGATGCAGGTCCTCGCCATGGCGACGGCGACGCTCTCCCAGGGCCCCGCGCTCTCCCAGGCGGGCTCGGACCTGCTGCGCTCCAAGTCGCTCGACCGCAACTCGTACGACAGCGGCGACTGGTTCAACGCGATCCACTGGGACTGCCGGGACGGCAACGGCTTCGGCCGCGGCCTGCCTCCGGCGGCCGACAACAAGGCCAAGTGGGGCTTCGGAAAGCCCCTCCTGACCCAGCCGGGACTCACCGTGGGCTGCGCGCAGATCGACGGCGCCTCGGCCGCCTACCGGGACCTCCAGAAGATCCGTACGACCGAGCCCGCCTTCTCGCTCGCCACCGCCGGGCAGGTCCAGGACGCCCTGTCCTTCCCGCTCTCCGGCACCGGCGAGACCCCGGGCGTGATCACCATGCGCCTCGGCGACCTGGTCGTGGTCTTCAACGCCACGCCGGAGCGGCAGACCCAGCGGATCGCGAACCTGGCCGACAAGGGCTACACCCTGCACCCGGTCCAGGCAGCGGGCTCCGACTCCACGGTCACGTCCGCCTCCTACGAGTCCGGTTCGGGAACCTTCACCGTCCCGGCCCGCACGGTGGCCGTCTTCAAGGCCGGGTGAGCGCCTTCTCCAACAGCGTGACCCCGTAACGCGTGCCGTCGGCGGCGAGCTTCCCCGGCTCCTCGCCGACGACCCCGTAACCCGCGGCTTCGTAGTACGTACGGAGCCGCGGGTTGCTCGTCACACAGTCCAACCGCGCCACGCTCCTCCCACCGGCCGCGATCCGCTCCTCGGCATGCGCGAGGAGCGCGCGGCCGGCGCCGGCGGGGGCGGACTCCCGGTCGGTCATCAAGCGGTGGACATAGCCCGCGACCGGGGGCTGCGGGCCCCACGCCTGCTCGTCGTCCCACCACAGCTCGTAGGCCCCGACGGCCCGGTCTCCGCAGGACGCCAGCCACACCTCGCCCGTGGAGATCCGCGCCCGGAAGTGCTCCGCGCTCTTGTCGCCCGGCTTCCACTGGTCGATCCCGTGGCGCACCATCCAGCGCGCGGCCCCGTCGAACAACCCCACCAGAAGGTCGAGATCGTGGTCGTCCGCCTGCCGGAAGGTCACTTGTGCGCTCATGGTGATCACCGTAATGGTGTGGCCATACATCCATACGACCGGGAGTGACCTTCATGCCGCAGATCACCGTGGACTACTCCGCACCGCTCGACCGCCGCGGCTTCGGGCTCGCCCTGCACCCGTTCGTCGTGGAGACCGTCGACACGCGGATCGACGCCTGCAAGACCCGCTTCCGTGAGGTCGAGGAGTTCGTCGTGGGCGACGGCTCGACCGACGATCTCGTGGTCCATGTCGAGATCGCCCTGCTGCCCGGCCGTACGGACGAGACGAAGGCCCGTCTCACGGAGGCCGTGCTCGCGCTGCTGCCCGCGTACCTCAAGGAGACCGAGGGCGTACGCCTCTCCGCCGAGGTCCGCGACCTCGACCCCTCCTACCGCAAGGCCTGACTACGCCGTTCGCTGCGCGGGCACCCGCGCGGTCAGCGCCATGAGCCGGCCCATCAGGTCACCGAACGGCCCGTCGGCCGGCTCGTCGGCGAGGATCCGGACCATGACGTCCGCCATCCCCTCGTCGTAAGCCGCGGCCACGGCGGCGAGCGCCGCGAAGTCGTGCACGAGCTGCAGCTCCAGCTCCTCGCGCGGCACCCGGCGCCCGTCCAGCCACAGCAGCGCGGTCGACTCGGCGAGCGACACCCAGGAGCGGACGACCAGCTCGAGCCGCGCCGAAGGCTCGTCGACCTCCAGTTGTGCCAGGACCTGCTCGTACGCGGCCTGCCGCACCTCCTCGACGATCGCGCTCGTCGTCGAGGAGCCCACCGCCGGTCCGCCGCGCATCAGCGCCGCGAAACCCGGGCCGTGGTCGTCCACGAAGTCGAAGAACCGCCGCATCACGCGCAGCAGGCGCGCGCCGCGCGGGCCCTGCCGCGGCTCCACGAACCGGGCCGCCAGCTCGTCGGCCGCCCTCCGCAGCGCCGCCTCGTACAGGCTCTGCTTACCGGGGAAGTAGTGGTAGACCAGCGGCCGCGAGATCCCCGCGGCCGCGGCGATCTCGTCGATGGAGACCTCGTCGGGAGAGCGGTGGCTGAACAGCTCGAGCGCCACCCCGATCAGCTGCTGCTTGCGCTCCTCGACGCCCATCCTGCGGCGCACCCCGGTCGTCATGCGAACAGCCTAACCGCCGTCCGTTACGCTCCCACGACATGAGCACCTCCGGTTTGAGCCCGAAGCAGGCCCGCCAACTGCGGATAGCGGCCGCGTCCGTCCTGCTGGTCGCCATGGCGGCGATCCTGGTGATCCGGCTGGCGAGCCGGACGTCCGTGCTGGTCGTCGGCGTGTACGGACTGGCCATGATCCTCTGCGGCGTGGTGATCGAGCTCTCCCGCAACGGCCGTACGCGCCTGGGCAGCTGGCTCCTCGTGGGCGGTCTCGCCGCCGCCCTGGCCTTCGACTGGCTGATCCTTCCCTGACCCACCCTGGTCGCCCGGAGCTCGCCTAGAGGTCGAGAACCAGCCTTTCTCCGGCGCACCGCGAGACACAGATCAGCATCGAGTCGGCGCGCTCCGCGTCCGTGAGCAGCTCGTCCCGGTGGTCGATCTCGCCCTCCAGGACGCGCTGTTGGCAGGTCCCGCAGAAGCCCTGCTCGCAGGAGTAGGCGACGCCAGGCACCTCGCCACGGACCGCGGCGAGCACCGATTCGTCCGCCGCCACCGTCAACGTACGCCCGGAGCGCCGCAGTTCGACCTCGAAGGCGCCGCCGCCGGTGGTCGCGGCGGGGGCGAAGCGCTCCAGATACGGGGTCCGGCCCGCGGGCATCGCGGCGGTCACCGCGTCCATCAGCCCCTCCGGGCCGCAGCAGTACACCGCCGTCTCCTCGGGGACCCCGGAGAGGAAACCGAGGTCGGGGCGGCCCGACTCGTCATCGGCGACCACCGTCACGCGGCCCCCGCCCAGCTTCTCGATCTCGCCGAGGTACGGCAGGGTGGCGCGGCTGCGCCCGCAGTACAGCAGCCGCCAGTCGGCGCCCGCCGCCTCCACCGCGCGCAGCATCGGCAGCACGGGGGTGATGCCGATGCCTCCCGCCACGAAGACGTACGCGGGGGAGTCGACGAGCGGGAAGCGGTTGCGCGGCCCCCGGATCTCGATCTCCGTGCCCTCGTGGAGCTGTTCGTGCACCTCGCGCGAGCCGCCCCGGCCGTCCTCGATCAGCCGGGTCGCCACCGTGTACGTGTCGGTGTCGGCGGGGTCCCCGCACAGCGAGTACGGGCGCACCAGACCGGACGGCAGCACCAGGTCGACATGGGCGCCGGGCTGCCATGCGGGCAGGCCGGTGCCTTCGAGCCGGAGCCGGACCACACCCTCGGCGGGTTCGGTGCGCTCGGTGACCAGCACCTTCCTGGTGACGGTCGCGAGGCGGCCGCGGCCCGAGGTCGGCTCGTCGAGGGCGGGCATGGGCCACAGCGGGGCGGCGTTGATGCGGCGGCGCATGGCGCGCTTGGCGAGGACCGCGGCCCCGGCGACCAGGACGAACGTACGCAGACGGGGCATGGTCAGCGACCTCCGTTGGCGCCGGGGGAGCCGGCCAGGTACGCCACCGCCTGGGCGGTGTTCCCCTCCTGGGAGGGGTGGTAGGCCCGGCTGAGGTAGCGGGGGACGGCCCGGAGCAGGTCGGGCGTGGACGGCAGCACGCCCTCCCGGCCCTTGCGGACGAGCTGGCCGACCGTTGCCCTGCGGTTGACGAGGGTGGGGTCGTTCTCCATGAAGAAGCGGGTGCCGCGCTGCCAGAGGAAGACGAGCGCGGTGAAGGCGGTGGCCCAGGTGCGGGCGCGCCGCCGGTAGCCGCCGTCGAGGTGCATGAACAGCTCGAAGGCGACGGAGCGGTGCTCGACCTCCTCGGCGCCGTGCCAGCGCAGCAGGTCCAGCATGGTCGGGTCGGCTCCTCTGCGGTCGAGTTCCTCGGCGTTGAGGACCCAGTTGCCGAGGAAGGCGGTGTAGTGCTCGATGGCGGCGATGAGCGCGACCCGCTCCATCAGCCACCAGCGGCGCGCCCGGCCGGGCGGCAGGGTCCGGTCGCCGAGCAGCTTCTCGAAGAACCAGTCGACCTGGGCGGTGTAGGGCGTGGGGTCCAGGCCGAGCTTCTTGAGGTGCGGGAGCACGTCGTCGTGCGCCTGGGAGTGGACGGCCTCCTGGCCGATGAAGCCGATGACGTCCGCACGCAGCCGGTCGTCGGTGATGAACGGGAGCACCTGCTTGTAGACGTGCACGAACCACCGTTCGCCGGCCGGGAGCAGCAGGTGCAGCACGTTGATGGTGTGGGTGGTGAACGGGTCGCCGGGAACCCAGTGGAGCGGGGTCTCCTCCCAGTCGAAGGAGACCTTGCGGGCCTTGAGTTCGATGTGCTCCGACGCCACCGGTGCAGGCTGCGTATTAGACATGCCGTCAATGTACTGAGGAGTAAGCAGTTGGCAACAGACTCGTGCACGCGGATTCTCACCGCCTCGTGCACACGGCATCGCGCACGCGGATTCCCAGGGCCCTGACGGCGGTTACCGCAGCGCGCCCACCCTCGTTCCGTTCCCCAGCGTGCCGAGGAGGTCCGCCCGGGCGCCGGCCTTCGCCTTCACCGCGAGCAGCCGGCCCTCCGCCTCGCCCTTCACCCCGCCCGTGGTGCGCAGGGACGTGAAGTCCTCGCTCCCGGCGGCCAGGACGTACCACTGCCCGCTCTTCGCCTGCCACAGCACCCCCGCGAGGACCCGCGGCTCGCGCACCCCGCACGCCGGGGACTCCTCGGCCTTCGCCACGACCGCCGCGGCCACACCGGGCGCGGGGACCTGGAACTGGGCGAGCACCCTGCTGCCCGTGCCCCGCCAGGTCTCCGCCCGGGTGCACAGCCAAGCCGCCCGGCCCCCGTCCTCCGGCAGACGCTGCGTGGCGAACTGCCAGGCGTTGACCGACCGCACTCCGTGCGAGCGGACCGCCGCCAATTGGCAGGCCGTCCTCGCCCACGCCGCCCCGGCCGCCGCCCCCGTGCCGTCCACCGGTGCGGCCCCCGGCGGCCCCGAGGTCAGCCGGGCCGGCGTCAGCTCGCCCAGATCGGTCAGCAGCCGCACCCCCGTCGCGTCCCGCACCTGGAGCGTGTTCCACTCCGTGCACCCCCGCGCCTGCGCCGGGCTGAGCAACGGACGTGTCACCCCGTGCGCGTCCCGCACGAGGCGCGAGGGCTTCTTCGCGGGCGCCAGCAGGTCCCGTACCGCCGTCTCCCGTACCCAAGGGGCCATCAGATAGCGGACGTCGGCCGTGGTGCGCGAGACGACGAGGGCCGCCGAGCCGATCGCGTCCGCCCCGTCCGTCCGCGCGAAGTCCAGCGCCGCCGAGCCCGTGCCCCCGCCCGTTCCCCCGGCCGGCTCCGCGTACCGCACCGCCCGCAGCCCGTCGTGGAACAGCACCACCCGCGAACCGTCGACCTCTCCCGCGTACAGCAGCTGCGAAGGCCCCATCGGCGGCCCCACCGGCGTCCCCGGCGTCGCCGAGGAGCGCACCGAACCGCCGGGCCGCGCCCACACCGCGAGCGCCCGCCGCAGTAGTGCCCGGTCGCCCGTCAGACCGCCCCGCGCCGGCCACACCGAGAAGTCCGTACGCGCCGAGCTCTGCCAGTACCCCGCGGGGACCTGCTTCAGCGTCCCCGGGTCGAGAGCCGCCTCGGCCGCCGGATTGCGCGCGTACGAAGGCGCCGCGGCGCCGTTCCGTCCCCAGCCGTCCCCCGGCAGGCCGAGCAGCGTCCCGCACACCACCACGGCCGCCGCCGCGGCCAGCGCCGCCTTGCCGTGCTGACGGCGGCGCATCAGGTCCGTCGGCCGGGCCTGCAGCGAGCACGGATCGAACTCGGGCGAGTCGAGCAGGGCGTAGAGGGCCTCCACCCCGTCCGCCTCCGCGAGCGCCGCCTCCGTGTCCGCCTCCGCCACGCCGGCGGCCGCCAGCACCCGCCGCACCTCCGGGTCGCCCTGCCGCTCGAGGCCCCGCAGCACGTACACCGCGCGCGCCGGCCCGGACAGCGCGGAGAGCCGCTGGTCCAGGGCCAGTTCGTCGGCGCCGCCGGCGCGCGGGAACACCCGCAGCCCCCACACCTGCGGCAGCGCCGGCGGGAACTGCGCCCGCCGCGGCAGCGCCCTGCGCTTCAGCGGCAGCCCCGCGATCAGCGCCTGCCGCAGCA
This sequence comes from Streptomyces sp. NPDC059875, assembly GCF_042731085.1. Taxonomy (NCBI): domain Bacteria; kingdom Bacillati; phylum Actinomycetota; class Actinomycetes; order Kitasatosporales; family Streptomycetaceae; genus Streptomyces; species Streptomyces sp. NPDC059875. The sequence goes on from NZ_JBHWJZ010000054.1 coordinate 14,056, forward strand.
CCTCGCCCCGTACGTACGCGTACCCCGCGTCGACGGCGTCCTCGGCGCGGCGCGGTCCGGGGATTCCCGCGCCGGACGTCCGGCGGCGCGGCAGCGACCGCTGGACCAGCGCGTGTGCCGTCAGCACCCGGCGGTTGCGCCCCAGCGAGGGCGGCAGCACGAGGTAGGCGATCCGGACCAGCCGCGGATAGTGCTCGACGAGCGCGGCCTCGGCCTGTTCGACATCGACCGGGCCGAGGGGGGAGGGGGCGAGTTCCTGGGTGCTCACATTCAGCAGAACGAGCGAATCATGCGATGGTCACCACGGTGGGTGAGCGCCGGCGGGCCTCAGGCCTCGTACACCGTCAGCCGCTCGCGGATCACGTCCGTCACCTCGTCCGGGACGCCCAGACCCTCCCGTACGTACTTCTCCATCGAGCCGTGCCGGACCGCCACCTCGTCGAGCGCCGCCTCCAGATACGCCGGTACGACCCCGATCAGCGCAAGCGCCAGCTCGGGGTCGCCGCCCTGCGCCGTGAACCCCTCGATCATCGGCGCGAAGGCCTGCCGGACGGCCGGGTTGACCGACAGGAACTCCGCCATGACCGTCTCCTCGTCCGCGCCGAGCAGCGACAGCACGATCGTCGCCGCCCAGCCGGTGCGGTCCTTGCCGGCCGTGCAGTGGAAGAGCAGCGGGCCGGCGTGCGGATCGCCCAGCTCGCCGAGGAAGGCACGGTAGGAGGCGCGCGCGGAATCGGTGGTCACGAAGGCCCGGTAGGTCCGGGTGAAGGCGTCGTGCGCCCGGCCCCCGCCGAGGAACTCGTCGGCCAGTGCCGGATCGGTCAGCAGCTTCTTCAGCATCGCGGCGGGCGGCAGGCCGCTGGTGGCCAGATGGTCGGCGAGCACGTCCGCGATGAGCAGCCGCCCGCCCGGCGGGAGGTGGTCGGGCCGGTCGGCGCGCTCGTTCTCGGTGCGGAAGTCGACGACCGTGCGGATGCCGAGGGCCGCCACCACGGGGTCGGCGGGGTCGAGCCGGTCGAGCTGGGCGGAGCGGAAGACCCGACCCGTGCGGACGCTGCGCCCCTCGCCGAGGGGGAGGGAGCCGAGGTCGCGGAGGTTGGCGACGGTGGTGGCGGGGATGGCGGGCACGGCGTCGACTCCTCCATAGGTACGTCATCGGGACGTATCACACCAAACCGTAACCGATCGGATTCCGCTCACCTTGGCGCGACCGGGCGGGCAGGATGGGCGAATGCTGATGCGTACGCGACGAACGGCTCCGGTGGCGACGATGGCGGCGGCTGTGCTCGCGCTGCTGACGGGGTGCGAGTCGGCGCCCCAGGAGGCGACCGGCACTCTGGAGCAGCTCGCCGCGAAGGCGGAGTGTGCGCCGGACGTCCAGACGGACGCGGCCGAGCTGCGCCAGGCGAAGTGCGCGACGGACGACGGGACGTACGTCCTGACCACCTTCGCGACCGACCGGGGGCAGCGCGAGTGGCTCAACCAGTCCAAGGACTACGGCGGTTCGTACCTGGTCGGCCGCAAGTGGACCGTGTCCGGGGACTCGGGGACGGTGGAGAAGGTACGCGAACGGCTCGGCGGTCAGGTCGAGACCGCCGAGCCGCACGCGCCGCACGCGTCGCATTCCTCCGGACACCACTAGGGAGCGGGGGGTGGGGCGCTAAGTGCAGCGGCGCCCCTCGTTGATGCAGCTCACCACCCTCCGCATCAGCCGCTCGTCGAAGACGTTGATGAAGTCGCCGTGGTCGGTGACCGGCTTGTGCAGCTGCTCCGGGAAGGAGTCGACCGCGAAACCGGGGCCCGGAGGCACGTCGTAGACGATCCGCTGCACGAGCTGCGGGATGGCCCGGAAGCCGTTGCCGCAGCGCCCGCTCGCCGGGTCGGCGAAGGCCACATGGGTGCGGTGGTTGGCGCTGTCGGTGTTCTGTCCGTCCCAGCAGCTCTGGAAGCGGAACGTCCGCACCACCTTGCTGCCCTGCGGACAGATCGGGTACTTGTCCTTCAACTGCCGGTCCTCGAAACCGGTGCAGGACCACGAGGCGTTGGCATTGGCGTCGCCGTTGGTGAACGCCTTGGCGTCACCGGTGATGATCCGCAGGAAGCGCGGCATCGCGGTGACCTTGGATACCGGACTGCCGACGAAGTTCAGGGTGACCTGGGCGGGCGTCTGGATCTCGCCGACGTTCTGGTCCTTGCCGCCGCCGTCGGCCTGGGCGTCGTCCTCCGCCTGCCCGTTCTGGAGCCGCAGCACGGGCCAGTAGTAGGTGGACCGGTCGCCCTGGTTGCGGCAGGTGGTCCGGCCCCTGGCCAGGTCGTCGTCGCCGGCGAAGGCGTCGTTGGCCTGGTTCCCGACGTAGTCGTGCATGTGGTGGGCGCCGTTGCTCACGCCCGGCGCCACGATGACGTTGTCCGGGTTGAACTTGCCGTTCTGGTTGCGTCCGCAGTCGGTGGCGAACGTGCCGCGCGAGGCGCCGCGGCGCTGCTGGGGCTGCTTCACGTTCGGCTGTACGGAGGTGATGTCGACGAAGTCGGCGGCCTCGGGCCCGTTCCCGGACTGCCCCTGGTCCTCGTCCTGGCCGTCGTCCTGGCCGTCTCCCTCCTCGCCGCCCCCGTCCTGGGGGCCGCCTCCGTCGTCGTCCGCGCGCAGTGTGCAGGGCGCGAGGCTCTCCAGGTTCCGGGGGGCCTCCCCCTCCTGGTCGATCAACTGGCGGATGCGCTGCAGGATGTTGAGCCGCTCGTTCTTCAAGGGGGTCAGGATCTGCTGCTCGGCGAAGGCGGGATCGCTCTCCACCCGCTCCTTGTTGTCGGCGAAACGCTGGTACGCGACGGTGATCTGGCTGTCCAGCGTGGCGAGTTCCCGGTCCACCGCCCCCCGGACGGACTCCGGTACCTCGGTCAGCTCCTCGGCGACATCCGGACAGTCGATCGTCGAGACCGCGTTCTGCCGGTCAGGGGGCGGATCGCCCCAGCCTTGACCGGCCGAAGCGTAGACATTGGCGGCGATCAGGCCGCCCCCGCCCAGGATCAGGGCGACGGAGGCGGCCACCGCTCGTTTCGCGCGTGTCGAACGTTTTCGTGTGCGTCGCATGGGACTTCATACGGACGACACGCCCCACGCGTTCAGCCGAATCGAGACGGACATCAGTCCGACAGGAGAGCCGCCTCCCGTTCGGGGGAGAGGCCCAGCGGCGGCCGGTCCGGGCGCTGCGGCGCCGCCCCGCCGATCGATTCGAGCCAGGCCCAGGTGTCGGCGACCGTCTCGGCCACCGGCCGGCAGCGCAGCCCCGCCGCGAGCGCCTTGGAGACGTCGGCGGTGTGCATCGCGTCGTACATCTCGCCCGGCGGAATCCACACCGGCAGGTCGGACCAGGGCTCGACACCGGACGCGAGCAGCGTCTCCGGGTCGGTCCAGCGCAGCTCGGCGTCGGAGCCGGTCGCCCGCACACAGGCGTCGAGCAGCTCGCCCGTGGTGGTGTGCCCGGGCGGCGAGACCAGGTTGTACGGGCCCGAGAGCCCGGCCGCCGCCGCGTCGAGCGTCCACTCGGCCAGATCGCGGGCGTCGACGTACTGCAGCGGCAGCGCGCGCGGGCCCGGCGCGAGCACGGGTCCGCCCCGGGCGATCCGCCCCAGCCACCACGGCAGCCGGCCCACGTTCTCGTACGGGCCGATGATCAGCCCCGCGCGGACGAGAAGCGTGCGGTCGGCGCCGAACGCCTCGACGGCCGCCAGCTCGCCGCCCCGCTTGGCCTCGGCGTACGGCACCTCGCCCGCGTCCGGCGAGCCCTCGACCAGCGGACCGTCCTCGGCCAGACCGGCCGCCGGCGGCCAGGCGTACACCGATCGGCTCGACACGTAGACGAAGCGCTCCACCCGGTCCGCGAGCAGCCGGGCCGCATCACGGACCGCCGAGGGCGCGGCCGACCAGGTGTCCACGACCACGTCCCAGGCGGGCTTGTCGGCGGAGGCGAGGGTGGCCAGTCCGCCCGGGGCCGTACGGTCGCCGAGCAGCGACGCGCACCCGACCGGCGGCTCGTGCCGGCCGCGGTGGAAGACCGTCACCTCCCAGCCCCGCGCGAGCGCCGCCTCGGCCACGGCGCGCCCCACGAACTCGGTACCGCCCAAGATCAGAAGTCTCATGTCACGACTGTGCACGGCGGCTTGGCGGGGCGCCCAGTCATTCCGCTCCCAGAAGAACCCGGAGGCGGTCTCCCGCCCGGGACGGCGGGATGTCACCATGGCCGAATCATGACGGATGCCCGGTCGCCGATACGCGCCCTGCGAGCCGCACTTTTCGCGGCGGTGTGCGTGACATTGGCCGCAGTGGGGCATTCGTCCATGTCTGCGCACGACCTTCCCGCGGGATCGCTGTACACGGCCTTCGCCGTCACGGGCGGTCTGGCATGGCTGGCGGGCGGCCGACGACGCGGCGCGTACACGATCGCCGGAGGGCTCGCGGCCGTACAGACGGCCCTGCACCTGATCTTCTCGGCGGGCGGGTCGCACGGCGCCACGGACCACGCGGCGACGGCGGACCACGCGGCCATGGCGGACATGGGGAACGTGGCCATGGAGCACATGGCCATCGACCCGGCGATGCAGGCGCAGTTGGTTCCGGCGATGGAGACGGCCACCGGCCACTCCTCCGCCGGCATGCTCGCCGCTCACCTCCTCGCCGCCCTGGTCTGCGGCCTCTGGCTGGCCCGAGGCGAGGCGGCGCTCTTCGCGCTCGCCCGGACCGTCGGGGCGCTCGCCTTCACCCCGCTCCGGCTGCTGCTCGCCGTCGTCCGGGTGCCCGAGCTCCCGCACCCCGTACGCCCGCGCCCGCACACCCGCCGGCTGCACGGCGTCGTCCTCGCGCACACCCTGTCCCGGCGCGGCCCGCCCCGGCTGTCCGTACCCCGCGCCACAGCCCTCGGAGCGCACGTCTGACCCGGGGGCCGATTCCCCCTGTCGACACCGACTCCTAGGACAGTCATGACCATTGACGATCCCGCGCGCCCGGACACCGAGGCAGCACCCACCACCCCCGACAGATCCCCCGACGCCGAGGCCGAGGCCGGGACGCCGACCGGGACCGGGACCGCGAGCGGGACCTGGAGCGCCCTGCGCCCCCTCGTCCTGCGCCTGCACTTCTACGCCGGCGTCCTCATCGCCCCCTTCCTGCTCGTCGCCGCCGCCAGCGGCCTGCTCTACGCGCTCTCCTTCCAGGCCGAGAAGGTCATCTACGCGCACGAGCTCGAGGTCCCCGTCGGCGACAAGGTCCTGCCGCTCTCGCAGCAGGTCCACGCCGCGACCAAGGTCAACCCCAACGGCACCGTCACCGCCGTCTGGCCCTCCTCCGAGGACGGCGCCACCACCCGCGTCCTCATGGCCGACCCCGATGTCGAGGAGGGCAAGTCCCTCGCCGTCTTCGTCGACCCGTACACCGCAGAGGTCCGTGGACAGCTCCCCAGCTTCGGCAGCTCGGGCGCGCTTCCGCTGCGCACCTGGCTCGACGAACTCCACGCCGATCTGCACCTCGGTGAGCTCGGCCGCAACTACAGCGAGCTGGCCGCCAGCTGGCTGTGGGTGATAGCCCTCGGCGGCCTGCTGCTGTGGCTCGGTCGCCGCAGGAAGAACCGTCGCGCCCTCTTCGTACCGGAGCGCGGCCCGAAGTCCCGTCGCCGCACGCTGTCCTGGCACGGCGCGGTCGGCCTGTGGGCCGTGACCGGTCTGGTCCTGCTCTCCGCCACCGGTCTGACCTGGTCGCGGTACGCGGGCGAGAACATCGGCGCGGTCCAGGACCAGCTCGGCGGAGCCACCCCGACCGTCTCCGCGAAGCTCGAAGGCGCGGCGGGCGGCGGTGCCTCGGAGCACGAGGGCCACGGCGCCGGCCACGAGGCCCCGGCGGCGAAGGGCCCGGACGTCGGCATCGACCGGGTCGTCGAGGCGGCCCGCGCCAAAGGCATCGAGGGCAGGATGTCCGTCGTACTGCCCTCCGAGGGCAAGGGCTATGTCGTCAAGGAGACCGACACCCAGTTCCCGGTGCACCTGGACTCGGTGGCGGTGAACCCGGCCGACGGCGCGGTCATGGACGAGCTCCGGTTCGCCGACTACCCGGTGCTCGCCCAGCTGACCCGCTTCGGCATCGACGCCCACACGGGTGTCTTCCTGGGTCTGTTCAACCAGTTGGCGCTCGCCGCGCTCGCGCTCTCCCTCATCCTGCTGATCCTCTGGGGCTACCGGATGTGGTGGCTGCGCCGCCCCGGCCGGCCGGTCGCCCGCGGGGCGTGGCGGAAGATCCCGCCGACGATGCTGCTGCCGGTGCTCGCGGCGACGGCCGTCGTGGGCTGGTTCGTCCCGATGCTGGGCCTCAGCCTGGTGGCGTTCCTGGTGGTCGACCTCGCCCTCGGCCTGGTGGCCAGGGTGAAGGCGAGGTCCCGTACGGCCTGATCAGGGAATGTACTTGTAGCCGACCCGCCGCACGGTCTGGATCGTGCGGCGGTGCTCGGCGCCCAGCTTGCGGCGCAGCCGCGCCACATGGACGTCGACGGTCCGCCCGTCGCCCACATGCCCGTACCCCCAGACCGTCGTGACCAACTGGTCGCGGGTGTGGACCCGGTGGGGATGGGCGACGAGGTGGGCGAGCAGCTCGAACTCGAGATACGTGAGGTCCATCGGCTGCCCGTCCACGACGGCGATCCGCTGGGCGCTGTCGATGCTCACCGGCCCCCGCTCCTCCGCCGCCGGAGGGGCGGGGGCGGCCTGCGGGTCGGCCGGTACGAGCACGAGGTAACCGACCATGGGCGGCCGCCCGGGCAGCACGGGCAACGCGTGCGGCGGCGCGGGCAACAGGGTGGCACCGGGCGGCAGGAACTCGGCCACCTGGGAGAGGTCGACGACCTCGTCGGGATCGACGGCTCGGAGTCGGGGCCGGTGGGGACGGTCAGCGGTCAGGGACGCGGTACCGGTCTGGATGTGGGCCATGAGAGGTCAGCTCTTTCGCGCGAGTCGGAGACGTACTACGTCGATCGCGCGTCGGCCGAAGGCCGTGGGACCGGTCACATACCGGTCCGGGCGTTAGAGGGCCGACGCGTTCCTCACGCGCCGACAGCACCGGTCGAAGTCGTGGTGCTGCCGGGAAGGCCAGAACGGCTCGAGGTCGAGGCGACCTGTCGCGGTGTCGTTCTGGTTGATGGCCATATCCCTAGTCTACTACTCGGGAATGCCCCCGACGACCCCCTTACCAGCCTGAACCCGCGTTCCGGTTCCCGCCCTCAGCCCACCAGCCGCTTGCGCCATTGTCGGACCGGCAACGCCGAAGGGGCGCCCACCGTCCGTCGGTGGGCGCCCCTTCGGGAAGAGCGGGTGCGGATCAGACCTGGCCGGCCTTCTCCAGGGCCTCGCAGCAGGTGTCGACCAGGAGGCGCGTCACCACGTACGGGTCCACGTTCGCGTTCGGGCGGCGGTCCTCGATGTAGCCCTTCTGGTCCTGCTCGACCTGCCACGGGATGCGGACCGAGGCGCCGCGGTCCGAGACGCCGTAGGAGTACTCGTCCCACGGGGCGGTCTCGTGCAGACCCGTCAGACGGTCGTCGATGCCCGCGCCGTAGTTCTTGACGTGGTCGAGCGGCTTGGAGCCCTGGCCCAGGGACTCGCACGCGGTGATGATCGCGTCGTAGCCCTCGCGCATCGCCTTCGTGGAGAAGTTGGTGTGCGCGCCCGCGCCGTTCCAGTCGCCCTTCACCGGCTTCGGGTCCAGCGTCGCCGAGACGTTGAAGTCCTCGGCCGTGCGGTAGAGCAGCCAGCGGGCCACCCACAGCTGGTCCGCGACCTCCAGCGGCGCCAGCGGGCCGACCTGGAACTCCCACTGGCCCGGCATGACCTCGGCGTTGATGCCGGAGATGCCCAGGCCCGCCTTCAGGCAGTTCTCGAGGTGCGCCTCGACGACGTCACGGCCGAAGATCTCGTCGGCGCCGACACCGCAGTAGTAGCCGCCCTGCGGGGCCGGGAAGCCGCCGACCGGGAAGCCGAGCGGGCGCTCGCCGTCGAAGAAGGTGTACTCCTGCTCGATGCCGAAGATCGGCTCCTGGCCGGCGTACTTCGCGTAGACCTCGGCCAGCGCGGCACGGGTGTTGGACTCGTGCGGCGTCATGTCCGTGTTGAGGACCTCGCACATCACCAGCAGGTCGTCGCCACCGCGGATCGGGTCCGGGCAGACGAAGACCGGCTTGAGGACACGGTCCGAGGCGTGGCCCTTGGCCTGGTTCGTGCTGGATCCGTCGAAGCCCCAGATCGGCAGCTCCTCCAGGGTGGCACCCGTGCCCGGCAGAATCTTCGTCTTCGAGCGAAGCTTCGCGGTCGGCTCGGTGCCGTCGATCCAGATGTACTCAGCCTTGAAGGTCACGGGCCTCATCCTTTGGCGTGCTGCTGCGGGGTCGCTGCGGCTCGCGACGCTGCGAGAGCTGCGGTGTGTGTCTGCGCGCAGCTTCGCAACACGGGATTTCCCGCCCGTTGCTCGTTTGTGAACCCCGTGTTACTCAGCCTTCCTGTGTTTCGCGCAGCCGCTGTGCGACGACGTGGGCGTTCAGCAGCGAGCCGAGCCCGGCGGCCCCGACACGCCGTACGAGCTCGGCATACGTCGTTCCGAGCGCCTCCGCCGTGCGCCCCAGGTGCCAGTCGCAGTCCGCGAGCCGGCGCAGCAGATGGCCGCGCCTGATCTGGTTCTCGGAGAGCCGGAAGGTCTTCAGATACAGCGTCCGTCCCTTGTGGTCGGCGATCAGCTCGCCGATGTGCTGTTCCTGACCCGCCCGCTGGAACGGCGGGAGGAATCGGTACAGATCATAGGAACCCATCCGATAAACCCGCTCGAAGGCGTACGAGGTCCCCAGCAGGTCCCGTGCCATCAGGCCGTCGTGCGCCTCCGCCCAGGACCGCTCCTGCCCCCGAGCCGCGGCCCGCAGGTCCGCCAGGGTGCAGACGGCGCCGCCCCCGTCGCGGATGCGCGCCGCGAACTCCGGTACCGGGGCGCCGTAGAACGCGTACTGGTGCACCAGCTCCCCGTACAGGTCCTCGACCAACGTGGGGTGCAGGACGCGGTAGTCCTCCGGGTGCGGGACGACGAAAGCGGCGGCCAGCGAGTCGGCGACGTACAGCATGAGTCCGCACTGCCCCGGGTGGATCTCGAAGATCCGCAGCGCCTCCGCAAGCCCCGGCACCCCCCACCCCGCGTACGCCGCCTCGGCGCGCGGCGACAGGCCCTGGCGTACCGCCTGCTGGGACCACTCGTCCCAGACGACGGACGGCCCGCCGAAGTGGAGCGCCAGATACCCCTCCAGAGCGAGATGGAGAGGAAGGAAGCGCAGCCGCTTCTCGAACTGCCGGCGCTTGGCGAGACGGTGGTGGCGGCGTACGGGGACGGCGCGCGGCGCGTCGTCCCCGAGCCGCGTGCCGTACGCCGCCGCCTCGCGCTCGTCCCCGGACCAGTCCGCGACGAAGCCGTGCGGGATGTACGAGGTGTAGGTCGTACGGTCCCCCAGGTCGATCGAGCCGCCGGCCCCGTACACCTCACGGTGGAGCCGCAGCCCCTCCACCGGCTCGGGCCGCACGAGCGGTACGAGCCGGACCCCGCCCCACACCTGGGCGGGCCGGACCTCCAGACCGGTCAGATCGATCCGGGTCATCGGGGCGCCCCCTTCAGGAACAGTTCCACCCGCCGGTCCAGATACGCCCGGAGCTCGGCGAGCCCGGTCCGCCCCTCGGCGAACTGGGCGATCTCCACCAGCGCGGCCAGGTCCTCCGCGTCCCTGATCCCGGCCGTCGGCACGCTCGGCGCGAGCCGGCGCACATCGAAACCGGTCGCGTCGTATACGGGGTTCACATGGACCGCGCTCGTCCGCCGCTCCGGGTCGAGCCGGCTCCGCCAGACGCGGAGCACCTCGCCGGCGAGCCCCGGCGGCGCGTTGTCCCAGCCGTCCGAGACGATCACCAGCCGGTCGAGGGCAGGGCGGCTCTCCAGGGCGTCGAGGATCCTCGTCCCCAGCGGAGTCGGCCCCCACGGCCGCACGAGCAGCGGGTCGGTGGTGCCCGAGGTCCAGTGCGCCGTGTACGCCCCCGGTGCGGCGAGCGCCTCGAGGAGGAAGTGGCAGCCCAGGGAGACCGCCAGCGGGCGACGCCGCTTCACAGCCGAACCGGAGGCCGAGTAGCTGTCGTCGAGGACCGCCGCGACCCGGCCCCAGGATCCTGCGTACGGCCCCGCCACCCGGCCCGCGGCCGCCCGCAGCGCGCCCGTCAGCTCGGCGCGGCGCGCCACCCGCTCCCCGAAGGGGAGGGAGAGGACGTAGAGGGCGAGCCGGGTCAGCGGCATGACGGTCAGATCGCTCGCCCGCTCCGTCCGCAGCCGCTCCAGGCGCGTCATCCGGGGCGCGATCCGCTCATGGAAGACCGCCCGCGGTACGCCGTGCTTCGCGGCGAACCCCTCGGCGACGGTGAACGGCAGCTCGTAGAGCGCGCCCTGCTCGTAGTGCGCGCGGCGGTGGGCGTCCAGGTACGGGTGCTCGTAGCGGACCCGGCGGCCCGGCGCGAAGAGGAGGTCGCCCGATTCGGCGTCGGGGAGGGGGAGATGGGCGTGGCGGGCGGCGGTCTTCAGGCCGGCGCGGTACTTGACGGCGTCGTGCCCGAGGTCGGCGCGACCGGCGAGCCAGTCGCGGACGATCGCGCGCGTACGCCGGTTGTTGACCTTCGCGGCGCGCAGGGCGCGGAACAGTCGGTAGACCCGCTGCGGGGGCAGCCGCGCGAGCCGCGCGGCGATCAGCCGCCCCTCCTGCTCCCCGGCCTCCTCGGGGGTACGCAGGAGGTGCTCGACGATCAGGGCCGCGTTGTGGTCGTTGATGTCGAGCGCGAGCGCGGCGGCATATACCGGGCGGTAGTTGACCCGGACGTACTCGTGGAGGAAGGAGAGCGAGAGCCGCTGCTCGCCGGCGGAGGAGCGGAACTCCCGCTGTCCGGTGGCGGTGACGGCCGCGTTGACGAAGAGCAGGACGTCTTCGGCGGCGATGAGGTCGGAGAACGTCTCCTTCATGAGGTCCCCTCGCGGTGGCATGGTGTGCCGGCCGGGGAATGGGGGCGCGATCAGCGAAAACGTTGCTGTAGAGGCAGGTCCCGGAAGTCGCACCGGAGTCCCGCGGCCGGCGGACGCAACGTAACACCGTGGGAGGGCGCGGGGTCCACCCCTTTACGCCCCACCGCCCACCCCGCTGGTGCCCCTTCGCCCCACGACGACGGCCCCCACCCTCAACCCGCCCCCGGGTTCTGGCCAGGCGTCCCCCCGGTGGGACGGTGCCCACCACCAGGGGGCAGGGGCCCGTGGCGGCGGTGACCGGCAGACTGGGGGCATGACCAAGCTCCTGGGTGACACGTCCCGTATCGGACTCCTCGGCACCGGCCCCTGGGCCGCCCGTACCCACGCGCCCGCGCTCGCCGCGCACGACGGCGTCGAGTTCGTCGGGGTGTGGGGGCGGCGGCCCGACGCGGCGGCCGAACTCGCCGCGGCGTGCGGCACGACCGCGTACGACGACGTGGACCGGCTCTTCGGGGCCTGCGACGCCGTCGCCTTCGCCCTGCCCCCCGACGTGCAGGCCCCCCTCGCCGTCCGCGCGGCGGCGGCCGGTTGTCATCTGCTGCTCGACAAGCCCGTGGCCACGACGCCCGCGGCGGCCCGCGAGGTGGCCGAGGCGGCCGAGAAGGCCGGTGTCGCGTCGGTGGTCTTCTGCACGCTGCGGTTCGCCGAGCCGACGGCGAGCTGGATCGACGAACAGGCGGCGGCGGGCGGCTGGTTCCTCGGCGAGGCGCACTGGCTGGGCTCGCTGTACGGCCCCGGCTCGGCGAGCCCGTACGCGGACTCGCCGTGGCGGCGCGAGAAGGGCGGCCTGTGGGACGTCGGCCCGCACGTGCTCTCCGTATACCTCCCGGTGCTCGGCGATGTGACCGAGGTGACGGCCGTACGGGGCCCGGCGGACACCCGGCACCTGGTCCTGCGGCACGCCTCGGGCGCGAGCAGCACCGCGACGCTGACGCTCTCCGCCCCGCCGGAGGCGGCGGAGGCCGCGCTGACGCTGTACGGCGCGGCGGGCCGCGCGGCGATGCCGGCCTGGGACGGCGCGGCGGGGGCGTTCGCCGGGGCGGTCGACGCGCTCGTCGAGGCGGCACGGACCGGAGTGCCCCACGGGTGCGACGCCCGGTTCGGGGCACGGCTCACGGAGATCCTGACCCTGGCGGAGGAGGCGGCGGGCCCCGTGGGACCCACCGCCTGACGGCTCCGGCTCAGGCTCAGGCTCCGACTCCGGCTCCTGGGCCCTAGCCCACCCGCTCGATCCGGGCCTTGCGGATCAGGAACTTCCCGGGCTCGCGGACCTGCTCGAAGGCCGCGTTGTTGAGGAGCACGCAGCTGCCGGAGGTGGACGTGACCTCGACGGTGGTCGACTTGGCGTTGTCGAGGTTGGTCACCTTGAGGCGGGTGCCGAGCGGGAACTGGTTGCTCGACGCGGCCGGGGCACCGCCCTCGCCGGAGAGCGTGACCGTGGAACCGGCGCACACGACGTCCCCGGAGCCGCCACCGCCCCCGGCAGGCGGGGCGGGCACCTCGGGCTGCGCGCCCGGCTGCGAAGGTTGCGCCGCGGGCGGCGCGGAGGGCGGCGCTGCGGGGGCCCCCGCCTCCGCCTCGCCCCCGCACCCCGACGCCGCCTGCTGGCGCCGGATCTGCGCGATCACCGCCTCCCGGTTGGCGATCCGCGCCTGCGACAGCGCGTCCGGGTTGGCGCGCTGGTCCGCGATGAACCGCTCGTTGTTCGCGAGCGCCGTGGCCAGGCCGTCGCAGGCGACGGACGCCTGACTCGTACCGGTCAGTACCACCGCCGTCCCCCCGGCGAGCACGAGGGCACCTGCCACCAGCGCGATCTTCTTCTTCCGGCTGAGCGTTCTCCTGCGTGACACGTGAGGCTCCGTTCGTCTCCTGTCGGTTCCTGTGGCGTCAGATACGAGGAGCGCGCCCGTTCCGCTCAACGCAGCGCGGAATCAAGCGCGTTGCACAGCGCATCCAGGGCCGCGCCGTACAGCCGCTCGGGCGGCGTCGCGTACCCGACGACGAGGCCGTCGTTCCGTACGCCGCCGACCGCGTCCGGATGCCGGTACCCGCTCAGCCCCTCCACCGCGACCCCGTGCCGCTCCGCCGCCCGGAGCGCCGCGCGCTCCGTCCCCGGCGGGAGCTCCACCACGGCGTGCAGCCCGGCGGCGATCCCCGTCACCCGCACCTCCGGGACCCGTTCGGCGAGGACCGTCACCAGCCGGTCGCGCCGCTCCCGATGGCGCCGGCGCATGCGCCGCACATGCCGGTCGTACGCGCCCGAGGCCAGGAAGTCGGCGAGGGTGAGCTGCTCGGTGGCGGAGGAGTACGGCTCCCGCTCTCCCTTCGCCGCCACCACGGCGTCCACCAGCGCGCCCGGCAGCACCATCCAGCCGATCCGGAGGGTGGGGGAGAGGCTCTTGCTGACGGAGCCGATGTGGACCACACGGTCGGGGTCGAGGCCCTGGAGCGCGCCGACGGGCCGGCGGTCGTAGCGGAACTCCCCGTCGTAGTCGTCCTCCAGGACGAACCCGCCGGTCCCCCGCGCCCAGTCGACGGCGGCCGCGCGCCGCTCGTGGTGCAGCGGCCCGCCCGTCGGGAACTGATGCGCGGGTGTGAGGAGCACGACGCCGGGCCCGCGGGGGATCTCGCCGACGCGCGCCCCGTCCTCGTCGACGGCCACCGGCACGGTACGGACCCCGGCCTCGGCGAGCAGCCCCCGGTGGAAGGGGAGCCCGTACGCCTCCACCGCCCAGGGGCGGCCGGGGCCGCCACCGCCGACGACCCGGGTGAGGACCCGGGCGAGGAGCCGCAGCGCGTGGGCCGCGCCCGAACAGACCACGATCCGGTCCGGCCCGGTCCGCACCCCGCGCACCCGCGCGAGATAGGCGGCGAGTTCCCGCCGCAGCTCCACCCGGCCCCGTGGATCACCGATGCCGAAGGCGTCGTGCGGCGCGGCCGTCAGCGCCCGCCGCGCCGAGGCCAGCCAGGCCGTACGGGGAAAGGCGGCCGGATCCGGCTTGCCCTGGACGAGGTCGTACGGGAGCGGGCGCACGGCGTCGTGCCGCACCCGCTCCGGCTCCGGGGTCACGATCCGCTCGGCGACCCGGGTCCCCGAGCCCTGACGGGAGGTCAGCCAGCCCTCGGCGACCAGCTCCGCGTACGCGTCGGCGACGGTGTTGCGGGCGACTCCCAGGTCCGCGGCGAGCGATCGGTAGGGCGGCAGCCGCGTTCCCGCGGCCAGCCGCCCGCTCCGTACCGCCTCGCGCAGCGCCCCGATCAGTACGGCCCGCCGGCTGCCCGCCCCCGTCAGCTCCAGATGGAGATCGACCCCGAGGACCTCGGCGACGCCGCTCTCCTCACTCACGCGGTCCGCCGGGCCCGTCCGCGGCCATGATCTCCCGTACGCCCGTCAGGAACCGCCGTACGGTGTCCACCTCGCCCTCCTCGAAGGTGCCGAGGAGCGCGACCGTCTCGTCGATCAGGGGGTCGAAGGACGCCCGGCCCAGCTCCTTGGCGCTCTCCTCGACCCGCAGCAGCACGCGGCGCCGGTCGCGGTCGTCCCGGACCCGGGCGATGTGGCCGAGCCGTTCGAGCCGGTCGATGACCGCCGTCGTCCCGGCCGAGTTGAGGCCGAGCTGCGCGCCGAGCCATCCGGCGGACGCGTCCGTCCCCGCGCGCTCGGCGTCGAGCAGGCAGATCAGGGCGCGGACGTCCGTGCCGTGCATCCCGTGACGGGCGGCGAACTCGCCCTGCCGCAGGCCGTATTCGACCGTGACCGCGCGCAGCAGATGAAAGATCCGCAGCTCCGGTGAGTCTGTCACTCCGCCGCTCTCCCTCCTATTATCTCGCTGAGCAAGATTATCGCCGAGCGAGAGGTCTTCCGCCATGCCCGCAGCCGTCTCCGGTGCCTTCCTCGCCGCCTACGACGCGGTCCTCGCCCACTGGCCCGCCGTCACCACCACCTCCCGGGTGGTGACGGCCCACGGCACGACCCATCTGATCAGCCACGGCCCCGAGGACGCCCCGCCCGTCCTCCTCCTGCCGGGCGGCGGCGCCACCGCCACCGGCTGGTACGCCGCGGCCGCCGCGCTGGGCCGGACCCACCGCGTCCACGCCGTGGACCTGATCGGAGAGCCCGGCCGCAGCGTCCCGGAAGCCGGCCACCCCCTCCGTACGGCAGACGACCTGACGACCTGGCTGCACGCGCTGCTCGACGGACTCCGCCTCGACTCCACCGCCCTCGTCGGGCACTCCTACGGAGCCTGGATCGCCCTGCGGTACGCCCTGAAGGCCCCGGCCCGGGTCGAGCGGCTCGTCCTCCTCGACCCCACGAACTGCTTCACCGGCTTCAGCCCGCGCTATCTGCTCCGTGCGCTGCCGATGCTGCTGCGGCCCACCCCGGCCCGGAACGCCGCGTTCCTGCGGTGGGAGACGGGCGGTGCGGAACTCGACCCGCGGTGGCGGCAGCTGGCCGCGCTGACGGCGGAGTTCCCCACGGCGCGCCCGGTCACGGGCCCACGCCCGACGCCCGCGGAACTGAGCACCCTGAGGCCGCCGACGCTGCTCCTCCTCGCGGAGCGCGGCCGTGCCCACGACATCGACGAGGTCGCGGCCCGGGCGCGGGCGGCCGTCCCCGACCTGGAGACTGCGACGCTGCCCGGGGCCACGCACCACACCCTGCCGGTGGCGTCCCCACCGGAGACGTACGACCGCATCGCCGGCTTCCTGGCATCGGCGTGACCCGGCAGGCGTCAGCGTGACATCGCGTCCCGTACGGCCTCGTCCGTCCGCGCGACCACGGCCGTACCGTCCTCTGCGGTGATGATCGGCCGCTGGATCAGCTTCGGATGCCCGGCGAGCGCCTCCACCCACCGCTCCCGGTTCGCCTCGTCCCGAGGCCAGTCCTTCAGCCCCAGCTCCTTGGCGGCGGCCTCCTGGGTCCGCGTGATGTCCCAGGGCTCGAGACCGAGCCGCTTCAGGACGGCCCTGATCTCGTCCGCGCTCGGTACGTCCTCCAGATAGCGGCGAACGGTGTATTCGGCCCCCTCGGCGTCGAGCAGGGTGAGGGCGCTACGGCACTTGGAACAGGCGGGATTGATCCAGATCTCCATGGGCGGAACGGTACCCCCTTGTGGCCCTGCCACCACCCCCTGAACCCCTTCTGGCCAGGGGCGATTGTCAGTGGGGGCCACTAAAATCGTGGGTGAAGGTGAGGGTCCCGGGGAGGGCCCGCACCCACCGTTCGTCAGGAGGTCGCCCATGGCCGTCGCCATGATCCGGAAGCCGTCCCTCGAACCCTGGAAGCCCCTCCAGAAGCAACCGCTCCCCGCGGGCCGCCCCCGCGAGTGGTACATCACCCACAACCGCCGCCTGAAGGCCATGCGCCTGGCGATCGTCCTGCTCGACGCGGGTGTCCACGACCCCGCGAAGGCCGGCAACGCGAAGATACGCACCACGGCCGAACTCCTCGGCATCCACCCGCCCTCCGACACCACCTGCCACATGGTCCGCGCCCTGATCCGCTACGGCCGCTGACTCCGACCCACCACGCCGTCCGCACGGGCCGCCACCCCGACTCCGGGGCAGCGGCCCGTGCGCAACTGGGCTGTCACGCCATCCACTTGGGGACGGTCGAGCCGACCCGGAGCCGCCCCCGCCACCTATGATCTCCGGGTGGACGTACGGCCGTTCGTGCTCGGGAGGGACAGCCGCCCGGGGCGCGACGGGGACGACGGGGGATACCGGTGGACAACGCGGTCGAGTTGGCGGACATCATCGCGCAGCTGCGCACGGACCTGAGCCGCGCCATGAGGGAAGGCGAGGGCTCCGATCTGCGCTTCCACGCGGAGCAGATAGAGCTGGAGCTGACCGTCGGCGTGGAGCGGAGCCGGGAGCCTGGTGTGAGGGTGAAGTTCTGGGTGTTCGACGCCGGAGCCTCCGCGCGGCAGGCGACCACCGCCACCCAGCGGCTCACCCTGACACTGCAGCCGGTACGCCCCGACGAGGACCGCCCGGTGTTCATCTCCGGTGGCGAACTCCACGGCGAGGACTGATCGCAGCATGTCCGAAACCACCCGGCACGCCGCTGGCGGACTCGACCCGCACCGCATCGCCGAGGTCATCGTCACCACCTCGGCCGGCCGCCGTCGAGGCTCGGGCTACCGGGTCACCGACACGACGGTGCTCACTGCCGCGCACGTGGTGACCGGCACCGCCGGGACACGGGTCCGCTTCGACGTGGACCGGCCCGGACAGTGGGAGGCACCGGCGGTCGTCGCCTGGTGCGACACCGGCAGCGACGTGGCCGTCCTGACCTTCGTACCGCCGCCGGCCGCCCCGGCCGTCGAGCCCGCCCGGTTCGGGCGCATCACCGCGGACCACCACGCCGTCGTCGCCGTGCACGCCGCCGGCTTCCCACTGTGGAAGCAGCGCCGCCGCCCCGACGGCGGACGGTTCCGGGAACTCCACCAGACCGACGGCACCGTCGCCGCCCTGTCCAACCTGAGGACGGGCACGCTGGAGATCACCGTCGCACCGGCCGGCGCCGATCCCGACCCCCAGGTGTCGCCGTGGTCGGGGATGTCGGGTGCGGCGGTCTGGGCCGGTGACCGCATCGTCGGCGTGGTCGCCGAGCACCACCGCTGGGAAGGGTCGGGACGGCTGACCGCCGCCCGGATCGACCATGCCCTGCTCCCGCCCGGCGCACCGCCCCCGGCCGAGCCCTCCGCACTCCTTGCCATCGACGACCCCCGGGAACTGCCCGAAGCGGGCACCGAACGACCGGGCTCCACAGGACCGCACCGGGAGCCGGCCGCGAGCCACGCCGACGCTCCGGCCCGGTCCAAGGTGATCGGGCTCCCGGTCGCCCACGGCATCGAGCTGTTCAAGAACCGCACCCGCGAACTCGACCTCATCGGCCTCCACCTCGGCGATCCCGCCCTCCGCATGGTGACGGTCACAGGCCGCCGGGGCATGGGCAAGAGCGCGCTCGCCGCCAAGGTCATGGACCTCCTCGACCAGGGCGAGTGGCCCGGCCACGCCCGGGCCCCGCTCCCGTCGGGACTCGTCAACCTCAGCACGCGTACGTCGGGCATCTCCCTGGAACGCCTCTACTTCGACTGCGCCCAGCTGCTCGGCGGCGAGCACCGCACCCGCCTGCGCGAGGTCTGGGCCGCCCAGATCCCCGTCCAGGACAAGCTCGACGAGCTGTTCGGAGCGATGGGCGACCGGCTCTTCGTCATCCTGATGGACAACCTCGAGGACCTCCTCCACGAGGACGGCACCATCCGGGACGAGGAGGTGGCGATCTTCCTCGACTGCCTCTTCCGGGCCAGATCCACCCCGCGCCTCCTGGTGACGATACAGGTCCCGGTACGCCTCGCGCCCGAGCTGCGCCGCTTCGTCGCCCAGGTCGAGCTCTCCGAGGGGCTGCGGCCCTCCGAGTCCGTCGCGCTCCTGCGCGAACTGGACCGCGACGGCAGCCTCGGCATCGCGCACCTGCCCGACGAGGAGCTGCTCCAGGCCGCCGTCCGCGTGCACGGCGTCCCGCGCGCCCTGGAGCTCCTGGTCGGCGCCATGGCCGACGACGACCTGACGCTGCCCACCCTGCAGGACGTCCTCGCGGACTACGCCCAGCGCCGTGACGTCGTCGCGGGCCTCGTCCAGGACCGCCACCGCCGGCTCGACGCCGGGAGCCGTACGGTCGTCGGAGTCCTCGCCGCGCTGCGCACGCCCGTGCCGCAGCCGGTGATCCAGACGATCGTCGACGGTGTCGATCCCACGCTCGACGTGACGCGCATCCTCGCCCACCTGGTACGGATCCACCTGCTGTCGGTGGACCGGAGGCACCGCACCTTCGCCCTGCACCCGATGGACGCCGACCTGGCCTACGGCGAACTGCCCGAGGACGGCCCCACGGGCCGCACGGCCGTCGAGCGGCGGATCGCCGACTGGTACGCAAACACCGCCCCGCCCCGCGCGGCCTGGCGGACCGCGGACGACGTCCGGCCGCAACGACGGCAGTTCGATCACCTGGTGCGCGCCGGTGACTTCGACGCCGCCGCGACGGTCCTCGGCGAGATGGGGGAGTGGCTGGTCTGGCAGGGCTCGGTGCTGGGGGTGATCTCGATGCACCTGGCCATCGACGGACGGCTCTCCGACGATCGGGCCCGCCTCGCCCACCTCGGCTCCTTCGGACACGCCCGGCTGACCGCGGGGCCGATGGAGCACGCACTCGAGCTGTTCACCGAGGCGGCCGGCCTGGCGCAGCGCCTCGGCGATCTCCGCGCCCTGCAGAACGCCCAGTTCGGTCTCGGCGACGCCTACCGCCAGCTGGGCCGACTCGACGCCGCGGTGGGCCCGCTGGCCCGGGCCGGCGAGCTGGCGCACGAGAACGGCGACATGGAAGGCGAGGTGCACGCGATCCTGTCGCTGAGCCTCGCCCACAGCTCCCTGGGCGACGGAGAGACGGCGCTCGCCGGCGCGGACCGGCTGGCCGAGCTCGGGCGGGCGTCCGGGGACCTCCTCACCGAGGCGCGGGCGGGGAACGCCCGCACGATCGCCCTGCTGACGCTGGGCCGCTGGGAGGAGACGCTCACGGCCGCCGACCTGGCCGTGCGCGCGTACCGGGCCTCGGGCGTCCCCGAGGGGATCAACAACGCCCTGAACGCCCAGGGCATCGCCCTGCTGGCGCTGGAGCGGGTCGGTGAGGCGGTGACGATGCTGAAGGCAGCGCTCGACGAGGCACTGCTGACGGAGAGCCCCCGTTCGGAGGGCGTCTGCCTCTGCAACCTGGCCTGGGCCTACTGGCGCGACGGCCGATATGCCCAGGCGGCCGAGACGGCCGAACGGGCGTCGGTCTCGCTGCGGATCGCCGGAGCCGCGGAAGCGGAGGCGGCCCAGGCGCTCGCCGAGGCCGCCCGCGCCCGCGCCGTACCCCACCCGAGGGCGGCTGCCGACGCGCTGGTCCGCGCGGCCGGTGCGCTGGGGAGCAACGTCGAGGTGGTCGGTCCGTCCTGGCTGGTCGCCCAGGCGGACCTGCTGCGCGCGGACGGCTGACGCCCTGGGCGCTGCCGACCGACAACGGGCGAAGGCCGCCACCCCCGACTCCGGGGTGGCGGCCTTCGCCGTCGATCAGTCCGCTGTGGAGCGGTCCGCGATCTAGATGTCGAAGTACAGCTCGAACTCGTGCGGGTGCGGGCGCAGCTGGATCGGGGCGATCTCGTTCGTGCGCTTGTAGTCGATCCAGGTCTCGATCAGGTCGGAGGTGAAGACACCGCCGGCCTGCAGGTACTCGTTGTCCGCCTCGAGGGCGTCGAGGACCGCAGGGAGGGAGGTCGGGACCTGCTGGACGTTCGCGTGCTCCTCGGGAGCCAGCTCGTAGAGGTCCTTGTCGATCGGCTCGGCCGGCTCGATCTTGTTCTTGATGCCGTCGAGGCCCGCGAGGAGCAGCGCCGAGAAGGCGAGGTACGGGTTCGAGGACGGGTCCGGGGCGCGGAACTCGACGCGCTTGGCCTTCGGGTTCGAGCCCGTGATCGGGATACGCATGGCCGCGGAGCGGTTGCGCTGCGAGTAGACCATGTTGACCGGGGCCTCGAAGCCGGGCACCAGGCGGTGGTACGAGTTCACCGTCGGGTTGGTGAAGGCCAGCAGCGACGGGGCGTGCTTCAGGATGCCGCCGATGTAGTAGCGGGCGGTGTCCGACAGGCCCGCGTAGCCCTGCTCGTCGTAGAACAGCGGGTCGCCGTTCGCCCAGAGCGACTGGTGGACGTGCATGCCCGAGCCGTTGTCGCCGAAGATCGGCTTCGGCATGAAGGTCGCGGTCTTGCCGTTGCGCCAGGCGACGTTCTTCACGATGTACTTGAAGAGCATCAGGTCGTCGGCCGCGGCCAGCAGCGTGTTGAACTTGTAGTTGATCTCGGCCTGGCCGGCGGTGCCGACCTCGTGGTGCTGGCGCTCGACCTGGAGGCCGACGTTCTCCAGCTCCAGGGAGATCTCCGCGCGCAGGTCGGCGAAGTGGTCGACCGGCGGGGCCGGGAAGTAGCCGCCCTTGTAGCGGACCTTGTAACCACGGTTGTCCTCGACCGCGCCGGTGTTCCAGGCGCCGGCCTCGGAGTCGATGTGGTAGAAGCCCTCGTTGGCGGTGGTGTTGAAGCGCACCGAGTCGAAGACGTAGAACTCGGCCTCGGGGCCGAAGTACGCGGTGTCGGCGATGCCGGTGGAGGCGAGGTACGCCTCGGCCTTCTTCGCGATGTTGCGCGGGTCACGGCTGTACTGCTCGCCCGTGATCGGGTCGTGGATGAAGAAGTTGATGTTCAGCGTCTTGTCGCGGCGGAACGGGTCCAGGCGGGCCGTCGACAGGTCGGCGCGCAGCGCCATGTCGGACTCGTGGATGGCCTGGAAGCCGCGGATCGACGAGCCGTCGAAGGCGAGCTCCTCGGACGGGTCGAACGCCGTCGCCGGGATCGTGAAGTGCTGCATCACTCCCGGAAGGTCACAGAAACGGACGTCGACCATCTTGACGTCGTTGTCCTTGATGAACTTCTTGGCCTCGTCGGCGTTCTGGAACATCCAACTCCTCCTACTCCCGGCCCGGGGAGGGGCGGGGTTGCAGCTCGGTCGTGCGGCCAGTGCGGTGGCACACGCTGGACCCGACCATAGGCAGACGGGATTTCTCAAGCATGACCCATTTGTTTCGCTCAAGTTAACCGGGCCGGGTGCGGTTCCGCTCCCCGGCGCTCCTCGGCCACCCGGGCCGAAGTGATCAAAAACGGGCACAGTACCGTGGACGCGTGGACAACAGGCAAGCAATGGGATCGTGGCTCTCGGGACCCCGCGCGGCGGCCGAGGACGCAGGCGTCGATTTCGGTTACCGAGGGCAGCAGCTCGGGCTTCCCGAGGAGGGGCCCGGCTCGATCGCCCGCCCCGGCCGCAGGATCGGCGCCCTCGCCGTCGACTGGGCGCTGTGCATGCTGATCGCATACGGCCTGGTCACCGACGGCTACAGCCAGGCGACCGGCAACTGGGCCCTCGTCATCCTGCTCGCCCTGAGCGTGCTGACGGTCGGCACCATCGGCTCCACCCCTGGCAAGCGGCTCTTCGGTCTCCGGGTCGCCTCGGTGAACGGCGGCCGGCTGGGCTTCCTGCGCGTCGTCCTCCGCAGCGTCCTGGTCTGCCTCGCCATCCCGGCCCTCATCTGGGACCGCGACGGCCGCGGCCTCCACGACCGCCTCTCCGGCGCCGTACAGGTCCGGATCTGACGCTCGTACGACGAAGGCGAAGAAGGGGCGCCCCGGAACCGATCGGTTCCGGGGGTGTGGCTTATAAACAACTG
>NZ_JBHWJZ010000055.1:0-34799 GCF_042731085.1 Streptomyces sp. NPDC059875
GCGACGAGCCCGGCGGTCGAGCCGTGGGGGGCGGGGCCCGCCCCCCCGCCACCACCCCCACGCTCAGCTCGACTCCGTCAGATCCGCCCTCGTCAGGGTCTTCGGGGTCGCGTGGCCCGACAGGGCGAGGGTGAGGTCGAGTTCGGCGAGGAGGCAGCGGATGACGTGGTCCACGCCCGCCTGGCCGTCGAGCGCCAGGCCGTAGGCGTACGGGCGGCCCACGAGCACCCCGTCCGCGCCCAGCGCCAGCGCCTTGGCGATGTCGTCGCCCGTGCGTACGCCGCTGTCGAAGAGGACCGTCAGGCGCTCGCCGACCGCGTCCGCGACGGCCGGCAGGGCGTCGGCGGCGGCGATCGAGCCGGCCACCTGGCGGCCGCCGTGGTTCGAGACGACCACCCCGTCCATGCCGGCGTCGGCGGCGGCGCGGGCGTCGTCGGGGTGGAGGATGCCCTTGAGGACGATCGGGCCGTCCCAGTTCTCGCGCAGGAACGCCAGGTCGGCCCAGGTCTTGCCCGGGTCGGAGAACATCGACACGAAGTGCATCACGGCCGCGTTCGGGTCCTCTTCGACCGGCTTCGCCAGGCCTGCCCGGAAGGCCGGGTCGGAGAAGTAGTTGGCGGTCCCGACGCCGTGCAGGAACGGCAAATACGCCTGGTCGAGGTCGCGCGGCCGCCAGGAGAGCATCGGCGTGTCGAGCGTGACGACGAGCGCGGTGTAGCCGGCCGCCTTCGCCCGGCTCAGGAAGGAGCGGGCGACCTCGACGTCCTTCGGCCAGTACAGCTGGAACCACCGCTCACCCTCCCCCATCGCCTCCGCGACCTGCTCCATCGGGGTGCTGGACGCGGAGGAGAGGATGTACGGGACGCCGCGCGCCGCCGCGGCCCGCGCCGCCGCCGGCTCGGCGTCGGGGTGCAGGATCGACAGCACGCCGACGGGTGCGAGGGCGAGCGGCGCGGGCAGCGTACGGCCCAACAGTTCCACCGACAGGTCCCGTTCGCGCACGTCCCGGAGCATCCGCGGGACGATCCGGCGCCGTTCGAGCGCCGCCCGGTTGGCGCGGGCGGTGGAGCCGTCGCCCGCGCTGCCGGCGACGTAGCCGACGGGCCCCGGGCCGAGCCGACGGGCGGTCAGTTCCTCCAGCCGGGTCAGGTCGGTGGGGAGCCGGGGCACGGCTCCGGTCAGCCCGTTGAGGTAGATCTCGTACTGGAAGTCCGCCCAACTCATGTGCGGGTACCGCCCTTCGGAAGATCGCCGTGGGAGCACCTTGCCACCGGAGTCCGGGGCCTCACCAGGCCCGTGCGGCCTCCACTCCCAGCCAGACGGCTCCGAGCCCGGCGGCCAGGCTCCCGGCCGCGTTCGCCACCGCGTACCCCTTGGCCCCGCCCTCGTACAGCTTCAGCGTCTCGTAGGAGAAGGTGGAGTACGTCGTCAGCGCCCCGCACAGGCCGGTGCCGAGCAGCAGGTGGGTCCGGGCGGAGGAGACGCCGGTCAGCAGGCCGAGGACGAGGGAGCCGACGATGTTGACCGTGAACGTGCCCCAGGGGAAGACGGAGTCGTGGCGTGACTGGACGGCCCGGTCGGCGAGGTACCGCAGGGGCGCGCCGATCGCCGCGCCGGCGAGCACGAGGAGCCAGTTCACGCCTGCCTCTCCCGGCCGACGTACCGGATGACCTCGCAGTCGTCGAGGATCACGAGTCCCTCGCCCACCAGCGCGTCGAGCTGCGGGAGGAAGTCCCGGACCCGGTCCTCGGTGTCCACGATCACGATGGCGACGGGCAGGTCCTCGCTGAGCGAGAGCAGCCGCGTGGTGTGGACGAGCGAGGACGCGCCGAAGCCCTCGATGCCCCGGAAGACGGAGGCGCCGGCGAGCCCCGCCTCGTGTGCGCGGTGCACGATCTCGGAGTACAGCGGCCGGTGGTGCCAGGTGTCGCTCTCGCCGAGCAGGATCGTCACCCGCAGGGCCCTGCCCGCCAGTCTCGTCATCGTGTTCTCCTCGCCTGAGCGCCCCGGGTCGCGGTGGTCGCGGCCCAGACGGCCGCCAGTGCCGCGACCACCGTCGCTCCCATGTATGCCACGCCGCGCGCCGTGTCCCCCGCGCTCAGCAGCCGCTGCGTGTCGAGGGCGTACGTGGAGAAGGTCGTGAAGCCGCCGAGGACACCCGTACCGAGGAAAGGGCGCACGAGCGGGTGCGGCAGGGCGGCGACCTCGGTGACCAGCACCATCAGGACCCCGATCGCGGCGCAGCCGGAGACGTTCACGGCGAACGTGGTCCACGGGAACGCGCCGGGCGGGGTGGCCCAGACGAGCGACGCGCCGTAGCGGGCCGCAGCGCCGAGGGCGCCGCCTGCGGCGACGGCCCCGACGACCGGTAGCTGCCCGCGCACGTCCATGCGCTCAGGTTAGGCGGCGAGCGAGTCGAGGAGGGTGCCGGCCCAGCCCGCGTCGTAGTGGTCGAGGCGGGGGAAGCCGCCGTTGTACAGGTCGCCGGTGAAGACGTAGGTGGCGCCGGGGTTGTGCGCCGCGTATCCGCCGCTCGCGAAGAAGTGCGGGCTGCCCTGGATCTGCGGGCCCTGCGCCTCGTGCCACTGCTCGTACACCTCGCGCCGGCCCGCGCCGCGCGCGAGGGCGGCCTTCAGGGCCCGGGCATCGACGTCGGCGCAGGTCTCGGCGATGTCGAGGATGACGGAGTGGATCGCTATGCAGCGGTGTTCGGTGTAGAAGGCGCGCCGCAGCCCGGCGTCGAGCTGGTCGGAGCCGCGCAGCCCGCCGACCTCGGGGGCCTTGGCCGCCTGGACGGCTTCGAGGGCGGGCAGGACGCTCGACGGGTACTCCCACGCGGGCGCGTCCCACAGCCGCCAGCCCAGCTCGGGGCGGTGGGCGCCGAGCATGACGACCTCGGCGTCGACGATGTGCTTGGGCGTGGGCTGGCGGTTGAACAGCTCCAGCGGGAAGGCGCGGTGGTCGATCAGCAGGTCCCGGCCGCGCTCTGCGGCGGTGGCCCGCAGGGTGTGCAGGGCGAGCGAGGCCCAGGGACAGCCGATGTCCGACCAGGCGGTGACGACGGGCGGTTGCGCGTCTCGTACGGGAGTCATGGCTGTGAGGGTGGGTGTCCCGCGCAGGCTCGTCCAGTGGCGGCGACCGACTTCGTCACCATGGCCGAGGCTTTCCGGATAAGTTTCCGTTTCTGCTCCGGCTCGTGCACTATGAAGAGGACGGACTTCCTTCCTGGGGCGGCTTGGAGTGTTGTGTCATGCAGTTCGGAATCTTCACCGTCGGGGACAGGACCACCGATCCCACCGACGGGACCACACCGGGCGAGTACGAGCGGATCAAGGCGATGGTCGCCATCGCCCGCAAGGCCGAGGAGGTCGGGCTCGATGTCTTCGCGACGGGTGAGCACCACAACCCGCCGTTCGTGCCGTCCTCCCCGACGACCCTCCTCGGGCACATAGCGGCCCGTACGGAGCGGCTGATCCTGTCCACGTCCACCACGCTGATCACCACCAACGACCCGGTGAAGATCGCCGAGGACTTCGCGATGCTCCAGCACCTCGCGGACGGGCGCGTCGACCTGATGATGGGCCGCGGCAACACCGGGCCCGTGTACCCGTGGTTCGGGCAGGACATCCGGCAGGGCATCCCGCTCGCCATCGAGAACTACGCGCTGCTGCACAGGCTGTGGCGGGAGGACGTGGTGAACTGGGAAGGCCGCTTCCGTACGCCTCTCCAGGGCTTCACCTCGACGCCCCGCCCGCTGGACGGCGTCCCGCCGTTCGTCTGGCACGGCTCCATCCGCTCCCCCGAGATCGCCGAACAGGCCGCGTACTACGGCGACGGCTTCTTCGCCAACCACATCTTCTGGCCCAAGGAACACACGGCCAAGATGGTCCGCCTCTACCGCCGGCGGTACGCGCACTACGGCCACGGCACCCCCGAGCAGGCGATCGTCGGCCTCGGCGGCCATGTGTTCATGCGCAAGAACTCCCAGGACGCGGTACGGGAGTTCCGCCCGTACTTCGACAACGCGCCCGTCTACGGCCACGGTCCGTCCCTGGAGGAGTACACGCGCGAGACCCCGCTCACGGTCGGCTCCCCTCAGGAGGTCATCGACCGCACGCTGTCGTTCCGCGAGTACGTGGGCGACTACCAGCGGCAGTTGTTCCTGGTGGACAGCGGCGGTCTGCCGCTGAAGACGGTCCTGGAGCAGCTCGATCTGCTCGGCGAGGAGGTCGTCCCGGTGCTGCGCAAGGAGATGGAGAGCCTGCGCCCGGCCGGGGTGCCCGCGGGGCCGACCCATGCGGCCCGGGTGGCGGCGCGCGACGCGGAGGCCGGCGCGGAAGCAACGGGCGCGGGAGCAAAGGGCGCGTAAACGGAGGGCGCGTAAGCGGAGGAGCGCGTAAGCGGAGGAGCGCGTAAGCGGAATCCTCCGGGAATTGAGCGAGGCGGACAGGCGCGGTCCCTGGCCTGGGGCATTAACCAGGGACCGGCCCGTGCCGCCTCGTTCTGCGATGGTCGACCCGGGCCGCACCCCGGTCAAAGCCGGGCCGCCAAGTCTGTCAGATCACCCCCACCGGGTATGCCGTCCCGGCGCCGGCCCGGCGGCCGGTCCCCCGGCCTCTGGTGGTCCGGCCACACCCGACCCCCCGTCCGACCTTCGCCCGGCACCCGTTGCGGCACTCCCCGAGCCGGCGACGGTGGTCCGACCACCATCCGGCGGCCCAGACGGGTGCCGGGTACACCTCGTGCCACGGGTGCCGCTCGGGCGACGGTGGAGGGGCAGCTGGAGGGAGCTGCAAAACCGTAGGCAGGAGTGTCGTGAGTACATCCGTCGCAACCAAGCGCAGGACCCTTCTCGATTCACTGGGAATCCAGCACCGCACCGGGCACGGGCCGCACCCCGTGGCGTACCGGAACGCGGTGGCCGACGATGTCTACGACGAGCTCTGTGCCACGCTCTTCTCCGGGTTCCCCCGGCGCGACCAGCGGCTGAAGGCGGAGCAGTATCTTCGGGGGCTGCTGACCGCACAGGGCCGCAAGTCCATCCGTAACATCGCGGCGCAGATCGGCGGGCCGGCCGCCGAGCAGAGCCTGCACCACTTCATCTCCAGCTCCACCTGGGACTGGCGGCCCATGCGGGCCGCGCTCGCCGGGTTCCTGGAGCAGAACAGCTGCCCGCAGGCGTGGGTCGTGCGGTCGATGCCGATACCGAAGGCCGGCGAGCACTCGGTGGGCGTGGACCGCCGGTTCGACCCCGAGCGCGGACAGGTCTTCCGGGGCCAGCAGGCGTTCGGGGTGTGGTTCGCCGCCGAGGAGCTGAGCGTGCCGGTCAACTGGCGGCTGTTCCTGCCCGATCCGTGGGTGAAGGACCGGACCCGGCGCGACCGCGCGGAGGTTCCGGAGGGTGCGGGCGAGGAGACGATGGAGGAGTGCGCCGTCGCCGCGGCGCTCGACACGGCGCGCTGGCAGGACGTCACCCGCAAGCCGGTGCTGCTCGACATCCGGGGCGGCGCGGGGCGCGCGGCGCTGAACCGGCTGGCCGGCGCGGGTGTTCCGGTCGTCGCCCGGATCGGCGCGACGTGCCGGCTCGCGGTCGCGGACCGGGCGCTGCCCGGCTTCGGCGCCGGGCCGCTGCCGGCCCAGCAGATCCTGGAGTCGCTCAAGGGCCTGCGCCGCCCGGTCGGCTGGCTGGACACCGCGACCGGTTCGCGGACCTCCCGTACGTCGCTGGCGACGGTGGTACGGGTCGCGCTGCCGGCGCCCGCGGGGGAACGGATGCGTCCGCTGCTGCTGCTCGGCGAGTGGGACGACGCGCGACGGCCCCCGTCCCGGCTGTGGATCACCGATCTGACCGGCTCGACGGTCGGCTCGCTGCTCCGGCTGACGAAGCTGGCCGGACGGGTGGAGCGCGACTTCACCCAGGTCGGCGAGGGGGCGGGGCTGCGGGACTTCGTGGGCCGCTCGTTCCGCGGCTGGCACCGCCACATCACCCTGGCCTCGGCGGCCCACGCGGCGACGGTCCTGGCGACGGACTGGGACGCGGCGTACGGCTCGGCCGGCTGACACCGGCCGCCGACCGACACCGGCGCCCGACCGACACCGGCCGGGGCGGGGCGCGCCACCGGGCCCCCGCCCCGGCGGGTCACGTGGTGGAACGGGCCTGGTCCGGGGCCGGGCGGGCCGGGTCCGCGCCGCGCTGCTGGGCCAGGACGTCGCGGGTGCGCTGGAGGCGGAGCGCCAGCTGGACCTCCAGGACCTGGCCCGGCTTCTGCCACTCCGCGCCGAGGAGTTCACTGATCCGCTCCAGTCGGCGCGAGACCGTGTTCGGGTGGACGTGCAGCGCCTCCGCCGCGTTGGTGGGGCTGCCGCCCGAGGCGAAGTACGCCTCCAGTGTGCGCGTCAGATCGGTGAACCGTTCGGCGTCGTACTCCAGTACGGGACCGATCGCCGACTCGATGAAGCCGTCCACGTCGTGGTCGTCGGAGAGCAGCAGCCCCAGGAACCCCAGGTCCTGCACGGACGCGGCGGACCCCGAACCGCCCAGCGCGCTCATGGCGTCCAGGCAGCGCATGGCCTCCAGATACATCCGCCCCACACCGTCCGGGCTCCAGCCCGGGCCCGCCGCGGCGACCGAGACCGGATGGCCGAGCAGCGGGGACAGCTCGCCGGAGACGGCACGGGCGGCCGCCGAGGCCTCCACCCCGGGCAGCAGCAGCACGAGGCAGCCACCCTGCACCGTCTTCAGACCGGACATCCGGTACGCGTACGAGGACGCCCACACCACCGCCCGCCCCTGCTCCCCGCCCTCCGGCCGGGCCACCACCAGGACGTGCGGCTTGCGCAGATCGATGCCGAGGCGGCGCGCGCGCTGCACCAGTTGCTGCGGCGGGGCGTGCTGCGGGTCGGCGATCAGGTCGTCCAGGAGCTCGTCGCGGACGGGGCCCTCGGCGACGGCCGTGGAGCGCTGCATCAGCAGGAGGAACGCGACGGACTGCGCGGCCAGTTCGAGCAGCCGCTCGTCCTCCCCGGTCAGTCCGGTCGCCGCCCGCATCACCAGCACACCGAGGTCCTCGGACCCCGCTATGACGGGCGCGACCCAGGTGTTGTCGCCGGTCACGACGGGCCGGCGGCCGGCGTGCGCGTCCAGCGAGGCCTTGGCCACGGACTCCTCGTCGAGGCCCGGGATGTCACCGCCCGAGGCGAGGCTGCGGCCGCCCGGGTCGCGGATCATCACGGTGCCGTCGAGCGCGTCGCCCGCCGCCTTGGCCACGTTGCACAGGTCCCCGCCCGCCAGGACGAGGTTCATGATCCGGCTGTGCGCCTCGCTGACGTGCCGCATCCGGGTCAGGCTGGTCCGGGCCCGGGAACTGTCCAGCTCCAGTTCGGTCACCTCGGCCCGGGTCTGGTCGAGGAGACCGGCCTTCTCGATGGCCACGGCGGCCAGGTCGGCCAGCGAGGACATCAGCCCGATCTCGTCGGGCGTGTAGTGGCGGACCCTGCGGTCGGCCCCGTACAGCGCGCCGACGGTCGTGTCACCGCTGCGCATCGGCACGGCCATGACGGCGTGCAGCCCCTCGGCCCGGACGAACTCGTCGACCGCCCGCGCGTGCGGGAAGCGGTCGTCCTCCAGGTAGTCGGCGGTCCAGGCCGGTTCCCCGTGCGTGTGCGCCTCGCCGCCGAGGCCGTGGCCGTCGAGGACGCGCAGGCCGGTGGTGAGCCCGGTGTGGGACCCCTCGGTGGTGTGGATGAACGAGGACCCGTCGGTGTCGCGCAGGCTGACGTACGCCATGTCGAAGTCGAGGAGCCGTTTGGCGCGGCGGGTGATCACCCGCAGCAGGCTGTCGAGGTCGTACGGCAGCGTCAGGTCGCGGGCCGTGTCGACGAGGGCAGCGAGGCCGGCCTCGCGCTGTTCACGGCGGTCGAAGGAGGAGGAGATGCCGGTGGCGAGGTGGACGGCCCGTTCGAGCCGGGCCAGTTCGCCGGCGGGCGCGCCCGCGTCGCGGGCCTCGCCGAGCAACGACTTGTAGCGGCTGGGCGGGGCCTGTTGGGCCAGCAGCTCCAGAACCGTGAGCGCGTCGGTGCCCCCGCCGCCGTCCGCGCCGTGCTTGGACATGTCCCAACCCCCGTTGTTGAGAGAAACCGGGAGCCCCGAAGGAAACCCGTACCGCTGGCCGAAACTAATTCGGCTCCAGGAGACGGTCAACGGTGACCTCGGCCACTTAGTTCCCGCCGCGTGGGCGGGGTGGCGGGAGCACCGCCGGGCACGGGGAGCGGTGTCGTGGGACCACCTTCCGCCGGGGGGAAGGCGGAAGGTGGTCGCAGGGGGACGGGCGGTCGGCCCGTGATCGTCAGAACTCCGTAGTGGTCAGGACTCCGTCGTACGGAGGACGAGGCGGGTGCCGTGCGGGCCCAGCGTCTCGATGCGGCGGTGGACCTCGGCGGCCTCGCTCAGCGGACGGACCTCGACCTCGCGCGGACACAGCAGCCCGGCGGCGAGCAGGTGGTTGATCGCCTC
Source organism: Streptomyces sp. NPDC059875 (assembly GCF_042731085.1). Lineage (NCBI taxonomy): Bacteria > Bacillati > Actinomycetota > Actinomycetes > Kitasatosporales > Streptomycetaceae > Streptomyces > Streptomyces sp. NPDC059875. The sequence goes on from NZ_JBHWJZ010000055.1 coordinate 8,513, forward strand.
GGCGGCCTCGGCCAGTTCGGCCGTGGTGGCGTGCGAGATGACGAAGCCGGCGATCGAGCCGTCCTTCATGTAGAGCTGTCCGGCCGGCAGGACGGGGCGGCTGCGGGCACCCGCGAGGAGCACGATCCGGCCCCGGAGGGCCAGCAGCTCCACGCTGTGCGCGAGGTCGTTGGTGCCGGACGCGTCGAGATACGCGTCGACACCGTCCGGGGCCGCCTTCCGGATCAGCTCGTGCGCGGCGGGATCGGTGTAGTCGAAGACCTCCGACGCTCCCAGCGAGGAGACGTACGCCGCGTCCCGCTGCCGGGCGGTGGCGATCACCCGGGCCCCCGCCCACACGGCGAGGGCGACCATCGCGCTGCCGACGTTCCCGGCCGCTCCCGCGACCACCACCGTCTCCCCGGCCCGCACGCGGCCGTGCGTGAACAGTCCGAGGTACGCGGTGGCCGCCGGGTGGACCACGGCGACGGCGGTCTCCGGGTCGACGCCGTTCGGGAGCCGGTAGAGCCGGTCGGCGGCGACCACGGCCTTCTCGGCCGCGGCGCCCTGACGCCCGTCGTGGCCCAGGCTGTTGCTCCACACCAGATCACCGGTGGTGAATCCGGTGGCGCCCGCTCCGCTTTCCGCGACCCGGCCGACGAGATCGCGACCGATCACGAAGGGAAAGGGCAGCGGAGTGCTGAACAGTCCCGAACGGACGAACGTGTCGACCGGATTGACCGTGGTGGCCAGGACGTCGACCAGAACATCAGTGGGCCCGGGGCGTGGTTCGGCCAGCTCTCCGTATTGAATCGCGTCCGGCGGTCCGAGCTCTTCGATGAAGGCAGCGCGCATACCCGGATACTGGCAGGGCGGCCCCGCGATTTCCTCCCCGTACCCCAAGGTCTGTCAACTCGGCCGGAACGTGCGGCATTACGGTCCTAGGCTGACGTTCATGGAATTGACAATGACCGATGTGACTCCGGGCGATCCGGCCCTCGTCGCCGACGTCGGCCCCCTGATCCGGACCCTGCGGCCCGGCCTGGACGCGGACGGCTTCCTGGAGTTCGCGACCGCGGCCCATCGGCAGGGCCTGGTGTTCACCGCCGCCCACGACACGAGCGGTCGCTGCCTCGGCGTCGCCTCGCACCGTGTACTGGCCACCAGCCGAGGCCGGTTGCTCTTCGTCGACGACCTCGTCACCGCGCCCGCCGCCCGCTCGGCGGGGGTCGGCGCGCGCCTCCTCGACGAGCTGCGGGAGCGGGGCCGGCGGGCCGGCTGCGTGCGCATGGAACTCGACACGGGCACGGGAAACCACGGCGCACAACGCTTCTACGCCGCACAGCGGATGAACATCGCGGCCCTGCACTACGCACAGGAGTTGGGCACCGGACTTGACGTACCTTGAATGGCTTCGTTGACCACCTCCCCGGGTGCTCAGCAGTATCCCCTTCCGAGAACGGCGAAATGACTCGGCCATTCTCCGTCCACCCTTCTTCACCCGCGCATTCCTGCGGGAGCGGTCCGAATTCGCCTTGCCGACCTCTGCTGATCACCGCTGATCTCTGCCGAACTCGGCATTTCTACCGACGAAAGCCTGGGGACATGCTGCTGCAGCGCATTGGAAACCGTGGAATCCGGCTGGGCACGCTGTTCGAGCGAGCAGCCGCCCGCCATCCCGCGAACGTGGTGATCCTCGACCACGACCTCGACATCGCGCCCGACCTCGGGCGGCGCGCGACGGTCCCGGAGATCGCCGACCTGATCGACGACTTCGCGTCCCGGCTGTGGGCGGCGAAGGTACGCCCCGGGGAGCGGGTCGTCGTCTACAAGTCCGACGGCTTCGACATCACGCTGCTGTCCTGCGCCATCGCCCGCATCGGGGCCGTGCCGGTGCTCCTGTCGCCGACGCTGGACGGCGCGACGGCCGCGGAGCTGGTGCGGCGCACGGACCGGCCGTTCCTGCTCACGGACGCTCAGAAGCTGGAGAAGGAGCTGCCGGCCGAGGTCTTCGACCTGGCCGAACACGTGCTCCTCGCCTCCGGCAGCCACGAGCGCGCCACCGAACTGGCCGACCTGGCGGGCGTACCGCGCGTGCCGTCGGTGACGATGCCGCCCGAGCACCCGACCCTGATCACACACACCTCGGGCACGACGGGCACCCCGAAGCTGGCCGTCCACACCGGCCGCACCCTGGAGGCCCGCTACCGGCCGCAGGTCGCCGCCGTTGCCGCGCTGATCCGGGGCCGCGAGACGATCGCCATGCACGTGTCGTTCGTGCACTCGCGGCTCGTCACCGCGCTCGCGATCTCCCTCCTCCGGGGCTTCCCGATCCTCGTGCTCGCCGACCCGGACCCCCGGCAGGCCGCCGACCTGTTCGCCCGGCTGAAGCCCGGCATCCTGGAGGCGCACCCCAACTCCTTCATGGAGTGGGAGGAGTTGGCACACGACCCGCGCGGGCCGCTGTCCAACGTGAAGCTGTTCTCCTCCACCTTCGACGCGATCCACCCGCGCACCGTGCACACCCTGCTGCGCGCGACGAAGCGGCGTGCGCCGCTCTTCGGCCAGCTGTACGGGCAGAGCGAGGTCGGCCCGGCCGTGGTCCGCGCCTTCACCCGGCGCCGCTCGCTCGACGACGACGGGCGCTGTGTCGGGCAGCCCTTCCCGGGGATGACGGACGTGCGGGTGGTGAGCCGGGACGGCAAGGAGCCGTCGCCGGAGAACCCGGGCTACATCGAGGTGCGCAGCGACGGCCGGATCGTCACCTACCTCGGCGAGCAGGAGCGGTACGACCAGCAGGTGTCCGCGGACGGCTGGTGGCGGATGGGCGATGTCGGCTACCGCACCAAGTGGGGCTGTGTGCACCTGCTCGACCGCGAGGTCGACCTGATCGAGGGCTTCGGCTCCACGCTCGCCGCCGAGGACACGCTCTTCGGGAAGCTGCCGGAGCTGGCCGAGGTCATCATCATCCCCGGCGCCGACGGCCGGGCGGTCCCGGTGGTGTGCACCAAGGACGACCGCCCGCTGGACCCGGCGGCCTGGAAGGCGGCCGCGGCCACGCTGCCGCCCATGGCGGACCCGGTCCAGTGGCAGGTGAAGGACCTGCCCCAGACAGCCACCACGAAGATCAAACGGCTGGAGCTGGCGCGAATCCTCGCGGCCGGTTCCGCCCCGACCGGCGGGAATCACGCATGAACGACACGCACGCCGAGGTCTGCATCGTCGGTGCCGGCCCCCGTGGTCTCTCCGTCCTGGAACGGATCTGCGCCAACGAGCGGATCGCGCCCACCCACCGGACCCTGACCCTCCATGTCGTCGACCCGGCCGCGCCCGGCGCCGGAGCAGTGTGGCGCACGGAGCAGTCGCGGCACCTGCTGATGAACACGGTCGCCTCGCAGGTGACCGTGTACACGGACGACAGTGCCCAGATCGAGGGGCCGATCGAGCAAGGGCCGAGCCTGTACGAGTGGGCGCGGGAACTCGCGGCGCTCGCCGTGCTCACCAAGGACGGCGCGGCTGCCGACAGGACGGGCGCCGAAGGGTACGACATGGCGACCCTGGAGGAGGCGCGCCGGCTCGGGCCCGACTCCTACCCCTCGCGCGCCTTCTACGGCCGGTATCTGCACGACTCCTTCCAGCGGGTGGTGGCCCGCGCGCCGGGCCACATCACGGTGCGCGTGCACCGTTCGCGGGCGGTCGCGATGGCCGACACCCACGGGGTGCCCGGCGGCCCGCAGGGCGTGCGGCTGGAGGACGGCACCCGGCTCAACCACCTCGACGGGGTCGTCCTCGCGCAGGGGCACGTGCCGGCCCGGCTGACGGCCCGCGAGGCGCGTACGGCGAGCCTGGCCCGGATCCACAACCTGCGCTACATCACGCCCGCCAACCCGGCCGACCTGGACCTGAGCGGGATCGAGCCCGGTCAGCACGTGCTGCTGCGCGGTCTCGGGCTCAACTTCTTCGACCACATGGCGCTGTTCACGGCCGGGCGGGGCGGCGTCTTCGAGCGGCGCGACGGCCGCCTGGTGTACCGCGCGTCGGGGCGGGAGCCGAAGCTGTTCGCGTCCTCCCGGCGCGGGGTGCCGTACCACGCGCGCGGCGAGAACCAGAAGGGCGCGTACGGGCGTTACCTGCCGCAGCTGCTGACCCCGGAGTTCATCGCCCGGCTGAGGGCCCGGAACGTCGACGGCGAACGGGTGAACTTCGCGCAGGACCTGTGGCCGCTGATCTCGCGGGAGGTGGAGAGCGTCTACTACGGCACGCTCCTGGACTCCCTGGGGCGCGGCGCCGAACGCGAGGCGTTCACCACCCGGTACCTGGCCGAGGCCGAGGAGTCCGACCGGGCCGAGCTGGTGGCCTCGTACGGCATCGAGGAGCCCCGTCGCTGGGACTGGGAGAAGCTGTCGCGCCCTTACGGGGAGCGGGAGTTCACCGACCGGGACGACCTCCGGACGTGGCTGATCGGCCACCTGGAGCAGGACGTGGCCGACGCGAAGGCGGGCAACGTCGACGGCCCGCTCAAGGCGGCGCTGGACGTGCTGCGGGACCTGCGCAACGAGGTCCGGCTCGCGGTGGACCACGGCGGCCTGGAGGGCAACTCGCACCGGGACGACCTGGAGGGCTGGTACACCCCGCTCAACGGCTTCCTGTCGATCGGCCCGCCGGTCTCCCGTATCGAGGAGATGATCGCGCTGATCGAGGCAGGTGTCCTGGAGGTCACCGGTCCCGGCACGCAGATCCGGCTCGACGCGGCGGCGCCGTCGTTCGTGGCCGCGTCGGACGCGGTGCCCGGGCCGCCGGTACGCGCGGCGGTGCTGATCGAGGCGCGGCTGCCCGAGCCGGACCTGCGGCGGACGCAGGACCCGCTCATGCTGCACCTGCTCGACACCGACCAGGCGGCGCCGTACCGGATCGCCGGTTCCTGCGGGACGACGTACGAGACCGGGGGCCTGGCCGTCACCGAGCGGCCGTACCGGGTGGTGGACGGCCGCGGCCGACCGCATCCTCGCCGGTTCGCGTACGGGGTGCCGACGGAGTCCGTGCACTGGGTGACCGCGGCCGGGATCCGGCCGGGCGTCGACTCGGTGACGCTCGGCGACTCGGACGCGATCGCGAGGGCGCTGTGCGCGCTGCCGCCGACGGCGCATGTGCCGGCGGGGGTGCGGCCGGTGACGCGCGAGGCCACGACGGAGCTCGCCGGGGTGATCGTGTGAGCGGCCGCCGGGACGGGGCCACCGGAGGCGCCGGGGTGATCGTGTGACCCGGTCCTACGACGACGCGGGGCTGCTGTCACCGGTGCGAGCCGGAACGCCCGTGGAGGCGGCGGTCGGCGACATCGCCTGGCTGCAGGCGATGCTGGACGCGGAGGCGGCGCTGGTCCGGGCGCAGGCGCGGCTCGGCACGGTCCCGGAGTCGGCGGCCCGGGCCGTCTCCAACGCGGCGCGCGCGGAGCGCCTGGACGTCCGCGCCCTGGCCCTCGCGGCCCGCGAGACGGCGAACCCGGTGGTCGGCCTGGTGCAGGCGCTGACGCGGGTGGTCGCGGCGGAGGACCCGGCGGCGGCGGAGTACGTCCACCGGGGCTCGACGAGCCAGGACATCTTCGACACCGGCGCGATGCTGGTCGCGGACCGGGCGCTGCGGCTGATCCGCGCGGACCTGTCCCGTACGGCGGTGGCGCTGGCCGAGCTCGCCCGACGACACCGCGACACCCTGATCGCCGGCCGCACCCTGACCCTCCACGCCGTGCCGACCACCTTCGGCCTCAAGGCCGCCGGCTGGCACACCCTGCTCCTCTCGGCCGACGACCGCCTGGCCCGCGTCCAGGAGTCCCTCCCGGTCTCCCTGGGCGGTGCGGCGGGAACGCTGGCGGGTTACGTGGAGTACGCCCGGCTGGCGGCGGGCGAAGGCCCGCCGGACGGCGGTGCCGAGCCCGTCGGTGACTTCGACGCCGGGGCGTATCACGACCGGCTCCTCGAGGCGTTCGCCGAGGAGATCGGTCTCGCGGGCGCGCTGGTGCCGTGGCACGCGCTGCGGGCCCCCGTCGCCGATCTGGCGTTCGCGCTCGCCTTCGCGACCGGGGCGCTCGGGAAGGTCGCGATCGATGTGCAGTCGCTCGCGCGGACCGAGGTCGGGGAGGTCGCCGAGCCCTCGGGCGGGTCCGGGCGGGGCGCGTCGTCGGCGATGCCGCACAAGCGCAATCCGGTGCTGGCCACGCTCATCCGGTCCGCTGCCCTCCAAGTGCCTGCGCTCGCGGGCGCGTTGGCGCAGTGCCTCGTCGCCGAGGACGAGCGTTCGGCCGGGGTGTGGCACGCCGAGTGGCAGCTGCTGCGGGAGTGCCTGCGGCTGACCGGCGGCGCCGCGCACACGGCCGTCGAGCTGGCCGAGGGCCTGGAGGTGCGGGCCGACCGGATGCGGGAGAACCTCGCGCTCACCGGTAGCCAGATCGTCTCCGAGCGGATCGCGGCCGTCCTCGCGCCCCGCCTCGGGAAGGCCGCCGCGAAGGAGCTGCTCACCTGGGCGTCGGTGACGGCGGACCGGGACGCCCGCCCGCTGCCCGAGGTCCTCGCGGAGGCCCCGGAGCTCGCGGGCGTGATGGACCGGACCGAGGTCGACGCGCTGTGCGACCCGGCCGCCTACACGGGCGCGGCGGGCCCGCTGGTGGACCGGGCGCTGAAGGGCGCGTCGTGAACACCCACGGCCCCCGGTCCGGGCTCGGGCCTCGGTCCGGGCCCGGGCCTCGGCCCCGGTCCGGGTGGATCGAGGACTGGGATCCCGAGGACGTCCGGTTCTGGGAGGCGCGCGGGAAGCGGATCGCGCGGCGGAATCTCGTGCTGTCCATCGCCTCCGAGCACATCGGGTTCTCCGTCTGGAGCATGTGGTCGGTCCTCGTCCTCTTCATGTCCCCACGCATCGGCCTGCCGTTCACGCCCGGCGAGAAGTTCCTCCTCGTCGTCACCCCCACCCTCGTCGGCGCGGCGCTGAGGCTCCCGTACAGCCATGCCGTCACCCGCTTCGGCGGCCGCAACTGGACCGTGTTCGCCACCGCCGTCCTGCTCGTCCCCGCCTCCGCCGCCGCGTACTTCGTGCAACGCCCCGGCACGCCCCTGTGGGTGTTCCTGGTCATCGGCGCGCTCGGCGGCGTCGGCGGCGGCAACTTCGCCTCCTCGATGACGAACATCACCGCGTTCTTCCCGCAGCGCCACCAGGGCTGGGCCCTCGGGCTCAACGCGGGCGGCGGCAACCTCGGGGTCGCCGTAGTCCAGCTCCTCGGTCTGCTCGTCATCGCCACCGCGGGCGACACGCACCCCGCCTACGTCGCCGCGTTCTACCTCCCCCTGATCGTCTCCGTCGCGCTCCTCGCCGCGCTGCGGATGGACAACCTGGCGCCGGTACGGAGCGAGAAGGGTGCCCAGCGCGACGCCCTGCGCACCGCGCACACCTGGTGGATCTCGCTGCTCTACATCGGCACGTTCGGCTCGTTCATCGGGTACGGCTTCGCCTTCGGTCTGGTCCTGCAGACGCAGTTCGGCTCCACCCCGCTCGAAGCGGCCTCGTACACGTTCCTCGGCCCGCTGCTCGGTTCGCTCGCCCGGCCCTTCGGCGGCCGGTTCGCGGATCGCTGGGGCGGGGCGCTGGTGACCGCGTGGACGTTCGTGGCGATGGCGGCCGGCACCGGCGGGCTGCTCCTCGCCTCCGCACAGGGGTCGTTCGGGCTGTTCGTGGCCGGCTTCACCGTCCTGTTCGTGCTCACCGGGATCGGCAACGGCTCCACGTACAAGATGATCCCGGCCGTCTTCGCCGAGCGGGCCGGCCGTGAGGTCACGGACGGCGGGGACGCCACGACGGCGTTCGCCCGCGCCCGGCGCCTCTCGGGGGCCGTGATCGGGATCGCGGGCGCCGTCGGCGCGCTCGGCGGTGTCGCGGTGAACCTGGCCTTCCGGGCGGCGTACGGCTCCGAGGGCGGCAGCGGCACCCCCGCCTTCCTCTCCTTCCTCGGCTTCTATACCCTGTGCGTGGCGGTCACCTGGGCGGTCTATCTGCGCCCCGCCCGTACCAGCCGGCCGCTGGAAGCCCCGCCCGTGCGACGTGGAGCCACCCGTGTCTGACGCCGGATCCGGCTCCCGAACCGTCCATACGCACTGCCCGTACTGCGCGTTGCAGTGCGGTACGAAACTCAGCCACGCCCTCGGCGAGGTGTCCGTCGCCCCGTCCGCCTTCCCGGTCAACCAGGGCGGCCTGTGTCAGAAGGGCTGGACCGCGCCCGACGTACTGACCGTGGCCGACCGGCTGCGGGAGCCGCTGGTGCGCGGCCGGGACGGACGGCTCGCCCCGGTCGGCTGGGACGCCGCCCTCGACCTGGTCGCGGGGCGGCTGCGGGAGATCCGGCGGGAGCACGGCCCGGACGCGGTCGGCGTCTTCGGCGGCGGCGGGCTCACCAACGAGAAGGCGTACCTGCTGGGCAAGTTCGCCCGGCTCGCGCTGCGCACCAGCCGGATCGACTACAACGGCCGCTTCTGCATGTCCTCGGCCGCCGCCGCCTCCAACGCCGCCTTCGGCGTCGACCGGGGCCTGCCCTTCCCGGTCACCGATCTCGGGCGGGCGGACGTGGTGCTCCTCGCGGGGGCGAATCCGGCCGAGACGATGCCGCCGCTGATGCGCCACCTGGACCGGGCCGCGCTGATCGTCCTCGACCCGCGCCGCACCCCGACCGCCGCGCGCGCCGCGTTGCACCTGCGGCCGGCCCCCGGCACCGATCTCGCCCTGGCGCTCGGCCTGTTGCAGCTGGCGGTGCTCGACGGGCGGCTCGACCACACCTTCGTACGGGAGCGGACCAACGGTTTCGAGGCGGCCTGGCAGCGGGCGCTGCCGTGGACGCCGGAGCGGACCGAGCGGGTGACCGGGGTGCCGGTCGCGGAACAGCGGGAGGCGGTGCGGCTGCTCGCCGACGCCCGGCGGGCGTACGTCCTGACCGGGCGGGGCGCCGAACAGCACAGCAAGGGCGCCGACACGGTCTCCGCGTTCGTCAACCTGGCGCTCGCGCTGGGGCTTCCGGGCCGGGAGGGCAGCGGCTACGGCTGTCTGACCGGCCAGGGCAACGGGCAGGGCGGGCGCGAGCTGGGCCAGAAGGCGGACCAGCTGCCCGGCTACCGGATGATCACCGACCCCGCGGCGCGGGAGCACGTGGCAGGCGTGTGGGGCGTGGACGCCGCGTCCCTTCCCGGACCGGGACCCAGCGCGTACGAACTCCTCGACTCGCTGGGGACCGCCCACGGGCCGCGCGCCCTGCTCGTGTTCGGCTCCAACCCGGTGGTCTCCGCCCCGCATGCCGGGCATGTCGCCGAGCGGCTCGCCGCGCTCGACCTGCTGGTGGTGGCGGACTTCGTCCCCTCCGAGACCGCGCGGATGGCGGACGTCGTCCTGCCGGTGACCCAGTGGGCCGAGGAGGAAGGCACGTTGACCAATCTGGAGGGGCGGGTGCTGCGCCGGCGCGCGCTGCTCGATCCGCCGCCGGGGGTACGGAGCGATCCGGAGGTGCTGCGCGGGCTCGCGGTACGGCTCGGGGAGCCGGCCGAGCGGTATCCGGCCCGGCCCCGGGAGATCTTCGAGGAGCTGCGGCGCGCGACGGAGGGCGGCCGGGCGGACTACTCCGGGGTGAGCTACGAACGGCTCGACGCGGGCGAGGCGCTGCACTGGCCGTGCCCGGCGGTGCCGTCGGGGCCCGCGCATCCGGGCACGCCCCGGCTCTTCCTGGACGGTTTCGCGCATCCGGACGGGCGGGCCCGCTTCCTGCCGGTCGAGCACCGCGACTCCGCCGAAATGCCGGGCGCCGAACTGCCGTTGTACGCGACGACCGGCCGGGTTCTGGCCCACTACCAGTCCGGGGCGCAGACCCGGCGGGTAGGACGCCTCAACGACGCCGAGCCGGAGCCGTACGTGGAGATCCACCCCGACACGGCCCGGCGGGCGGGTGTGGAAGCCGGCGGGCTCGCCCGGGTGGTGTCGGCGCGAGGCTCGGTGGTGGCACGCGTACGTCTGGTGGAGAGCCTGCGGACGGACACGGTGTTCCTCCCGTTCCACTTCCCGGGGGAGGGGCGGGCGAACCTGCTCACCGGTGGGGCGCTCGACCCGCGCAGCGGAATGCCGGAATTCAAGGTGAGCGCGGTACGGGTCGAGCCGGCGCAGGGTCCCGTGAGCGCCGTACGTGGCGAGCCGGCGCAGGCCCCGGTGACCGCGTGAACGGGCGGATCCTGGTCGTGGGCAACGGCCTCGCCGCCCACCGGCTGACCGCACGCCTCGCGGCACTCGGGCACGAGGGCCCGGTCACCGTCCTGGGCGCCGAGCCGCACCCCGCGTACCAGCGCACCCTGCTCGGTTCGGTCCTGGCCGGCAGCCTGCCCCCGGGCGCGCTGACGCTGCCGCCGCCCCCGGCGGGGGTACGGGTGCGGACGGGCCTCCGGGCCCTCGCCGTCGACCGGGAGCGGCGGACCGTGCGGTGCGCCGACGGGACGCGCGTCGGCTACGACACGCTGGTCCTGGCGACCGGGGCGCGGCCGACCGGCGATGTGCACACCCTGGCCGACTGCGCCCGCCCGGTGCGCGGCAGGGTGGCCGTGGTGGGCGGGGGCGTCCTGGGCGTGGAGACGGCGACGGCACTGCGCGGGCGCGGCCACCGCGTGGTCCTCGCGCATTCCGGCCCGTACCCGATGCACCACCGACTGGACGAGTTCGCCGGGCAGTTGGTGGCGGCGCGGCTGGAGTCGTGGGGGATCGAACTACGGCTCGACACCTACGTCCCGGCGGACCACACACTCGGCGCCGACACCGTTCTGCGGTGCACCGGCACCTCTCCGGAGGCCACCCTGGCCGAGCGGGCCGGTCTGACGGTCCGGCGCGGCATCGTCGTCGACGAGCGGCTGCGCACGAGCGACCCGTCGATCCGGGCGATCGGCGCCTGCACGGACACCACGGACCTCGCGGGCGCCCTGGCCCAGGCGGAGACCCTGGCCACGCTCCTGACGGGCGGCGACGCCTCCTACACCCCCGCTCCCCCGGTGGTCCGGCCGCGGGTCCCGGGCCTGGACCTCGTGTGTCTGGGCCCGCCCGGGTGGGCGGCCGGGCGGACGGAGAGCGACGAGGTGGTGACGTTGTCGGACCCCGCGCGCGGACGGTACGCGCGGATCGAGATCACGGAGCAGAGGGTGACACGGGCCGTGCTGGTCGGGATGCCCGAAGGGATCGCGGCCGTGACCCAGTTGTACGACCGGGGTCGTCCCGTGCCCGCCGACCGGCTCGCGCTCCTGCTCGGCCTCAGGGCCGGGGGTGCGACGGGCGATCCGACCGCTCTGGCGGACGAGGCCGTGCTCTGCCACTGCAACAACGTCAGCAAGGGGGCCGTCGTGAGTGCCTGGCAGGACGGCGCGCGGGACGTCGGGGCGGTGGCCGCGGCGACCCGGGCGACCACCGGCTGCGGCGGCTGCGCCGACGACGTCCGTGCGGTGTGTGCCGCGCTGCGCGTCCCGGAGGGCGTCGAGTGAGCCGCCGGACGCTGGTCGTCGCCGGCTACGGGCCCGTCGGGCATCGGCTCGTCACGGAGCTGCGCACCCTGGACCGGACCGACGGATGGCGGGTGGTCGTCCTCGGGGAGGAGCCACGCGGCGCCTACGACCGGGTCGCGCTCTCCTCCCTCGTCTCCGGTCCGACGCCCGCCGATCTCGCGCTGCCCGCCCCCGACTCCCTGGTGGACGTGCGCCTTTCGACGACCGTGACCGGGATCGACCGGGACCTGCGGACCGTGCGGTGCGCCGACGGGACGCGCCTCGCCTACGACGCGCTGGTCCTGGCCACCGGATCCCGGCCGTTCGTACCGCCCGTCCCGGGCCACGACCGGCCGCACTGCTTCACGTACCGCACCGTCGAGGACATCGACGCGATCCGCGCCGCCGTCCGCGCCGGGCGCCCCGGCCGCCCCGGTGTCGTCATCGGCGGCGGGCTGCTCGGCCTGGAGGCCGCCGACGCGCTGCGGCATCTCGGGATGCGCCCGCACGTGGTGGAGGCCGCTCCGCGCCTGATGCCGCTCCAGGTGGACGCGGGCGGCGGGCGGCTCCTCGCCTCGCTGGTGCGGGACCTCGGTGTGGAGGTGCACTGCGGGGCGACGACGGTGTCCGTGGAGGCGGACCGGGTGCGGCTCGCGGACGGTACGGAGATCGAGGCGGACCTCGTCGTCTTCTCCGCCGGGATACGGCCCCGTGACGAGTTCGCCGCGGGCGCGGGTCTGGCGACCGGCGAACGCGGCGGGTTCCTCGTCGACGACCGGCTGCGCACGGCGGACGAGCGGATCTGGGCGGTCGGCGAGTGCGCCGCCGTCGAAGGCCGCTGCCACGGGCTCCTCGCCCCCGGCCTTCGGATGGCCGCCTCCGTGGCCCGACAGCTCCTCGGCCTCGACCACACGCCGTTCACGGACAGCGGCGGGCCGACGCGGCTCAAGCTGCTGGGCATCGGGGTCTCGGGCTTCGGCGACATCCACGCCCTCACGGAGGGCGCGATCGAGTTCAGCGAGGCCGACCGCGCCGGCCGCCGCTACCGGAAGCTGGTCCTGGCGCCGGACGGACGGACCCTGCTCGGCCGGGTGGAAGTCGGCGCGGCGCGCCCCTGAACGGGTCGTGAACGCCCCCCCCCGCGGCCGAGGAGTTCCGGTGCCACGCACACAGCGGCGCCGCCCGATACCGGGCGGCGCCGTGGGTCATGCGAGGGGGACGGCCTTCACCGCGCGGCCTTCACCCGGCCGCCTGCACCACGCCGGTCTTCACCAGCCCGCCGAGCATCGACGCGACGATGCGCGGGCCGTTCTGGGTGAGCACGGACTCGGCGTGGAACTGCATCGACGCGAAGTGCGGGCCGCGCAGGGCGTGCACCTCGCCGGTGTCCGGGTCCCGACTGACCTCGACCGCGCCGAACTCCGGGTGCGGGAAGCGGTCGGCGTCGCTGCGAGCGGCGAAGGTGTTGTAGAACCCGACCCGTTCCCGCGCGCCGAAGAGGTCGATCTCCTTCTGCACGCCCTGGTTGGGCACGTCACGGCGGGCGAGCTCCAGGCCCAGGTGCAGGCTGAGGACCTGGTGGCTGAGGCAGACCGCGAGGAACGGCCGGCGCTCGCGCAGCAGGCCCGCGACGGCCTCCCGCAGATGCGCGATCTTGGGGTGCCCGGCCTCGCGCGGATCTCCGGGCCCGGGGCCCATGATCACGAGGTCGTAGCCCTCGAAGTCGTAGCCCTCGTCGAAGCGACGGACCGTCACCTCGGGTCCCAGCGACCGCACTTGCTGCCCGATCATCGACGTGAAGGTGTCCTCGGCGTCGACGATCAGAACCCGCTGTCCGGCGAGGGCGGGGTCGGGCCGGCCCGGGCCCGACCCCGTCGCCAGCCAGAAGTCGGCGATCGTGGCATTGCGCCGCTCCAGCGCCTCCCGCACCCGCGGGTGCGCGCGGAAACGGGACCCGCCGTCGTCCTGGAGCGCGGAGAGCAGTCCGGCGGCCTTGGCCCGGGTCTCGGCGACCTCCGACTCGGGGTCGGAGTGGCGCACCAGCGTCGCCCCCACTCCGATGGAGACCCGCCCGCCCGCGTCGATGTCGGCGGTACGGATGAGGATGGCGGAGTCCATGGCACGGCCGCCGAGCGCGTCGCGGCCGATGAGGGCGACGACCCCGCTGTAGTAACCCCGGCCCTGCGGCTCGTACTTGGAGATCACCTTGCAGGCGCTCTCCAGCGGCGAGCCCGTCACCGTCGGGGCGAACAGCGTCTCGCGCAGGATCTCGCGCGGGTCGCGGTCGGTCTGTCCCTCGATGAAGTACTCGGTGTGGGCGAGCCGGGCCATCTCCTTGAGGTACGGGCCGACGACCCGGCCGCCGCCCTCGCAGATCCGGGCCATCATCTTCAGCTCCTCGTCGACGACCATGTACAGCTCGTCGGCCTCCTTGCGGTCGGCGAGGAAGTCGAGGACGCCGGGGAGGGTGGGGCCGGAGGCCGGGTAGCGGTACGTGCCGCTGATGGGGTTCATCACGGCGGTGCCGTCGGCGAGGCTGACGTGCCGTTCGGGGGACGCCCCGACGAAGGTGCGCTCCCCGGTGTGGATCAGGAACGTCCAGTACGCACCCGATTCGCGCTCCAGGAGCCGGCGGAAGAAGGTCAGTGCGCTGCCGGGCCCGTAGTCGGTGATCTCGGCGGTGAAGGAGCGGCGGATGACGAAGTTGGCGCCCTCGCCGGTGCCGATCTCGTCGGCGATCACGCGGCGCACGATCTCGGCGTACGCGTCGTCGTCGACGTCGAAGCGACCGTCGGCGAGCGTGATCGGGACGTCGGGGATCGCGGCCAGGACGGTGTCGAGCGGGACGGTGGTCTGCTCGGTGACGCTCATGGCGATGAGCGGGGCGCCGTCGTCGTTCCGGTCGTAGCCGCGCTCGCCGATCTGGCGGTACGGGACGACGGCGAGGACCTCGTGCCGCCCGGCGCCCCCGTCCTGCTGTACCGGCAGGTCGGCGAGGGTCGCGGGCAGCGAGATGTCGCCGGTCAGGAGGTCGAGGGCGCCGGGTCCTGTCGTCTCGGGCCGGTGCAGCACGGCGAAGGCCGGCGGGTTCGGGCCGAGGATGCGGCTCAGCAGGTCGGTACGGGCCGGTGTGCTCACCCCAGCACCTCCTTGGCGGTGGTGACGACGGCGCAGCGCTTGGCCGCGTACGCGAGGGCGGACAGGTGCTCGTCCTCGGTGAAGTCGCCGAGAGCGTCGGCGACCAGGAAGGTCTGGATGTCGTTCGTGAACGACTCGACGGCGCTGGCGAGCACGCCGATGTGGGCGTACACCCCGCAGATGATCAGCTGGTCGCGGCCGTGGAACCGCATCCGCTCCAGGAGGTCCGTCTTGAAGAAGGCGCTGTAGCGCCACTTGGTGAGCAGCCAGTCGCCCGCCGCGGGCGCGAGCGGCTCGACGATCTCACGGTCGACGGGGTCGAGGCGCATCCCCGGGCCCCAGAAGTCGGCGAGCAGACCGCGCTGTTCGGGGGTCATGCCGCCGGGCTGCGCCGTGTACGCGACGGGGATGCCGTGGCTCGCGCAACGGTCGCGGAGCAGGGCCGCGTTCGCGATGATCTCCTCGCGCAGCGGCGAGGGGAAGGGCGCCAGGAAGTAGCGCTGCATGTCGTGGACGAGCAGCACGGCGCGGTCGGGGTCCACGGACCAGTGGGGGGTGGCCGGCGGCAGCGCGCCGGCCGTCGGCAACGGATAGGCCTCGATGGGAGGTATCCCGGCCATGGCGGTCCTCTCGGGTACGGGTGGATGGAGGGGTGGCTGGAAGCCCGGCGCCGCGGGCGCCCTACGCGCCGAGGGACGCACCGCCGTCGACGGTGAGGTCGTGCAGGGTGATGTGGGACGCCTGGTCGGACAGGAGGAAGACGACGGCCGCGGCGATGTCGGTGGGCAGGGCCAGCTTCTTGAGCGGGATGCCGACGCGGAACTGCTCGGGACGGCCCTCGATCGTGCCCTTGGGCCCGGAGTCGTCGTGCCACATCGAGGAGAGCATCGGGGTGTCCGTGGAGCCGGGCGCGACCAGGTTGCAGCGGATGCCGTACGGCGCGACCTCCAGGCCGAGCGACTTGGTGAAGAGGGACGCGGCGGCCTTGGAGGCGGCGTACGCGGCCATCTCGCTGCGCGGGGTGTTGGCCGCGTTGGAGGCGACGGTGACGAGCGCGCCGGAGCCGCGCGGGATCATCCGGTCGACGACGGCGCGGGAGACCTGGAAGACACCGGTGGCGTTGACGGCGAAGGTGGCCGCCCAGTCCTCGTCGGAGAAGGTACGGACGGGGCCGAGGCGCAGGACGCCGGCCGCGTTGACGAGGTAGTCGATCGGGCCGAGGCGCCGCTCGGCCTCGTCGACCAGGGCGGTGACCTGGGCGCTGTCGGTGACGTCGGCGGGGAACGCCTCGACGGGCAGGCCCTCGACGACGAAGGCCGCGACGCGCTGCTTGAGCGCGGACTCGTCCCGGTCGACGGCGGCGACGGTCACGCCGCGTTCGGCGAGGGCGCGGACCACCGCGGCGCCGATGCCGCCCGCGGCTCCGGTGACGAGCGCGATCTTGTCCTGCATGGCAGTTCCTCCCTGAGGGGTGATGTCAGGCGCGCCAGGCCGAGATGACGGAGACGGCCTGACCGGGGTTGAGCCGCGGGTCGCAGAAGCTGGTGTAGTTCTCGCCGCACCGGCCGACCCACTGCTCGCCGAGCACGCACTCGGTGACGTCCTCGGGCGTGGTCTCCAGGTGGACGCCGCCCGCGATGCCGCCGGAGGAGCGCACGGCGAGCTGGAACTCGGAGATCTCGCGCTCGACGGTGGTGGTGTAGCGGGTCTTGAGCCCGCCCGGGGCGGTGACGGTGTTGCCGTGCATCGGGTCGGTCAGCCAGATCACCGGGTGCCCGGCGGCGCGGACCGCCTCGACGAGCGGCGGCAGCTTCTCGGCGACCGTGTCGGCGCCCATGCGGGCGATGAGGGTGAGCCGGCCGGGCTCGCGGGCCGGGTCGAGGATCTCGCAGAGGGTGAGCAGCTCGTCGGGGGTCATGCGGGGGCCGACCTTGCAGGCGACCGGGTTCACGACCTCGGCGAGCAGGGCGACATGGGCGCCGTCGGTCTGGCGGGTGCGTTCGCCGACCCACGGGAAGTGGGTGGAGGCAAGCAGCAGCCGGCCCTCGTCGTCGCGGCGGAGCATCGGCACCTCGTAGTCGAGGAGCAGCGCCTCGTGGCTGGTCCACACGGGCGGGTCGATGACCGGGCGGCCGACGGGCTTACGCCAGCCGAGGTGGCCCATGATGTCGTTGGCGGCCATGTAGCCGGTGAGCAGGCGCAGCGGGTCGGGTCGGCGGGACTCCGGGTCGGGTTCGGGGCCGTTGACCATGTGACCGCGGTAGACCGGGAGTTCGAGCTCGCCGACCTTCTCGGTGTCGTTGGAGCGCGGCTTGCCGAACTGGCCGGCCATGCGGCCCACGCGGATCACCGGCTTGTGCGTGATCATCTTCATGGCGCCGGCGAGCAGGTCGAGCACGGCGGTCTTGCGGGCGACGTGCTGGGCGGTGGACTCGTCGGGGTCCTCGGAGCAGTCGCCGGACTGGACGATCACGGCCTCGCCGGCGGCGACCCTGGCGAGGAGCGTGCGCAGGGTGTGCACGTCCTGCGGGCTGACCAGGGCGGGGCGGACGCTCAACTCCTCCCGTACGCGCTCCACCTGCGACGCGTCGTCCCACACGGGCTGTTGCAGAGCCGGCCTTTGCCGGATGTCGAGCAGGGTGTTGTCCACAGGGAGTCTCTCCTAAGACGACGGGACGACGGTGCGGGCGGCATTCCTCGAGGCGGAGATCCGAAAAGGGCCGGCCGGTGACGGGGCCGGCCGGCCCGGAATTCGTTCGAATCATCTGCCGTTGGCCGGTACGCGGCCAATGGAGTCGGCCGGACTCCGTCAAGTGGGCCGAGAATCCATCAGGTCGGTTCGTGCGCCGTTCACACGACTTCCATCTGGGCCATCATTCCCATGGCCGCATGGTCGAGCATGTGGCAGTGGTACAGGTACTTTCCGCGATAGCTGTCGAATGTTGCCTGGAACTTCACCGTCTCGCCGGGCATGACGCGGATCGTGTCCTTGAGTCCCGCCTCTGCCGGTCCGGGCGGATTTCCGTTCCGTGTCAGTACACGGAACTGCACCAGGTGAATATGAAAGTTGTGCGGAATGGCTTGATTGCTGTTGGTCACCGTCCAGATTTCAGAACCGCCCCAGGGGACGGTGTTGTCGATTCGACCGTGGTCGTAGACCTTTCCGTCCATATAGCCCTGCGGGGCGGGCCGCCCGTCCTCGTCCATGCTCATGACGACGGTCCGCTGTCCGGTGACGGCCGGCAGAGCGGGCAGGGTGCGCAGCGTGGCGGGTACGGCGCTCGGGTCGGTCGTGGTCTTCACCACGTCGAAGCGCAGTACCTTGCCGGTCAGTTCGGCCGGTCCGGGGCCTTCGGTGTTCTCCAGGACGAGCCGGGTGCCGACGGGGTAGCGCGAGAAATCGATGACGACCTCGGCCCGCTCGCCCGGCGAGAGGGCGACGGTGTCGGTGGAGAAGGGCCTTTCCAGGAGGCCACCGTCGGAGCCGATCTGGACGAACGGTGAACCGTCGGCGAGCCGCAGGGTGAAGAACCGCAGATTGGTGGAGTTGAGCAGCCGGAAGCGGTACTTGCGGGCCGCGACCTGGAAATACGGCCATGCCTTTCCGTTGGCCAGGATGGTGGACCGGCTACGGAAGTCGTCCATGGTGTAGACGAGTTGCCCGGCCGCGTCGAAATGCCCCTCGCGCAGCATGACGGGCACGTCGTACACCCCGGAGGGCAGCGGGAGCGCCTTCTCCTCGGCGTCGGTGAGCAGGTAGAACGCGGAGAGGCCGCGGTAGACGTGCTCGGACTCCATGTGGTGGGCGTGGTCGTGCAGCCAGAGCGGGGCGTGGGCCTGCCGGTTCGGGTAGTGGTACGTGCGGACGCCGCCGGGGGCGATGGTGGCCATCGGATCGCCGTCGTGCTCGGAGGCGACGTGCCCGCCGTGCAGGTGGATCGAGGCCGGCATGTCCAGCTTGTTGTACTGGTTGATGACGACCGGGCGGCCTGAGGTGGCCCGGATGAGCCCGGGGAAACCGCCGTTGAAGGTGAAGACCTCGGTGAGCTGTCCGGGCAGGATCTCCTTGGTGGTCCGCTTGATCGAGATGTTGTAGGTGTCGACGCCGTTGGCGGTCGAGCTGGGCACGATGACCTGCGGCAGCGGCATCGGCTGGGTGAAGAACGGGACGGCGGTCGCGTCGGCCGCTGTGGCCGATGCCGCGCCGAGCAGCGGGGTCAGTGCTGCGCCGGTGGCCACCGTGCCGCCTGTTGCCAGGGCGGCACCGATGAACCGTCGTCTGGAAAGCATGGGGATTCCCCTCGTCGTGGGCGCACCCTGTGCGCGCCCGCATCTCCGTGCTCTGTGGGGGGGGTGTGGGGGGCTGTGGGGGTGTGGGGGTCTCGTGGGGCCGGGCGTCGCGCAACGGGCCGGCCCTTGTGGGGCCGGCCCGTCGATGCGTCGTTCCTGGTGGCGGTGGCGTCAGTCCTTCTCGACGACGACCTTGATCTTGCCGAGGGTCTCGGTGATGTCCCGGGTCATCTTCACCGTCCAGTCGGCGATGAACTTCTGCTTGCCCGCCTCGTCCATGTCCTTCGTGATCTCGTGGATTCCGGGCGAGGCGTATCCCATGCGGAAGGTCTGGGAGAGCGTGGCACCGTTCTCGGCGGGCTCCAGCAGGAAGGACCAGGTGAGTTCCTGCGGCGCACCGGTCTTGGAGTGGATCTTCCAGCGGAACGCACGGCCGGGAGTGGTCTCCACGACCTCCGACTTCGTGTGCCAGGTGCCGCGGATGAGCGGCGCCCAGGACACGACGTCGTCGCTGCGGAAGTTCTCACCCTCGAAGATCGAACCGACCTGCCCGGGCTCTCCGGACAGCCACCGGCCGCGCTGGAGTTCCGAGCTCCACTCGGAATGCCGATGCATGTCGCTGACGATCGAGTAGATCTTGTCGGCGGAGGCCGCGATATGAATCTCGGCGCCCAGTTCGAAAAGGGGGCGGGAGTCCAGAATCGACGTTGTCATGCCTGGATCCTGCCGATCCCCTGCGGGTGTGCTCAAAGGTTCGCGGGTGAATACGTCAGGTCACCGTGACACCGGTTCGGATGCCGCTCCGACTGACCTGACTGAGTACGCCGAAGCGCATTGGCCGAGGCCAGGAGGTGCGGCACCCTCGCAGCGTCGTCACTCTTCGACGCGCCGTCTTTCGGCATTCGCTTACCCGGGGAGTTTTGTTTATGGACCGGTCGGGAGTTGGACATGAACCGCCACCCATGCCACGGAGACGTACGGTCGTCGCGGCCGCCGCAGCAGTGGCGGCGGCGGTGACCGTACCGGGCGGCGGCGTGGCCTCGGCGGCGGAGACGGGTGGCGGCGCCACGACGGCCGGCGGCACCGGGACCACGAGTGTCGTCACCCGCGTCAGCGGCGGTCTGATCAGGGGCGAACGGGCCGGCGGCCTGTCCGTCTTCCGCGGGGTGCCCTACGCCGCTCCCCCGGTCGGCGAGCTGCGCTACCGCTCGCCGCGCCCGGTCGTCCCCTGGCACGGGGTGCGGGACGCGACGGCGTTCGCGCCCGTCTCGTACCAGTCGTATCTGCCGGGCTCCAGCGAGGACAGCCTGTACGCGAACGTCTGGACGCCGGACACCGGCGGCGCCCGGCCGGTGGTGGTCTACATCCACGGCGGAGGCTGGTTCCTCGGCGCCGGCAGCGAGCCGGACTTCGACGGCGCCCGGCCCGCCGCCCACGGCGACATGGTCGTGGTCACCTTCAACTACCGGCTGGGCGCGCTGGGTTGGGGTCTGCACGAGGACCTGCTCGACGATCGCACCGGCGGGTACTCCAACTGGGGCCTGCAGGACCAGGTGGCGCTGCTGCACTGGGTGCGCCGCAACGCGGCCGCCTTCGGTGGCGACCCCCACAACATCACGCTGGCCGGCACCTCGGCCGGTGGCTCCTCGACCTGGCAGCTCGGGCTGCTCCCCGAGCTGCGCGGCACGGTCCGCCGGATCGTCCCGATCAGCGTCAAGCACGTCTGGGAACCGGCGAGTTCGATGAGCAGGGAGGACTCCCACCGGGTCTTCGAACTGGTCGCCCGCAAGCTCGGCACCACCGTGCGGGGCCTGCGCTCCGTGGAGGCCGCCCGGCTCAAGGACACCTGGGAGAAGATCTTCTCCGGCAGCCCCGTCGACCGGGAGATATCCACCTGGCGCGAGTACCAGGGACCGGTCGTCGACGACCGCTGGATGCTCGGCCACGACTTCGAACTGCCCACCCCCGAGCTGCCCACCCTGTCGATCTACGGCCGGACCGAGGGCACCTTCTTCACCACGGGGCCCGGCTATCCCTTCCCCGGCCCCCACCCCTCCGACGACGCGAGCCTGCGCACCGCGATCCGCGCCGTGCTGCACAAGGGCGCGGTGCATGTCGCCGACACCGAGGTGGACGCGGCGATCTCGGCGTACCGCAGGGCGGCGGCGATCGACGGACTCCCTCAGGACCCGGTCTCCATCTGGGGCGCGATCTGGGGCGACAGTCTCTTCCGCTACCAGATCACCCGGCTCGCCGAGCGGCAGGCCAGGGAGCGGCCCGACGTGCCCAGCTATCTGGTGGAGTTCGCACACCCGGTCGCCCCGCCGCTGACCGGCACCCCGCACGAGGCCACGTCCAAGTTCCTCTTCGGCACCTACGGCTCCGCGGTCAACGCCCCGCACTACGGCGACGGCCCGCTGGAGAAGCTCGTCTCGGACACCTTCATCGACCTGGTGTCCTCCTTCGCCCGCGGCCGGGCCCCGAGCAGCCCGAACGCGCCGACGGTCCCGGTGTTCTCGCCGGACCGGCCCTCCACGCTGATCCTCGGCGGGCAGCGGGTCGCCGAGATCGGCGAGCGCTCCGCGCTGCGCCAGCTCGCCCACTGGGACACCGCCGGCTGGGTCCCGGTCCCGAGGACCCCGTCGGCCACCGTCCCCCGCCCCTGACTCCGTACATCCCGCTGATCATTCGAGAAAGGACCTGAGGCGCCATGTGCGGACTCACCGGCTGGGTCGCCTACGACCGCGACCTGACGCTCGGCGGCGACACCGCCGAGGCCATGACCCGGACCCTGGAGTGCCGGGGCCCGGACGACGGCGGCATCTGGCTCACCCGGCACGCCGCCCTGGGCCACCGCCGTCTCTCCATCATCGACCTGGAGAACGGCCGCCAGCCCATGCACGCCGAGCCCGGCGACGACGGGCAGCCCGTCCTCGTCTACACGGGCGAGGTCTACAACTTCCGCGAGCTCAAGGACGAACTGACCGCCCTCGGACACGAGTTCCGCACCGCGTCCGACACCGAGGTGGTGCTGCACGCCTATCTGGAGTGGGGCGAGACGTTCGCCGAGCGGCTCAACGGCATGTACGCGCTGGCGATCTGGGACCCGCGCATCGAGGAACTCCTCCTGGTCCGCGACCGGATGGGCGTCAAGCCGCTCTACTACTACCCCACCGTCGACGGCGTCCTCTTCGGCTCCGAGCCCAAGTCGATCCTCGCCCACCCGGAGGCGGAGGCCGTGGTCGACGCCGAGGGCCTGGCCGAGATCTTCGCCATCATCAACACCCCCGGCCACGCGGTCTTCAAGGGAATGCGCGAGGTCGTCCCGGGCACGACGGTCCGTTTCTCCCGGTCCGGCTCCACCACCCGTACGTACTGGACGCTCGAGGCCCGCCCGCACACGGACGACCTCGACACCACCATCGCCACCGTTCGCGAGCTGCTCGAGGACATCATCGAGCGGCAGCTGATCGCCGATGTGAAGGTCGGCACCCTGCTCTCCGGCGGTCTGGACTCCAGCGCCGTGACCGCGCTCGCCGCGAAGGTGCTGCGCGACCAGGGTTCGGACGAGCGGATCACCGCCTTCTCGGTCGACTTCAAGGACCACGGCGAGACCTTCCGCGACAACGGCATCTGGATGGACCCGGACACCCCGTACGCCGTCGACGTCGCCAAGCACTCCGGCGCCGAGCACATCGTCGTGGAGCTGGAGAACCACGACATCCTCGACGAGGGCGTCCGCGCGGCCGTGCTGCGCGCCCAGGACCTGCCGGTCTCCACCGGCGACATGGAGCACTCGCTCTACCACCTGTGCAAGGCGCTCAAGGAGCGGGTCACGGTGGCGCTGTCGGGCGAGGCGGCCGACGAGATCTTCGGCGGCTACAACTGGTTCTTCGACGAGGAGGCCGTGAACGGGGACACCTTCCCCTGGTACGACGCCTGGCGGCGTCTCGGCGGCCTGGACACGATCAAGGACATCGGGCTCTGGGACCGGCTCGGCATGGAGGAGTACGTCAAGCGCCGGTACACCGAGTCCCTGGAGGCGGTCCCGCGGCTCGCCGGCGACTCCCGGCACGAGGAGCGGATGAAGGAGCTGACCTGGCTCAACATCACGCACTGGGAGAAGTTCCTGCTGGACCGCAAGGACCGGATCTCGATGTCCACCAGCCTGGAGGTCCGCGTCCCGTTCACCGACCACCGGCTCGTCGAGTACGTCTACAACGTGCCGTGGGAGATGAAGAACTTCGACGGCCGGGAGAAGAGCCTGCTGCGCGCGGCGGCCGCGCACGTGCTGCCGCAGTCGGTCCTGGAGCGGAAGAAGAGCCCGTACCCCTCCACCCAGGACATCGAGTACGTCACCGCGCTGCGCGACAAGGTCGAGGCGCTGCTCGCCGAGGGCTCCCCGGTGCTGCGCCTGGTCCCGCGCGAGGGGATCACCAAGCTCCTCGACAAGCCGCTGGAGGAGTACTCGGCGCTCGGCGGGCTCTGGGGCACCCGGGCGGTGATGGAGCGGCTGGTCGAGTTCAACGCCTGGGCGCTCGAGTACGAGGTCCGTATAGAGCTCTGACCTGCACGTTCGCCCTTCTGCGGCGTCGTGGGCGGCCTTCCGGCCGTCCGCGGCGCCGCGGACGCATGTGTACGTCTCGTACCACCCGCGCCGCCTGTACCGACCGCATCACAGCTGGGAGTTGGTCACCATGACCCACAGCCGTCGTCACCGGGCCCCGCGCCGGGAGCTCCTCTCCCCGCGCGCCCGCACCTTCGTCCTGGAGTTCCTGATCACGGCGGGGATCCTCTTCCTCATCGTCACCACCTCGCGCTGGATCTTCGCTCCGGACGCGCCGCTCGGCTCCGTGCTGAAGGGGCGCGCGGCGTTCGTCGCGCTCGGGATCTTCTTCGGCGTCGTCAACACGGCGATCATCCACTACTCGATGTCCCGGAAGACCGCCGGACACATGAACCCTTCGGTGAGCATCGGGCTGTGGCTGCTGCGGGTCTTCCCCGGCCGGGACGTCCTGCCGTTCTGCGTGGCGCAGATGACCGGGGCCGTGGCGGGTGTGGGGCTCGCCCGGCTGGTGTGGGGCGCGAAGGTGGGGCTGCCCCAGGTCGGCTGGGCGGCGGTGGCGCCGCAGCCCGGCTGGGGGTTCTGGGGCGTGCTGACGGCGGAGACGGTGGGGCAGCTGATCTGCATGACGCTGGTGGCGGCGCTGCTGATCCGGCCGCGCTGGGAGTGGCTGATCCCGGGCGTCGTCGGGCTCTGCATCACCGGTTTCATCATGATCCTCGGGCCGCTTTCGGGCGGCTCGGTCAATCCGGCGCGGCAGTTCGGGCCCGCGCTGTGGGCCGGGAACTTCGGCTTCCTGACCGCGTATCTGATCGGCCCGGTCCTCGGCGCGGCGCTGGCGGCCGCCCTCGCCGCGGCGCTCAAGCCGCCGGTGGCCCCGCCGGCCGCCCCCGAGGAGGCCGCGGTGGAGGGGGAGGTCGTCTGCCCGGACACCATCCCGCCCGAGTTCCTGCGGGACGACGACACCCGTCCCATCCGACCCCGGACAACTGATCCACGCATCTGAACCACGCATCTGATCCAGGCATCTGAACCAGGAGACACACATGTTGGGAACGTACGGACTGCCCGTCGCGGTCGAGACCGATCCGGAGTGGCAGACCGAGCTCCTCGACCTCGACGCGTACCTCGCCCGGATCGGCTTCACCGGGCCCCGCACGCCCACCCCGGAGACCCTGCACCGGGTCCTGCGCGGTCACATGAGCACGATCACGTTCGAGAACATCGACATCGCGCTGGGCCGCCCGGTCTCGCTCGATCTGGACCGGATCCAGGACAAGCTCGTCCGGGCGGGGCGCGGCGGCTACTGCTACGAGAACAACCTGCTGCTGGCCGCCGCCCTGGACCGGCTCGGCTTCCCGGTGACCCGGCTCCTCGCCCGGATCCGGCAGGGCGAGACCAGGCGCCGCTTCCGTACGCACACGGTGCTGCTGGTCCGGGCGGACGACCAGGTCTGGCTGGCCGACGCCGGATACGGCTACAGCGGGCTGATGGAGGCGCTGCCGCTCCGGGACGGGGCGGTCTCCTCGGTCGCGGACTGGACGTGGCAGCTGGCCGCCGACGGGCCCGACTGGGTGGTGCGGATCCCCAGGGGCGGGCCGGACGAGGGCTGGTTCGACATGTACTCGTTCCGCCAGGAGCCCCAGTTCCGGATCGACTTCGAGGCCGCGCACTACCTCTCCTCGACCCGGCCCGGCTCGCCCTTCGTCGGTCAGCTGGTCGTCCAGAAGGAGACGGAGAAGGAGCGCCGGCTGCTGCGGGACAAGTCGCTGGAGATCCAGTACCCGGACGGGCGTGTCGAGCGGCGTGAGCTGAGTGCGGCGGACACGGTGTGCGCGCTCGGGGAGCTCTTCTCGATCGAACTGACCGACGACGACGAGCGGGCCCTGCTGCGGTTCTTCGCCGCGAAGTGACATCCGGGCGTGGGACTTGACGGACTTTCACCGGTCGCGTGGAAGCCCGCCGTCCCGTTCGGAGAAGGTCCCGCAAGGGCCTGTCCGTTCCGCATCCGGCCCCCCGTCCCTCACCAAGGAGCAGGTCTGTCATGACCAACGTCGCAGTCATCTACTACTCGTCGACCGGCAACGTGCACACGCTGGCGACCGCCGCCGTGAACGCGGCGGAGAAGGCCGGTGCGGAGGTGCGGCTGCGGAAGGTGGCGGAGCTGGCGCCGCAGTCGGTGATCGACACGAAGGCGGAGTGGGCGGAGCACGTCCAGGCCACCCGTGACGTGGAGATCGCCACGCTCGACGACCTGGAGTGGGCCGATGTCGTGCTGATCGGCACGCCGACCCGCTTCGGTCTGCCCGCCGCGCAGATCAAGCAGTTCATCGACACCACCGGTGGTCTGTGGGCGCAGGGCAAGCTGGTCAACAAGGTCGCCTCGGGCTTCACCTCGACCGCGAGCACGCACGGTGGCCAGGAGTCGACGCTGCTCGCCCTGAACAACACCTTCTACCACTGGGGTGCGGTCATCGTGACGCCCGGCTACGCGGACCCGGTCCAGTTCGCCCCGGCCAACGGCAACCCGTACGGCGCCAGCAGCGTCTCGGCGAACGAGGCGAACAACGTGTCCGGTGAGAACCTCGCCGCGATCGAGTTCCAGGCCCGGCGCTCCGTGGAGATCGCCACGGCGCTGAAGAAGGGTTTCGCCGCCGCCTGACGGTGAACGAGACGAGAGGAGGGGGGGGGGGGGCGGACCGGGCCCCCCCCCCCCCACCGCCGAGGACGGGGGGGGCCCCCCCCCGCCCCCCCCCACCCCCACCACCCGCCGGGCGAGGGC
>NZ_JBHWJZ010000056.1:0-34679 GCF_042731085.1 Streptomyces sp. NPDC059875
GCATCAATCCGGGCCGCCACCCATATTAACTACGACTGACGACTTAGCTGAACGAGTCGCCGCAGGCGCAGGAGCCGGTGGCGTTCGGGTTGTCGATCGTGAAGCCCTGCTTCTCGATGGTGTCGACGAAGTCGATGGAGGCGCCGCCCAGGTACGGGGCGCTCATGCGGTCGGTGACGACCTTGACGCCGTCGAAGTCCTTGACGACATCGCCGTCGAGCGAACGCTCGTCGAAGAAGAGCTGGTAGCGCAGGCCGGAGCAGCCGCCGGGCTGTACGGCGACGCGCAGCGCCAGGTCGTCGCGGCCTTCCTGGTCGAGCAGGGCCTTGACCTTGGCCGCGGCGGCGTCAGACAGGAGGATGCCGTCGCTGACAGTGGTCTTCTCGTCCGATACGGACATCTGCTTCTCTCCCGGGTTGTACGGAGAACGGAGACTGCTTGCCGACGGTTGCAACCGGCGGGGCCCGGCATTCATTCCGGGCGAGCCCTAGTCTTTCCCTTTCATGCTCGCACACCCGCTCGCGGACCAGCGCCGACGAGATCCCACCAGCGCCGATCGGTCCACCGCGAATTCGTCACATCGACACTATGGCCATCGTCAAACTGACGTGAAGCAGTTATGATAGATAGCGTCATTTAGACGAAAAGGTCTTCCGCAGAAAGAAAGGGTGCGTGACGTGACCACCGCCCAGCCCCTGGACGTCCAGCCGACGCCGCTCGCCCTGCTGCTGCTCGGCCGTGAGGCCGACCCGAAGAGCGAGCGCGGAGTGGAGTGTCCCGGCGACCTTCCGTCGCCCTCCGACCCGGACCTCGTGGAGCGTGCCCGCGCCGCCAAGGAGAAGCTCGGGGACAAGGTCTTCGTCCTCGGCCACCACTACCAGCGCGACGAGGTCATCCAGTTCGCCGACGTCACCGGCGACTCGTTCAAGCTCGCCCGCGACGCGGCGGCACGCCCGGAGGCCGAGTACATCGTCTTCTGCGGTGTGCACTTCATGGCCGAATCGGCCGACATCCTCACCACCGACGACCAGAAGGTCGTCCTGCCGGACCTCGCGGCCGGCTGCTCGATGGCCGACATGGCCACCGCCGAGCAGGTCGCCGAGTGCTGGGACGTGCTGACCGAGGCCGGGATCGCCGAGCAGGTCGTGCCCGTCTCGTACATGAACTCCTCGGCCGACATCAAGGCCTTCACGGGCAAGCACGGGGGCACGATCTGCACCTCGTCGAACGCCAAGCGCGCCCTGGACTGGGCCTTCGAGCAGGGCGAGAAGGTCCTGTTCCTGCCCGACCAGCACCTGGGCCGCAACACCGCGGTGCGCGAGATGGGCATGTCGCTCGACGACTGCGTCCTGTACAACCCGCACAAGCCCAACGGCGGCCTGACCGCCGAGGAGCTGCGGAACGCCAAGATGATCCTGTGGCGGGGTCACTGCTCGGTGCACGGCCGGTTCTCGCTGGACTCGGTCAACGACGTGCGCGAGCGGATCCCGGGCGTGAACGTGCTGGTGCACCCGGAGTGCAAGCAGGAGGTCGTCGCCGCCGCGGACTACGTCGGCTCGACGGAGTACATCATCAAGACGCTCGAGGCGGCCCCGGCCGGCTCGAAGTGGGCGATCGGCACGGAGCTGAACCTGGTCCGCCGCGTGGCCAACGCGCACCCGGACAAGGAGATCGTCTTCCTCGACAAGACGGTCTGCTTCTGCTCGACGATGAACCGGATCGACCTGCCGCACCTGGTGTGGGCGCTGGAATCGCTCGCGGAGGGCAATCTCGTCAACCGCATCGAGGTCGACAAGGAGACGGAGAGCTTCGCGAAGCTCGCGCTGGAGCGGATGCTGGCGCTTCCGTAGCCCTATGTAGCTGTATCGTTCTTGCACCGACCGGAAGGGCGCCCCGCAGGCTTGCGGGGCGCCCTTCGGTGTCTCCGGGGCTTTCCCCCCTCTAGGATTCCCTGCGGCGGGCCTTGAGCGCCGCGCCGAGGGCCTCCAGGGCCGGTACGGCTCCGGCGAGCGCCTCGCGCTCCGGGCCGTCGAGCGTCGCCAGACCGTCGGCGAATATCTCCACCCAGGCGTTCTCGATCAGAGCCATGCCCTGATCCGCCTTGAGGGTCGGCCTCAGTCGCGTGATCCGCCGGTCGTGCGGATCCTTCTCCTTCTCCAGCAGTCCGCCGTTGACCAGGCCGCGGACCGTCGCACTCACATTGCTCACGTGCAGTCCCAGCTCACGGGCGAGCACGCTCACGGTCACGCCCGGCTCGGCGTGGACGTACCGCATGAGCTCCAGCTCGGAGGGTGGAAGCCGCCAGAGTCCGGCCTCTTCCACGCCCTGGAAGCGCAGGACGCGGGAGAGGGCGTAGAGGGCGGGGGTCAGGGCTCGGGCCTCGCGGAAGAGGGACCGGTCCGCTTCGTCGTTCTCCGTCTCCGTCACCGCACCATGGTAGCTTTCCTTATAGATATATAACTATCTCCTTCTGGGGTGGGGGTCCCACTGTCATGGCCTTGCTGACCTGCGCGCTCGCGCTGCTGTCGTTCGTCGGTCCGCTGTCGACCGACATGTATCTGCCGGCGTTTCCCCTGATGGCGGAGGAGTTCGGGACGGACGCCTCCGGCGTGCAGCTGACGCTGACCGCCTTCCTGGTCGGCATGACCCTCGGCCATCTCGTCTTCGGTCCGCTCTCGGACCGCTACGGGAGGCGGGGGCCGCTGCTCGCCGGGGCGGTCGTCTGCGCCGTCGCCACCGCGCTGTGCGCCGTGGCGCCGGGGCTGTGGTGGCTGGTCGTGCTGCGGTTCGTGACCGGCTTCAGCGGGGCTGCCGGAGTCGTCATCGGACGGGCCGTCGTCGCGGACGTCGCCGAGGGCGCGGCAGCGGCGCGGCTGATCGGCATCCTGATGGCGCTCGGCGGGATCGCCCCGATCGTCGCGCCGCTGGCGGGCGGCGCGGTCATCGGCGCCTTCGGCTGGCGCGGGGTCTTCTGGGTGCTCGCCACGATCGCCGCAGTGGTGGCGGCCGGGGTCGTCGTCGGCGTACCGGAGAGCCTGCCGAAGGAGCGTCGGCGTGCGGGCGGCGTGGCGGAGTGGGGGCGGCAGCTGCGGGGGGTGGTGGGCGACCGGGCGTACGTGGGGTACACGCTCGCCTTCACCTTCGCCTTCGGCGCGCTGTTCTGCTACATCGCCGGGTCGCCGTTCCTGCTGCAGAACGTGCTCGGGCTGGAGGTCGGGGCGTCGTCGATCGCCTTCTCCGGCGGGGCCGTCGTGGCGACGCTCGCGAGTGCGGTGAGCGCGCGGGTGGTGGGCCGGGTGGCCCCGGAACGCCTGCTGGCCGGTGGCCTGCTGGCGATGGCGGCGGGCTCGGGCGCGCTGCTGGCCGCGACGGTGGCGGACGTGCTGTCGGTGGCGCTGTGCCTCGCCCTGGTCGCGGTGGTGTGCGGGGGCCTGGGTTTCGTGATCGGCAACGCGGCGGCGCTGGCGATCGGGCGCGTACCGGAGGAGGCGGCGGGAACGGGCTCGGCGCTCCTGGGCACGACCCAGAGCGCGCTCGGCGCCGTGGTGGCGCCCTTGGTCGGCCTGGGCGGCGCGGGGACGGCGGTGCCGCTGTTCGTGGGCATGACCCTGTGCGGGGTGGCGGCGCTGGGGGCGGGCGCGTGGGCGTCCCGCTCGCGTACGGGCGGTGACGGCGACGGTGACGGCGACGGTGACCGCGAGAAGTCCCCCGCCCCTCCGCTTCCCCAAACCCTGCCGGGGGCCTAGGGCCTGTCCGGCGGACAGGCCCTGGGCGAACGCCGGAGGCCC
This sequence comes from Streptomyces sp. NPDC059875, assembly GCF_042731085.1. NCBI lineage: Bacteria > Bacillati > Actinomycetota > Actinomycetes > Kitasatosporales > Streptomycetaceae > Streptomyces > Streptomyces sp. NPDC059875. The sequence goes on from NZ_JBHWJZ010000056.1 coordinate 3,789, forward strand.
GGCGGGCACCATGGGTGTCCCCCGGGCCTCCGGGTGGTGGACGCTCGGTCAGATGTCCAGGGCGTCCAGCAGCGTCGCGTCCGCGGGGGTCACGTCCGGCTGCTCCGGGTTGTCCAAGGAGCCGTCGCGCTTCGCCTTCTTCGCCGCCTTCTTCTTCGCGCGGCGCTCCTTGCGGAGTTCCACCATCGCGTAGAGCGTCGGGACGAGCAGCAGCGTCAGCAGCGTCGAGGTGATCAGGCCGCCGATCACCACCACCGCCAGCGGCTGGGCGATGAAGCCGCCCTCGCCGGTGATGCCGAGCGCCATCGGGAGCAGCGCGAAGATCGTCGCCAGTGCCGTCATCAGGATCGGGCGCAGACGGTGGCGGCCACCCTCGACGACCGCCTCCACGACGCCCAGGCCCTGGGCCCGGTACTGGTTGATCAGGTCGATCAGGACGATCGCGTTGGTGACCACGATGCCGATCAGCATCAGCATGCCGATCATCGCCGGGACACCCATCGCCGTCCCCGTCGCCACCAGCAGACCGATCGCGCCGGTCGCCGCGAACGGGATCGACACCAGCAGGATCAGCGGCTGCACCAGCGACTTGAAGGTCGCCACCAGGAGCATGAAGACGATCGCGATCGCCGCGAGCATCGCCAGGCCCAGGTTGACGAACGCCTCGGACTGGTCCTCGGAGACACCGCCGATGGAGGCCGTCGCGCCCTCCGGCAGGTCCAGGGCGTTGATCTTCGTCTGGAGCTCGGCGCTCACCGCACCCGTGTTGTCACCGGTCGGCTTGGCCGTGATCGTCGCCGCGCGCGCACCGTCGATCCGGGTCATCGAGACCGGGCCGGGGACCAGCTTCACCTCGGCGATGTCGCCGAGCTTCACCGGGCCCAGCGGCAGGGCCTTCAGCCCGTCCATCGTGGTGGCCGGGTTCGCCGAGGTCAGGACGACGTTCCGCTCGGTGTCGTCGAGGATCGCCTTGCCCGCCGGGGTGCCACGGACCGCCTGCGCGACGGCCATGCCGAGCGTCGTGTCGTCGAAGCCGAGGTCCGCCGCCTTCTCGTTGGCCTTCACGGAGATCCGCGGCACGGACTGGGACAGGTCGCTCTGGACGTCGGTGACGTCGTCGAGCTCCGCGACCCCGGCCTTGACCGCCTCGGCCGCCTTCTTCAGGGTGTCCGCGTCGGACGCCTTGACCACCACGCTCAGGTCCTGGCTGCCGAAGCCGTCGCCCGCCGCGATCGTCGTGTCGCCGATGCCGTCGAGCTTGCCGAGCGCCTCGTCGATGGCGTCGCGCGTCTTCTCGTACGACGCCGAGTCCTCCAGCGTCAGCTGGTACGAGGCCTGGTTGGCGCCCGTGCCGCCGCCGAAGGCGGCCATGAAGCCCGAGGAGCCGACGGTGACCTGGTAGTCCTTCACCCCGTCGGTGGAGGCGATGACCTTCTCCACCTTCCTCGCGGCCTCGTCGGCCGCCACGAGGCTGGTGCCCGGAGCCAGCTCCTGCTTGATGCTCATGACCTCCTGCTCGCCCTGGTCGAAGAAGTTCGTCTTCAGGAGCGGGGCCATGCCGAAGGTGCCGACCAGGACGACGATCGCGATCGCCACGCTGGTGAGGCGGCGGCGGGTCGCGAAGCGCAGGACCGGGACGTACAGGCGCTGCAGCCGGCTCTTGTTCTCCTTCTCCTCCGCGACGCGTCGGGCCTCGTCCGGGTCCGCCGACGTGCCCTTGGGCGCGCGCAGGAACCAGTACGAGAGGACCGGGACGACGGTGAGCGAGACCAGGAGCGAGGCGAGCAGGGCGGCGGTGACCGTCAGGCTGAAGGAGCCGAACAGTTCGCCGACCATGCCGCCGACCAGACCGATCGGCAGGAAGACCGCGACCGTGGTGAGGGTGGAGGAGGTCACGGCGCCCGCGACCTCGCGTACCGCGGTGAGGATCGCCGACTGGCGCTCCTCGCCGTAGCCGAGGTGCCGCTTGATGTTCTCCAGGACCACGATCGAGTCGTCGACGACCCGGCCGATCGCGATCGTGAGGGCGCCCAGGGTCAGCATGTTGAGCGAGAGGTCACGGGTCCACAGCACGATCAGGGCCAGGACGACCGAGAGCGGGATGGAGACCGCGGTGACCAGCGTCGAGCGGATCGAGGTCAGGAAGACCAGGATCACCAGGACGGCCATGACGAGGCCGAGCGCGCCCTCGGTCGTCAGACCGGAGATCGACTTGGAGACCGCGGGGCCCTGGTCGGAGACGACGGTCAGTTCGGCGCCCGCGCCGAGGTCCTTGCGGAGCTCGGGCAGCTTGTCCTTGACCGCGTCGGAGATGGCGACGGCGCTGCCGTCGTTGTCCATGGTGGCCAGGACGGCGAGGCTCGGCTTGCCGTTCGTACGGGTGATGGAGACCCGGGAGGACTCCTCCTGCTTCACCGTGGCCACGTCGCCGACGCGGACGGCCTTGCCCTTCTCGGGCTTGATGCGCAGGTCCTGGATCTGCTGGAGCGAGGTGAAGCCGCCGCCGACCTGGACCGTGCGGCTCTTGCCGGCCTCGGAGAACGAGCCGGCCGGCACCGTCGCGCCGCCCGCCTGCAGGGCCTGGGCGAGCTTCATGGTGTTCAGCCCGGCCGCGGCGAGCTTCTTCTCGTCGGGGGTGACGGAGACCTGGAGGTCCTGGACGCCGTCGATGGAGACCTGGCCGACGCCGTCGATGTCCTCGAGGGCGGGGACGACCGTGCGCTCCAGCTGGTCGGCCAGCGCCTGCTGGTCCCTCTCCGAGGTGACGGCGAGGACGACGGTCGGGATGTCGTCGGTCGAACCGGCGACGACCTGCGGGTCCACGTCGTCCGGGAGCACCGCGCGCGCCCGGTTCACGGCCTGCTGGACGTCGGCCACGAGCTGCTTGGTGCCCTCGTCGCCGTAGTCGAAGGTGGCCATGATGACGGCGTTGCCCTCGGAGGCCGTGGAGGTCACGCCCTTGATGCCGTCGACGGCCTTGATGGTGCTCTCGAGCGGCTCGACGACCTGCTTCTCGACCACGTCGGGCGACGCGCCCTGGTAGGGGGCGAGGACCGAGACCATCGGGAGCTCGATCGAGGGCAGCAGTTGCTGCTTCAGCTGCGGGATCGCTATCGCTCCGAAGACGATGGCGACGATGGACATCAGCCCGATCAGGGCCCGTTGCGCGAGGCTGAATCTGGACAGCCAGGACATGGGGTCTCTCTTCTGTGGCGTGCTCGGCAGGCGGGCGCCAGGAGGGTTCCAGGGGTGCCCGACTACACGATCAGCCATGGGAAGCCGCGGATCCTCGGCCCCCGGGCCCAATTCCTTATCCCGCGCATACCGCGTCTGGAGTACGCCGGGGTACTCCCTCACTCCACCCTTGGACGTACCAGGCCGGATTCGTACGCCGTGACCACCAGCTGTGCGCGGTCGCGGGCGCCGAGCTTGGCCATGGTCCGGTTCACGTGCGTCTTGACCGTGAGGGGGCTGACTTCGAGGCGTTCGGCGATCTCGTCGTTGGAGTGGCCGCCGGCGACGAGGACGAGGACCTCGCGTTCCCGTGTGGTGAGGGCGGCGAGCCGCTCGGAGTACGGCGCCGAGTCCGAACCGTTCTCGGGGTCCGAACTGCCGCCCTGCGCCAGGAACTTGGCGATCAGCCCCTTGGTCGCGACGGGCGAGAGCAGGGCCTCTCCGGCGGCGGCGATACGGATGGCGTTGAGCAGTTCCTCCGGTTCCGCGCCTTTGCCGAGGAAGCCTGAGGCGCCGGCGCGGAGCGACTGGACGACGTACTCGTCGACCTCGAAGGTGGTCAGCATGACGATCCGTACGGCGGACAGCTCCGGGTCGGCGGTGATCATGCGGGTGGCGGCGAGTCCGTCCGTGCCGGGCATCCGGATGTCCATCAGGACGACGTCGGCCCGGGTGGACCGCGCGAGGGCGACGGCCTGGGCCCCGTCGGCGGCCTCGGCGACGACCTCCATGTCCGGCTCGGAGTCCACGAGCACCTTGAACGCGCTGCGGAGCAGGGCCTGGTCGTCGGCGAGCAGCACCCGGATCATCACGTTTCCTCCCCCGTACGGGCCGTAGCGGCCGTCACGGGCAGTATCGCCTGCACCCGGAAGCCGCCGCCGTAGCGGGGTGCCGCGGTCAGCGTGCCGCCGAGCGCGGTGACCCGTTCGCGCATCCCGAGCAGTCCGTGCCCGCCGGTGTCGGCGGGCGGCGTCTGCTGCGGGGGTCCGTTGTCGAGGACGGTGACCTCGACGGTCCGGCCGACCCGGACGACGCTCACCTCGGCCTTCGCGTCCGGGCCCGCGTGCTTCTGCACATTGGTCAGCGCCTCCTGGATGATCCGGTAGGCGGCGAGGTCGACGGCGGCCGGCAGGCCGGTGTCGTCGGCGGCGCGGGCCAGCTCCACGGGGAGGCCCGCGTGACGGAAGGTGGCGAGGAGCTCGTCGACGACGGCGAGGCCGGGGGCGGGCTCGGTGGGCGCCTCGGGGTCGCCGGACTGGCGCAGCAGGCCCACGGTGGCGCGCAGCTCGTTGAGGGCGGAGCGGCTGGCCTCGCGGACGTGGGCGAGGGCCTCCTTGGCCTGGTCGGGGCGCTTGTCCATGACATGGGCCGCGACCCCGGCCTGGACGTTGACCAGGGCGATGTGGTGGGCGACGACGTCGTGGAGGTCGCGGGCGATACGGAGGCGTTCCTCGGCGACCCGGCGCCGGGCCTCCTCGTCACGGGTCCGCTCCGCCCGCTCGGCCCGTTCGCGGATGGCGTCGACGAAGGCGCGGCGGCTGCGGACGGCGTCCCCGGCGGCCGCTGCCATGCCGGTCCAGGCGAAGACGCCGAGGTTCTCCTGGGCGTACCAGGGGGTGGGGCCGAAGAGCATCGAGGCGCCCGCCAGGACGCCCATGGTGAGCAGTCCGACGCGCCAGGTGGTGGGGCGGTCGGTGCGGGCGGCGACGGTGTAGAGCGCGATGACGGCGCTCATCGCGACCGGGGCCGGACGGTCGTCGGTGATCAGCTCGACGAGGGTGACCCCGCCGGTGAAGGCGAGGACGGCGAGGGGGTCGCGCCGCCGCAGGACGAGCGCTGCGGCGCCGAGCACCATGAGGAGGACGCTGGTGGCGTCGGGGGTGCGGTCGCCGAAGGTGGGGCCGTTCGGGCTGCCGTGGGGGTCCGCGAAGGATCCGGTGACCATGCAGGCAAGCACGGCGAGGGCGAGGCCGGCGTCGAAGGCGAGGGGGTGGGCCCGCAGCCGGTGCCGGGCCCGCGCGAAGCCGCTGTCGAGGGAGGTCACGGAGCAACGGTACGGGGTGGCGGACACGGCAGCGCCCCGCTTCCCCCGGGCAGGGGAGGCGGGGCGCTGCCGTTGTCGGAGGCGTCAGCCCGGGATCAGACCGTCGTCGGAGAGCATCTCCCGGACCTCTTCGAGCGTCGCGTCCGGGGACGGGAGGATCAGTTCGGAGGGTTCGAGCGCGGCGTCGGGGAGCGGTTCGCCGAGCTCGCGCACCTTGTCGAGAAGTTGCGCGAGCGTGCGGCGGAAGCCGGGGCCGTCCCCGGACTCCATCTCCGCGAGCAGCTCGTCGTCCAGCTTGTTCAGCTCGGCCAAGTGACTGTCGGCCAGCGTCAGCTGGCCCTCCCCCATGATCCTCACGATCATGACGCGTCGTCCTTACTGCTTGTCGAACCGGGGGTTGGAGGACTGCTGCCCCTGGGACGGGGACTGGGACTGGTCCTGCTGCGTGCCCGTGCCGCCCTCGATCGCCTGCTTCGAGGCCGAGGGGCCACCGGCAAGCTCCGCCTTCATCCGCTGGAGCTCCAGCTCGACGTCCGTACCACCGGACAGCCGGTCCAGCTCCGCCTGGATGTCGTCCTTGGCCAGGCCCGACTGGTCGTCGAGCGCGCCCGAGGCGAGCAGCTCGTCGATCGCGCCGGCCCGGGCCTGCAGCTGGGCCGTCTTGTCCTCGGCGCGCTGGATCGCCACGCCGACGTCGCTCATCTCCTCCGAGATGCCGGAGAACGACTCGGCGATCCGGGTCTGCGCCTGGGCGGCGGTGTAGGTCGCCTTGATCGTCTCCTTCTTCGTGCGGAAGGCGTCGACCTTGGCCTGGAGACGCTGCGCGGCCAGCGTGAGCTTCTCCTCCTCGCCCTGCAGCGTCTGGTGCTGCACTTCGAGGTCGCTCACCTGCTGCTGGAGCGCCGCCCGCCGGGACAGCGCCTCGCGCGCCAGGTCCTCGCGGCCGAGCGCCAGCGCCTTGCGGCCCTGGTCCTCCAGCTTCGAGGACTGGCCCTGGAGCTGGTTCAGCTGCAGTTCGAGGCGCTTGCGGGAGGTCGCCACGTCGGCGACGCCCCGCCGGACCTTCTGCAGGAGCTCCAGCTGCTTCTGGTAGGAGTAATCGAGGGTCTCGCGCGGATCCTCGGCCCGGTCGAGGGCCTTGTTTGCCTTCGCGCGGAAGATCATCCCCATACGCTTCATGACACCGCTCATGGGCTTCGCGCGCCCCCTTCTGACGGACTCGGCTCAAGCACTCCAACAGGATCCACAGTACGGTCCCTGCCTCCATTACCGCACTGTTCGGGGCCGGATGTGCTCCTCCCCAAGGACGAGTACGTACGCGCTCTCTCAGGCCCAGGGAGTAGATGGACCTCAGGGAAACCGTGCGTGTCGTCCGTGCGTACCCCCACAGACGCGGGCCGTTAGCAGATCGTTCCCGACCGAACTGGGGTCCACACCCCCCACCACGTACCCTGGGGTTTGTGTTCCGTAGCCGTTCGAAGGAAGAGAAGGCCGCCACCGACAAGGTGAGCGTGGACCTCTCCAAGCAGCCCCGCGACCCCGAGGCCCCCAAGGGCCGCCCGACCCCGAAGCGGAATGAGGCCCAGACGCAGCGGCGTCGTGCCGCGACGGTGCCGACCGACCGCAAGGAGGCCGCCAAGCGCCAGCGCGAGGCGCGCCGCTCCGACCTGGCTCGTCAGCGCGAGGCGCTGGCCAGCGGTGACGAGCGTTATCTGCCGGCCCGCGACAAGGGCCCGGTCCGCCGTTTCGTGCGCGACTTCGTCGACTCGCGCTTCGCCATCGCGGAGTTCTTCCTCCCGATGGCCGTGGTGATCCTCGTCCTGTCGATGATCCGCGTCCCGGCGCTGCAGAACATCTCGCTGCTGCTCTGGCTCGGTGTGATCGTCATGATCGTCATCGACTCGATCGGCATCTGGCTCCGTCTGAAGAAGCAGCTGAACGAGCGCTTCCCGAACGAGCCGAAGCGCGGTGCCGTGGCCTACGGCCTGATGCGTACGCTCCAGATGCGCCGACTGCGACTGCCGAAGCCGCAGGTCAAGCGCGGAGAGCGGCCCTGAGCGCGGACGGCTCCGGTTCCGGCACGGGTGGCAGCGGTCCGCTGCTGCCCGCCGCCTCCCCGTGGCCGAGCGGGTACGGCGGGTTGCGCGAGACCGTCCGTCAGGAGCTCATCGCGCGCCAGCTCGACGAGCAGATAGCCGGCCGCTACCCGGTGGGGCAGCGGCTGCGGATCCTGGACGCGGGCATGGGGCAGGGCACCCAGGCGCTGCGACTGGCCCGGGCCGGTCACACGGTGACCGGTCTGGAGGCCGATCCCGAGCTGCTCAAGGCCGCCCGGGAGTCGCTGGCCACCGAACCGGCCGGGATCCGTGAGCGGGTCCGGCTGATCGAGGGCGACGGCCGCGAGACCGGTGTCCACTTCCTGCCGGGCAGCTTCGACGTGGTGCTCTGCCACGGTGTCCTGATGTACGCGGACGAGCCGGACGCCCTGCTCGCGGGTCTCGCCCGGATGCTGGCGCCCGGTGGTCTGCTCTCCCTGGTCGTACGGAACGCGGACGCGCTGGCCATGCGGCCTGGCCTGGCCGGGGACTGGTCGGGCGCGCTGACCGGCTTCGAGTCGGACACGTACACCGACGACAACGGTTTCAAGGTGCGGGCCGACCGGCTCGACGCGCTGACGTCGACGCTGGCGGGGATCGCCGCGCCCCTGCACGCCTGGTACGGCGTGCGGGTCTTCACCGACGGCATGGCGGGCGACGTGGGACTGCCGGCCGCCGAGGAGCTGGAGCGGCTGCTCTCCGCCGAGGACCGCGCCGGGCGGACGGAGCCGTACCGCCGGGTCGCGGCGCTGCTGCATCTGTGCGGCGTCCGGGGCTAGGGCCCAGCGACCGCTTCCTCCCCGGAGGGGTGTCGGGCCGGTCAGGCAGGCCGGCCCGTTTCGCGTCCTCACCCCCGTGAGCACCGACACCCCTGTCCCCACCCCCGCCGTACCCGCGCGTGAGGTGTGGCGCGCCCTGTACGCGCATTTCAGACCGCACCGCTGGACCGTCGCCCTCGGCGCCCTCTTCGCGCTGGTCGGCGCCGCCGGCGGGCTCGCGCAGCCGCTCGCCGCGAAGGCGCTCGTCGAACGGCTCGGCGAGGACCAGTCGATCGCCGGGATCCTGCTCCTCCTGACCGCCCTCGTCGTCTTCGGCACGGCGGTCGAGTCGGTCGGCGCGTACATCCTCGAGCGGACGGCCGAGTCCGTCGTGCTCGCCGCCCGCCGGACCCTGATCGGCCGGCTGCTGCGCCTGCGGCTGCCCGAGGTGGAGAAGACCCAGCCGGGCGATCTGATGTCCCGGGTCACCTCCGACACGACCCTGCTGCGCGCCGTCACCACCCAGTCGGTGGTGTCCGCCGCGACCGGTGGGCTCGCCTTCGTGGCAACCCTCGCGATGATGGCCTGGATGGATCCCGTCCTGTTCGGGGTCACGCTGGGGGTGATCGTGCTGATCGGCAGCGCGTTCGCCTTCGTGATGCCGAGGATCTCCCGGGCGACCCGGCGTTCCCAGGAGGCGGTCGGCGAGATCTCCACGGTCCTGGAGCGGGCCTTCGGGGCCTTCCGCACGATCAAGGCGTCCGGTGCCGAGGAGCGGGAGACCGCGGTCGTGGAGGCGGCGGCGAAGGAGGCCTGGCGGCACGGGGTCCGCTCGGCCAAGTGGCAGTCGGTGGCCGGGTCCTCGATCGGTCTGGCCGTCCAGGTGTCGTTCCTCGCCGTGCTCGGCATCGGCGGCGCCCGGGTCGCGTCCGGGGCGATACCCGTCTCCTCGCTCATCGCCTTCCTGCTCTTTCTCTTCTATCTGATCGAGCCCGTCTCCAAGCTGGTCGACGCGGCGACGCAGTACCAGGTGGGCTCCGCGGCGATCGGCCGCATCCTGGAGGCCGAGCGTCTGGAGTCGGAGGAGCTGGGCGCCCCCGCGGCCGGTCCGGCCGTCGGCGGCCCGGCCTCCGTCGTCTTCGAGGACGTCACCTTCCGCTATCGCGACGATCTCCCCGACGTGCACCGCGGTGTCTCCTTCACCGTGCCGGGCGCCGGCATGACCGCCTTCGTCGGCCCCTCGGGCGCGGGCAAGACGACCGTGTTCGGGCTGATCGAGCGGTTCTACGAGGCCGGCGGCGGCCGGATCCTGGTCGACGGCAAGGACGTACGGGACTGGTCGCTGCCGGACCTGCGGGCGGCGATCGGGTACGTGGAGCAGGACGCGCCCGTCCTCTCGGGAACGCTGCGCGAGAACCTGGTGTTCGCCGCGCCGGAGGCCACCGAGGAGGAGATCCGGCAGGTGCTCGTACGGGCCAGGCTGGACACGCTGGTCGAGCGACTGCCGGACGGCCTGGAGACGGTCGTCGGTCATCGCGGCTCGAAGCTCTCGGGCGGTGAACGGCAACGGGTGGCCATCGCCCGCGCGCTGCTGCGCAAGCCCCGGCTGCTGCTCCTTGACGAGGCGACCTCGCAGCTGGACGCGGTGAACGAGCTGGCACTGCGGGACGTGGTCGCGGAGGCGGCCCGTGAGGTGACGGTCCTGGTGGTGGCGCACCGGCTGTCGACGGTGACGCTGGCGGACCGGATCGTGGTGATGGAGTCGGGGCGGGTGCGGGCGGTGGGCACCCACGACGAGCTGGTGGCGGGCGACGAGCTGTACGGGGAGCTCGCGGCGACGCAGTTCCTGTCCTCGCAGCCGTGACGCTCCCGCGCCGTGCCCCGGACGTCCGGTGACGCCCCCTGATCGGCCGCCTCCACCGAGCCGTACGGATCGCATGAACGTGATACTCCGGACATGGACGTATCCCGTGCCCGGCGCCTTGTCCTCCCCCTGACGGCCGTCGCCTGCGCGGTCGTCCTGGCCGCCGGCTGCTCCTCCGGGGCGGCGCCGGGAGCGGAACCCTCCAGGCAGGCCGCGGCCCCGCTCGTCACCAACGAGCTCCAGGACGACTACCGGGCCGTCATCAAGGACGTGCTGCCGTCCGTCGTCCAGATCGACGCGACGGACAGCCTGGGTTCGGGGGTCGTCTACGACGACAAGGGGCACATCGTCACCAACGCGCACGTGATCGGCGAGGAGCAGAGTTTCACGGTCACGGCGGCGACCGGCAAGGCGCCGATGGCGGCGAGGCTGGTCGCCAGCTACCCCGAGCAGGACCTGGCCGTGATCAGGCTGAACTCCGTGCCGAACGGGCTGAAGCCGGCGAGGTTCGGCGACTCGGCCAAGGTCGACATGGGCCATATCGTCCTCGCGATGGGCTCCCCGCTGGGCCTGTCGGGCAGCGTCACCCAGGGCATCGTCTCGGCGACCGGTCGCACGGTCAGCGAGGGCCTGGCGGGCGGCGGTACGGGGGCGACCATCGCGAACATGGTGCAGACCTCGGCGGCGATCAACCCGGGCAACAGCGGGGGCGCGCTGGTCAACCTGGACGGCGAGGTCATCGGCATCCCCACGCTGGCGGCGACCAACCCGGAGCTGGGCGGCAGCTCGGCGCCGGGGATCGGCTTCGCGATCCCGGTCTCGATGGTGCGGACGGTCACCGACCAGATCATCAAGGACGGCAAGGTGACGGACTCGGGCCGGGCGGCGCTCGACATCACGGGCCGGACCGTGCTCGACGACGATTACGAACCGGCGGGGGTCGCGGTGGTCGAGGCGCCGGCGGACGGGGCGGCGGGCAGGGCGGGTCTGAAGCCGGGGGACGTGATCACCCGGCTCGGGGACGCGGAGATCACGACGATCACGTCGCTCTCGGAGGCGCTGGCGGCGATGAAGCCGGGGGACAAGGTGACGGTGACGTACGAGCGGGCGGGCCGCGCGGACAAGGCCGAGGTCACGCTCGGGGAGATGTAGCGGGGGCGGACGCCCGGCACACGGGCCCCACCCCCGCCCGCCGGGGCTCTAGGCCTCCGCGTTCAGGGACATCGTGTAGATCTTGGTGTCGTCCTCGAAGAGCGTGGCCTGGTCCGCTCCGCCCTCCAGGAGGTCCTTCCAGACCTCACCGATCCAGGATTCGGCGTCGCCCTGGGTCGTCCACTCCTCCGGTTCCACCGCGGGAGCGGTCTCCGTGCCGTCGGACTTCTCGAACCGCCACGTCCATGCCATGTCCGCCTCCTGAGGCTCACCGGATGATCGGTTTCCTGCCCGCAGCGTAGCCGGGCGCGCACCCCTCGCGGTGACGCGGGAGGATCAAAGCGTGGAACTGACTCTGCTCGGCACCGGCGCCCCTCTCGGGCTCCCCCGCCCCGACTGCCCGTGCGCCGTGTGCGCGACCTCTCGTGGTGACCGGGCGCGGGCCGCCACCGCGCTGCTCGTGGACGAGTCGCTGCTGCTCGACCTGACGCCCGGGGCCGCGCTGGCCGCCGCCCGCGCGGGGCATTCGCTGGTCGGCGTACGGCAGGTGCTCCTGACCCATCCGCACGACGGACCCGCCGTGGAGGTGCCGGCGGGGCTGCCCTCCGCCGGGCGGGTGCCGGACGGCCGGGAGTTGACGCTGATCAGCGGGCACCGGGTGCGGGCGGTGTCGATGGACTCCCCCGGTACGGGGTACGAGGTGACGTCGCCGGAAGGCGAGCGGCTGCTCTACCTGCCGCCGGGCGGCTCACCCGCCGGGCTGCCCGACGATCACGGGCGTCCGTACGACATGGTCGTCGCGGACGTCACGGGCAGGCCGGACGCGCTGGCCCGGCTGCGGGCGACGGGGGCGGTCGCCGCGAGCACGGATGTGATCGCCGTCCATCTCGACCACGACGTGCCGAACGGCCCGGAGCTGGACCGGCGGCTGGCGGCGGCCGGGGCACGGACGGTGCCGGACGGCACGACCCTGTACGTCGGCGAGTACCACGCCGTGCCCGACGTGCCGCGCCGCACGCTGGTGACCGGCGGGGCCCGGTCGGGCAAGTCGGTGGAGGCCGAGCGGCGCCTGGAGACCTTCCCCGAGGTGCTGTACGTGGCGACCGGCGGGACGCGCGAGGGCGACCCGGAGTGGGCGCAGCGGGTGGCCCTGCACCGGGACCGGCGGCCCGGCTCCTGGCGTACGGCCGAGACCTGCGATCTTGTACCGCTCCTCGAAGAGGACGGTCCCGCGCTGCTGATCGACTGTCTCTCGCTGTGGCTGACGGATGCCATGGACCGGGTGGGCGCCTGGGACGACGAGCGGTGGGCGAACGGCGGGCAGGAGGCGCTGCGGGAGCGGGTCGGGGAGCTGGTGGCGGCGGTGCGGGCCACGGCTCGTACGGTCGTCGCCGTGACCAACGAGGTGGGTTCGGGGGTCGTGCCCGCCACCGCGGCGGGGCGGCGCTTCCGGGACGAGCTGGGCCGGCTGAACGCGACCTTCGGCGACGAGTGCGAGCAGGTGCTCCTCGTCGTAGCGGGACAGGCTCTGGTGCTGCGCGGGTAGGGTGCGATCACCGATCGCCACCGCCGACGTCACAAGGAAGAGCCTTGAACCTGGACGACTTCTCCGATCTGATCGAGCGCCCCGACGGCGGGGTCCGGCGTGACGCCGAGGAACGCCGGGAGCGTCTGATCGTTCCGCCCGGCGCGCTCGGCCGGCTCGACGAACTCGGCGAGTGGCTCTCCGCGGCGCAGGGTTCGGTCAAGGTGCGGGCGATCGAGCAGCCGCGCGTGGTGCTCTTCGCGGGCGATCACGGGGTGGCCTCGCTCGGGGTGTCCGGCCGGCCGGCCGGGACCGCGTACGAGCTGGTCCGCTCGGTGCTCGAGGGCGCGAGCCCGGTGGCGGTGCTCGCCCGCAGTGCGGGCGTTCCCGTGCGCGTGGTGGACGCGGGCCTGGACTGCGAACCGGAGCTGCTGCCGGCCGAGGTGGTTCGGCACCGGGTGCGGCGCGGCAGCGGTCGGATCGACATCGAGAACGCGCTGACCACGGAGGAGACCGAGGCGGCGGTACGGCTCGGCATGACGATCGCCGACGAGGAGGCCGACTCGGGCACCGATCTGGTCGTGCTCGGCGATCTGAGCGTGGGCGGGACGACGCCGGCCGCCACCCTGATCGCGGCCCTGTGCGGGACGGACGCCTCGGTGGTCACCGGCCGGGGCGGCGCCGGGATCGACGATCTGGCGTGGATGCGCAAGTGCGCGGCGGTCCGGGACTCGCTGCGGCGCGCCCGGCCGGTCCTGGGCGACCAGTTGGAGCTGCTCGCGGCGGTCGGCGGGGCGGACCTGGCGGCGATGACGGGCTTCCTGCTGCAGAGCGCCGTGCGCCGGATGCCGGTGATCCTGGACGGTGTGGTCGGGGCGGCCTGCGCGCTGGTGGCGCAGCGGGCGGCGTTCCGGGCGCCGGACTGGTGGCTGGCGGGTCAGGTCAGCGGTGAGCCGGCGCAGGCGAAGGCGCTGGACCGGATGGCACTCAACCCGTTGCTCGATCACGGCGTCACTGTGGGAGAGGGAACCGGGGCAATGCTCGCTCTTCCCCTCGTCCAGGCCGCGGCCGCACTGGCGGCGGAGCTGCCCGAGCAGCCGGAACCGACCATTCCGGACGATGCCGGGGCGGACGCTCCGGACGAGGAGAGCTAGACGGATCAGGGCGCCGGAGGCGGTCCCTCCCCCCAGGACTTCGTCCTGGGGGGACAACGCGCGGACGACCGCCTCCGGCGCCCGGCCATGGCAAGCGACGCCCCATATGATCGCTTTTCATGGGAGAGGTCCGTTTGTCCACCGAAGGAACGCCCCGGGGCACCGTCCGAACGCGGCGCAGCGCCGCGTTCGCCGTCTGGTACCTGCGCGCCGTCACGTTCATCAATTTCCTGAGCGCCGTCTGGGTCTCGCTCGGCCAGGACCTCCGCAGGCACAACACGGACGACTACTTCACTCCGTACCTGCTGACCGCGGGCTTCGCCTCGGGCGTCTTCACGCTCTTCCTGGCGATCACCATGCGCCGCCGCAAGCGCGCCGCCTGGATCCTCAACATCGCGCTCAGCGGGCTCTTCCTGCTGCTCTTCGCCGTCGCGATGTCCCTCCCGGAGATCCGGCAGCACGCGCAGAACTGGATCTCGCTCGTCCTCACCGCGGCGTTCGTCCTCGCGCTGGTCCTCGGCCGCAAGGAGTTCTACGCGAAGGGCGACCGCTCCAACCCGCTGCTCGCCGCCGTCGTGGCGGTGGGCGGCCTGCTCGTCACCTCGCTGCTCGCCGCCGTCCTGGTCACCGTCACCAACACCTCCACCGGCACCTCCACGTTCCTGGAGCGCTGGCGGTACGGCGTGATGCGGCTGATCACCCTGGCCGCCGACGACTCGCGCTTCGACGGGATCGCCACCCCGGGCTGGGTCGACGTCACCATCAACGTGCTGTCCACGCTGCTCATCATCGCCGTGCTGTACGCCGCGTTCCGCTCGCGCCGGGCCGTCGACCCGCTGACGGAGGAGGACGAGGAGAAGCTGCGGCTGCTGCTCGACAAGCACGGTGACCGCGACTCGCTCGGCTACTTCGCGCTGCGCCGCGAGAAGAGCGTGGTGTGGTCGCCCAGCGAGAAGGCCGCCGTCGCCTACCGGGTGGTCGGCGGGGTCTCGCTCGCCTCCGGGGACCCGATCGGCGACCCCGAGGCCTGGCCCGGGGCGATCGAGCCGTGGCTGGCCGAGGCCCGCGAGCACGGCTGGGTCCCGGCCGTCATGGGCGCGAGCGAGGAGGCCGGCACCATCTACGCCCGGCACGGCCTGGACGCCCTGGAGCTGGGCGACGAGGCGATCGTGGAGACCGACGAGTTCACCCTCGACGGGCGCGCCATGCGCACCGTGCGGCAGGCCTTCAACCGGGTCAAGCGGGCCGGGTACGAGGTCCGGATCCGGCGCCACGAGGACATCCCGGCCGACGAGATGGACACGCTGCTCCGCAAGGCCGACGACTGGCGCGACGGGGCCACCGAACGGGGCTTCTCGATGGCGCTCGGCCGGCTCGGGGACCCGCGGGACGGCCGCTGCGTGATGCTGGAGTGCACCGACGGGGAGGGCGAGCTGCGGGCGGTGCTGTCCTTCGTGCCCTGGGGGCCCAAGGGCCTCTCGCTGGACCTGATGCGCCGTGACCGGGACTCCGAGAACGGCCTGATGGAGTTCATGGTCATCGAACTCCTGCAGCGCGCCAAGGAGATCGGGATCACGCAGGTCTCGCTCAACTTCGCCATGTTCCGCTCCGTCTTCGAACGTGGCTCGAAGCTCGGGGCGGGACCCGTGCTGCGGATGTGGCGTTCGCTGCTCAGCTTCTTCTCCCGCTGGTGGCAGATCGAGTCGCTGTACCGCGCCAACGCCAAGTACCGACCGATCTGGGAGCCCCGCTTCATGCTCTTCGAGAAGAGCGCCGACCTGTTGCGCATCGGCCTCGCCGCGGGCCGCGCCGAGGGCTTCCTGGAGGCCCCCGGTCTGCCGAAGTGGCTCCACCGCAAGCACCTGGAGGGCCGGCGGTGAGGTCCGCGGTCAAGGATTTCGCCCGCCGCGAGTGGGGGCCGCTGTTCACCGCCGTACGGACCGCGCTCGTCACGAAGAAGTGGCGCGCGATCCCGATGACGTTGGCCGCCGTCTGTCTCACGGCGCTGTTCCAGCTCGTGCAGAACCAGGACTGGGGCTACCAGCCGGTCCAGAACATCGGCTCGGTGCGGGCCGAGGACCCGCTCTGGCTCGCCCTGTTGCGGACCCCGCTCTCGCTCTTCGTGCCCGCGCTGGACCTGCCGGTGTGGGGCGCGCTCGCGCAGATCCTGCTGGTCTTCGGCATCGCCGAGATCTGTCTCGGGAAGGGGCGGACGCTCGCCATCGCGTATCTGGCGACGCTGGCCGGGACGCTGTACGCGCGCGTGGGCATCGCGCTCGGCCCCGACAACCCGCTGGGGCTGCCCGCCACGGACGCCCAGGTCGTCGACACCGGCCCCTCGGCGGCGGTGGTCGGCCTCGCCGTCTACGTCTGCTGGCGCTACCGGGCCCGGTGGACCGGGACCCTGGTGGTCGCCGCGATGGTGGTGGAAGTGCTGATCAAGACCAACCTCGCGGGCAAGGAGCATCTGGCGGCGATCGCCGCGGTGCTCGTGCTCGTGGCCGTCGTGGCGTGGCGGGAGCGCCGTCAGCCGCCGCCCCCGTCGGACCCCGAGCCGGGGGTGCGGCCCGGCACGCGCTCCTGGAAGCCGCCGATCACGTCCTGAGTCCGTCGGCGCACCCGGTCCCAGCGCCGGTCGTGCCGGTAGGTGCGCAGCCGGGAGCGGGCCCGGGCCTTGGGGCGGCGTGAGTAGGCGCGCCGGGACCACCAGGAGCCGGGCCGGGCGAGCCGTACCGCTCCGACGATCGCCACGAACGGCACCAGAGTGCCGATGACGGCCATCCGGAACTTCCCCTTCACCAAGGTGACGAGGACGAACAGGAAGTTCACCAGCAGGGTGAGGGCGAACGCGGCGCGGTTCTGGCGCTGGTCCTCGGTGAGTTCGTTGACACCGAGCGGCGAGAAGCCGCCGAGGACCAGCATCACCAGGGCGGCGGTCAGGACGACCACTTCGACGCTCTTGCGGCCCTGGTCGCTCCAGTAGACGTCGTCGAGGTGGAGGATCAGCGCGAACTCGTCGAGGACAAGTCCCACTCCGGCGCCGAAGACCGCCGCGAAGACGCAGGCGGTGACCCCTTCCCGGCCGCTGGCGACCGCGCCGAAGCCGCCGACGACGGTGAGGACGACGCCCGGCACGACATGGTGGATGTGAAGCCCGCCGGCGGACTTCACATTGCCGAACGGCCCCTTCCCCGCCCGGATCAGCCGCACGATCATCCGCGTGACCAGGAAGGTCACCACGAAGGAGAACGTGGCGATGAGCAGCGGGAGCTTCCCGGGCTCGACGAAGTTGCGATAGAACCAGTGACCCATGCCACCTGCTTCAGGTATGCGCCGTATACGCGATATGCGCAATTTACACAGTCAGGCGCTGCCTTACGCTGCCCGGATGGACGGCCTGCGTTTCGCCTTCGGCACCCTCACCGTGCTTCCCGCCCGCATCACCCGCTGGGACCGGGACGCGGCGCGGTCCGGAATGCTCTGGGCCCCGGTCGCGGGTCTCGTCGTCGGGCTCCTCTCCGCCGCACTCGGCGGGGTGTTGCTACTGCTCGGCTCCGGCCCGCTGCTCGCGGCGGTGGCCACGGCGGCCGTCCCTGCGCTGATGACCAGGGGCCTCCACCTGGACGGGCTCGCGGACACGGCGGACGGGCTCGGCAGCGCCAAGCCGGCGGAGGACGCGCTGCGGATCATGAAGCAGTCGGACATCGGCCCCTTCGGTGTCATCGTGCTGCTCTTCGTCCTGCTCGCCCAGGTCGCCGCGCTGTACCGGCTCTACGAGGAGGGTTGGGCGTACGGCACGGTCGCCGCCGCCCTCGCCGCGACGGTCGCCCGCCTCGCCCTCACCCACGCCTCCCGCCGGGGTGTCCCGGCGGCCCGCCCGGAGGGCCTGGGCGCGATGGTCGCCGCCACGGTCCCCGTCCGCGCCGCGACCCTGGCCACGGCGGGCGTTCTGGTGGCCTGCGCCGCGGCGGGGGCGCTGTTCTCCCCGTACGACGCCCTGCGAAATGTCCTCGCGGCGGCCGCGGGCCTCGGCGCGGCGGCGCTGCTGCTGCGGCGATGCGTGCGGAGGTTCGGCGGGGTGACGGGCGATGTGTTCGGCGCGGTGGAGGAGACGGCGGGCACGGTGGCGCTCGTCGCGCTGACGCTGGGTTGATCGATTCGTGACGTACCGGAGGGCAACCTTCCGCAGGTCCGCCCGGTCATGAAGGCGTGATCAGACGCCTTGCCCGTACCGCTGCCGCGCTCGCCGCCGCCTCCCTGTCGCTCACCGCGTGCGGCGGTGGCGGCACCGACGCGGCGGCCGCCCACCCTGTCTTCTCCGAACCTCTCGACCGACAGGTCTTCCTCGCGCTGCGGCACACCCAGCAGGCCGGCAGCGCCGAGTTCCGCCAGAAGGTCACCTTCACCTCGCCGGACGGCAAGGCCGTCCAGACCCTGACGGGACGCCTGGACTTCGCCGACAGCCGGGGCGAGGCCGCGAGCACGTGGCGCGTTCCCCGGCAGTTCCCCGAGGACGCCCGGGAGACGATCCTCGGAGCCCTTCCGGGGCGGGACACCGGCGACGCCACCAGCAGGTACACGGTGGACACCGAGGCCATCCACTACCGCGCCGGCTCCGCCGGTTACCGGCTGCGGTACTCGGGCTCCGACATCAAACCCCTCTGGGGCGTCGACTCGATCAGCCACCTGCGTGGCTCCGAGGCCGCTGTCGGCGGCACGCTCCTGGAGGCCCTGGGCAGCGCGGTGGCGACGTCTCAGTCGGGCACGGCAGGCCGTTCGTACCGGGCCACGTTCCCGCTGACGGCAGCCTTCGATCTCTTCCCGTACGACATACGGCAGGAGTTCGCCCCCACCCCGCTGTACGACACCGCGAAGAGCGCCCCGATCCCGGTGACCGTCGACGTCGATGCCGAGGGCAGGGTCACCCGCGCGCAGGCCGATCTGTCCGCCCTGCTCAGCAAGGAGAAGGACAGCGCCCTGGCGGGTGTCACCGGACTCCACGCCGACCTCACCCTCGGCGGATTCGGCGCCTCGAAGCCGACCGCCGCGGCCTCCCCCGCCGAGCGCACCCTGGACGCCGCCGAGGTGGTGATCGCCACGTACGACGCGAAGCCAGGCGACTGCATGGACTTCAACACCGGTCTGCGCCACTACAGGATGGTGGCGCGCGTCCCCTGCACCGGCTCCTACGACGGCCGCATCCTGGAACAGCACACGCTCACCGGTGACTACCCCGGGGCGGAGTCGGCCGAGGACCAGGCGGATCGGGCGTGCGCGACATCCGGAACCCGCGACCGGGCCTGGTACACCTGGTCGACCGAGCGGGAGTGGACGGACAACGGCGAGGGCCGGGTCACCTGTTACTCCGTCACCGGCGACTGAGCGCTGGGCACGCGCGGGGCCGGCTCCAGGGCGTACGGGAGCGTGCCCCAGGGGTGGGCGCCCGCGCCCGGGACCGTGCAGTGGACGCGGGTGGTCGGCCGGGCGTCGCGGGGGGCCGCATAGACCAGATGGCAGTAGTGGTCGGCGACCGGGAGGTCGAGGGCGCGGTAGGAGTCCCAGGGGCCCTCGAAGGTGACCAGCAGATCGGCCAGCACGGCGTAGCCGGGGTCGGGGTGGGCGCCGTGGTTGAGGACCAGCGTCCGGGCCCCGGCGGCGCGGGCCGCGACGCCGATCCTGCGGTAGTGGTCGAGCGCCTCGGGCACGGTCGGCACCTGGTCGAGGAAGGCCCCGTCCGCCCCGTACCAGTCGCGGTGCCGGAGCAGTTCGGCGACGACCTCGCCGTGCGGCCGGCGGCCGTACGCGGTGTCGACGTAGCCGAGCACGCGCGCACCGGCGGCGCGGAGCCGTTCGGCCACGGCGGCGAAGGCGGGATCGGGGTTCTCGCCCGCACCGCTCGCGGGGTTGAGGACGACGCCGTACAGCGAGGGCGCCGCCCCGATCACGGCGTCCCAGGCTTCGGGCCGGTCGGCCGGGTGCTCGTAGAAGGGCAGGAGGAGCGAAGAGGTCACGGGTCCTTCCTCAGACACGGTGGGCGGTCGGCCGTACGAGCAGGGCGCAGGCCAGGACGGCCAGGACGGCCGCCGCGGCGCCCGCCACCGCCGGGCCCGCCGACGGGGTGAACGTCTGGGCCGCGGCGGCGAGCGTGCACACCGCGGCAGCGCTCCGGACCGCGCCGAAGGCCTGGAGGAGCAGGCCGAGCCAGAGCACGATCCCGACGAGCAGCAGCCCGAGGAGCCGGAGCCCGCCGAGCGGCGGCGCTCCGGGCCACAGCAGCGTGGCGACGGAGGCGAGGGCGAGCAGCACGGCCAGATACGCGCCGAGGCAGTGGGCCAGCGTCCCCGCGGCCGCCCGCCGGAACGCGCGGGCGGTGGTGAGGGTGCGCAGCCCGGCGAGGCTCTCGCTGCGGAAGCGGTGCAGCAGCCACTCGGCGGGCCCCATGGACAGGGTGAGTGCGACCACGGGCGCGGCGCCGGTCACGAGGGCGTCGCCGGCGCCCGCGTACAGCACGAGCAGGCCGGTGCCGAGGCCGAAGAGGCCGTACGGGAGGGAGGCGGTCAGCGGAGGTCCGGACCGGGGTTGATCCGGGAGACCGGCCCGGGGGCCGGGGCGCAGCACGATCGCCGCGAAGGCGACCGTGGCCGTCAGGGAGAGGGCGGGCAGCCCGGCGCGGAAGGCGTCAGGGAGGTCGTACCAGAACGCGGGCACGGCGGCGGCGAGCGGCAGCAGGGCGCAGAGCAGGGCGCGTTCGCGGCCGAGGACGAGCAGGACGGTCGCGGCACCGAGGTAGACGGACTGCCCGGCGGCGAACGCGACGACCCGCCACTCGCCGGGACCGGCGGCCGCGAGGGCGACGGCCGAGCCGACGAGGGCGCCCGCCGGGGCGCCGACGAGCAGGGTGCGGGCGGCGGCCCCGCGGTCGCCGAGGCCGAGCCAGGAGTAGGCGCGATGGGACAGGGCCTGGTTCCACACCCACCCGGCCACGGCCCCCGCGAGCAGCGGGCCCGTGCTCTGCCCGGCCAGGAGCGGCGCCCCGAGGACGTACGCGAGGCCGGGCAGGGCGAAGACGAGTCCGCGCAGCAGACAACCGGCGAGCCCGCTGTGCCAGGGCCCGGTGGACGGCGCCTCCGGCTCGGGGTGACGCCGCTCCACGCGCGCGTAGAGGTCCTCGGCGAGCGCGAAGGAGTCGGCGCGCCCGTAGGTGAGCCGGATGTGGTCGTCGGTCATGCCGTCGGACTCCAGGATCGCGGCTATCTCGTCGGGATGCACGGCGTCGGCGGCCAACGCGTCCAGCCGGTCGGCGAGTTCGTCGAGGGGATCCTCGGCGTAGGGCCCCTGCGGGGCCGGATGGCCGCAAGGCGTCTCGTCCGAGCCGCCCGCCGCGGGGGCCGAGTCTGGAGCGCACGTGGTGCAGGCGGCCGCGGCGCCGTCAGGCCCGTGCGG
Source organism: Streptomyces sp. NPDC059875 (assembly GCF_042731085.1). Classification (NCBI taxonomy): domain Bacteria; kingdom Bacillati; phylum Actinomycetota; class Actinomycetes; order Kitasatosporales; family Streptomycetaceae; genus Streptomyces; species Streptomyces sp. NPDC059875. The sequence continues at coordinate 25,059 of NZ_JBHWJZ010000056.1, forward strand.
GCCGGGGGCCGAGTCCGGGGCGCAGGTAGTGCAGGCGCCCGCGGCGCCCGCCGGCCCGTGCGGACCGTCGACCAGCGGCCCCTGCGGGCCGGGGGCCGAGTCCGGGGCGCACGTGGTGCAGGCGCCCGCGGCGGCCGTGGCGCCGTCAGGCCCGTGCGGGCCGTCGACCAGCGGCCCCTGCCGGCCGGGGGCCGAGTCCGGGGCGCAGGTGGTGCACGCGCCCGCGGCGGCCGTGGCGCCGCCAGGCCCGTGCGGGCCGTCGACCAGCGGCCCCTGCGGGCCGGGGGCCGGGGCACAGATAGTGCACGCTCCCGCATAGGTCACCCTGTCAGGCCCGTGCGGGCCGTCTGTGGCGCTGGGTGCGTTGGGCATGTCGGGTCCGGGCGACAGCGAGGCTCGCCCGCCGCGCACGGCGCACAGCGACGTGCCGTGCGAGCCGGCGGTGCGTGGAGCGTCCGGCACGGCGGGCGTCGGGCCGTGGCCGTCGTGCGCGGCGCACGACTCGCGCCGGCCGCCGGGCGCCGCGCCCCCGCGCGGGCGCGGGATCACCGGCAGGGTGTCTCGCATCGTGCCGTTCTTCAGCCAGAGCGAGCCGCTCATGAGAGGGAGCCTCCGCCGACGAGTTCCTGGCGCCAGGGGTCGGTGAGGCGGACCGTCCAGTCGGTCGAGTCGTCGGGGGCGGCCGTGCTCACCGGCTGCCCGGCGAGTTCGCGGTAGATCTGCCGGAAGCCGTCCACCGAGCGGTGCAGGGTGAACCGGTCGACGACCCGCTGCCGGGCCCTGCGGCCCAGTTCGGCCCGCCGCTCCCCGTCGCGCAGCAGCTCCGTGACGGCCGCGGCCAGCACGGCGGGCTCGCGCGGCGGGACGACGAGTCCCGTGTCGCCGACGGCCTCCCGTACCCCGCCGACGTCCGTGGAGACCGTGGCCCGGCCGCACGACATGGCTTCGATCAGGGAGAAGGGGAAGCCCTCGCTGATCGAGGACAGCACCACCACGCTCCCCGCCGCATAGGCGCCGGCCACATCGGAGACCCGGCCCTCGAAGGTCAGGCCGTCGGTGACGCCCAGTTCGGCCGCCAGCTTCTCCAGGCGCGTCCGGTAGTCCTCGTTCCCGGCCGGTACGGGGCCGAACAACCGCAGCCTCAGCTCGGGCAGTTCGGCGCGGGAGATCGCGTACGCCCGGATCAGCGTCTCCAGGTCCTTGATGGGGTCGATCCGGCCGCACCAGCTGAGGGTGGGGACCTCCGGCTCGGGTCCGGCGTAGGGGAAGGCGTGCGGGTCGACGCCGTTGTAGACGGTCCGGATACGCGCGGCGGGTGCGCCACCGCGCTCCTCCCAGCGCCGGTTGTACTGGTTGCACGGGGTGATCAGGTCGGCCTTGCGGTAGCCGAGGGTGTTGAGCTCGCGGTAGAAGCCGAGCATCAGCGCCTTGACGGGCCAGCGCTGGGCCTCGGTGCGGTAGCCGAGGTAGCGCTCCCGCAGATAGATGCCGTGTTCGGTGAGCAGGAAGGGCACCCCTTCGAAGTGCTGGGCGGCGAGCGCCGGCAGCGTCGCGAGCCCGCTGGAGACGGCGTGCGCGACGCTGCTGCCGGGTATCCGGGCGGCGAGCGGCCGCAGCGCGTGCTCCAGCAGGTCGATGGCGGTGAGCGCGTCGTGGACGGTGGGCCGGGCCGCCGCCGTCGGCAGGTGCGGCATCGTCCAGATCCACATCAGCGAGCGCAGCACGCGCTCGGAACGCAGCACGGCGGTGAGCCCGCCGCGCCGGGCGAGTTCGGCCAGGGCGTAGAGGCCCTCGCCGAAGTCGCAGCCGGCGGTGGGGTCGAGCATGGAGAGCAGGAAGCGCTCGGAGGCGTCGACGAAACGGCGGCGCGCCCGCCCCCGCAGGGGCCTGCCCCGCCCCGGGGTGGTGCCCCAGAGCGGGAAGGCGGTGTGCCGGTAGACGTTCGAGGGCAGCTCCCAGGTCACCGGTTCGCGGCCGCTGCCGGTGAGGGCGAGGATCTGGAAGTCGACCTCGGGCATGCCCCGGACGAGCTGGTCGCACCAGGTGCTGACTCCCCCGTGGACATGCGGATAGGTGCCTTCGGTGAGCATGGTGACGTGACGGCCACTGCTCGGCATGCGCGTTTCCCCCAGAACGTACGGGTCAGTGGTCGGTGGTTCTCATCGGGTGGTCCTCAGACGGTCGGGAGCTTGAGCGTGATCGCGGACTGCAGTGCCTCCGGTGCCGTCCAGGCCGAGCGCGCTCCGGCGTAGGGCGTGCCGAACGCGGCGGTGCCGAGCAGGAGTTGCTTGCGGGTGCCCTCGGGGACGGTGACCGGCGCGGTCACACCCGCGGGCGCCTTGACGGTGACGGTCGTACCGACGCGGTACGCGGTGACCTGGCCGGCCGCGAGCGCCTGGTCCCAGGCGGCCCGGCGGTTCAGTTCGGTGCCGACGTCGCGCTGACGGGGGTTCACCAGCGGGGTGTTGTCGGCGAAGAGGGCCCGGTAGTCGGCCAGGACCCGGTCGAGGACGGGGTAGAGGATCCGCTCCTCGGCGAGGTTGGACTGGTGGACGTAGTGCGGGCGCGGGTCGTTGGCCACGATGTGGGAGAGGGCGGTACGGGCCTCCTGCGGGGCGATGTGGGAGGCGTACCCGGTGGCGGTGTCGAGCGGGGCGGGCAGGCAGGTGGAGGCCGCGTTGGACTCGCAGATCCCGCTGCCGCCGTCGGCGCGCGAGGTGTAGATCCAGTTGTACTCGTCGGCCATCTCGGCGGCCGTTCCCACGTTGTAGTACACGTTCATGGGATGGCGCGGGACGGTCTTCGCGGCGCTCGTACCGGTACCGACGGTGCGCTGGCGCGGCTCGCGGGAGTTGTCGCTGGCGACCCACTTCACTCCGTTGTCGGAGAGCGCGCCGGCCAGGTTCGGGTTGTCGGCGGCCTGCTGCGGGAGGGTCTTCAGACCGGAGTGCTCGCCGGTGACGAGCTCGGACCGGTCGACGGAGAGGCCCTTGCCGACGGCCCAGTTGTGGTTGTTCCGGATCTGCCCGGAGATCTCGCTGCGGCTCATCCACAGGGTCGTTCCTGTGGCGCTCTTCGCGCACTGCCAGGGGACGGTGGAGGTGTCCTGGACGCAGCCGAGGAAGGGGTGGGTGTAGGTGTGGTTGACCCAGCGGTACTGGGCGCGGTCGGCGATCAGCCGGGCGGCGAGCGGGTCGGTGCCCCCGTGCTCGGTCTTCCACTGCTCGCCCTGGCCGCCGTTGTAGACCATGTCAAGGGTGAAGCCGGCCGACTTCTGCCAGGCGGCGGCGTACGTGGCGTCGGCTGCGGTCATCCGGATCGGGTTCTCGCCGGCCTCCCCGTCTCCGCCGGGGCAGTCGAAGTCGCCGGGGGTGCAGTTCCGTTCGGTGTTCCAGCGGGCGTCGGGGGCGAAGACGTCGTCGACGTGGACGGAGAAGTAGCTGCGGCTCTGGCCGAGGTGGACGCCCTGGGTGAGCCATTCGACGATGCCGCGGGCGAGCGCCCGGAACTGCCGCTGGTACTGGTTGTAGGCGAAGGTGACGACGAGTTCGCGGCGCCCTTCGTGGGCGTACTCGCCGATGAGGCTGGCCCGGCCGCCGCCGTCGACGGGGATGTCGAGGTAGCTGGTGAAGCCCTCGCGCGGGCGGCCGGCGTAGCCGTAGCTCTCGGAGATCGACGGGTCGTTGTCCTCGAAGGTCAGCGGCCCGTCGAGATGGCGGAAGGGGCCCGCCTTGCCGGCCGCGGTGACGGTGGCGGCGGCCCCGTCGAGGGGTCCGGAGAGGCCCCCTTCGCTGGTGTAGTCGAGGCCGACGCCGGGGTGGGCCCAGGTGTACGCGTCGACCTGCGGGATGCCGAAGCTCTTCTCGTACGCGGCCAGGGCCGCCTGCTCGGCGGAGTCGGGGCCGAAGGCGGCCTCGTGGGGCAGGACGACGCCCTGGTACTTGGCCCGGGGGCGCCCGGCGACCGTGTCGCTGAGGAAGGCGGCGTCGATGACCGGACGGCCGGAATCGGCCAGATCGACCCGGCGGTACGGGACGCCGGTGGAGCGCAGCTCCGAGGTGATCGCCTCGACGGCGCTGCCGCCGTCGTCGACGACCAGGACGGTGAGGTCGATCCGCGGGACCGTTTCGGCCGCGCTCGCCCCCGCGGACGGGACGACGGTGGCGAGCAGGGCGGCGGCGAGCAGGGAGGCCGTCCTGGCTGTTCTGGGCATACGGGATCCGGCAGAGTCCATCGGGTGGTGTCCCCCCTCGACAGGCCCCCGGACAGGGAGGACCTGTGGAGATGATGCGGATGATGCAAAGGAGCGAGTGCCACCCTTGCGCGAATGAGGCGAGTGTGACCGAGCGCGCCGGGCCCGCGAGGTAAACGTGAAAGAGACACCTCGGATGAGTGAATCACCGTCGCCGTGAGCGAACACGTAGAGCGAGCGTAGGCTCGTTCTCGGCGCTCTTCGGGCCGAAATACGATGCGGCGGGCACGGTCGGCCCATCCCTCGACCGCCACAGAACTCAATGGAAGCGAGATTTCACCACCGTGACTGCTCTCACTCTCAGCACCGCCGGCGTGGCGACGCTGCGCGCCGACGCCCTCGTCGTCGGCGTCGCGAAGTCCGGCAAGGGCCTGGTCGTCGCCCCGGGCGCCGAAGCCGTGGACAAGGCGTTCGACGGCAAGCTCGCCGCCGTCCTGGAGACCCTGGGCGCCGCGGGTGCCGAGGGTGAGGCGACCAAGCTGCCCGCCCCCGCCGGTCTGAAGGCCCCCGTCGTGCTCGCCGTCGGCCTGGGTTCCGCCCCCGAGGACGGCCGGGCGTACGGCGCCGAGGCCCTGCGCCGCGCCGCCGGTACCGCTGCCCGCACCCTCAATGGCGCCAAGAAGGCCGCGTTCGCGCTGCCGATCACCGCCGCCGAGGACGCCGAGGCGATCGCGGAGGGTGCGCTGCTCGGCGCGTACGCCTACACCGCGTACCAGGGGAGCAAGAACGGCAAGGACGCGAAGAAGCCGCTGGCCGAGGTCGCCCTCCTCGGCGCCAAGCCGCGCGACAAGGCCTTCAAGGCCGCCGCGGAGCGCGCGCAGGCGCTCACCGAGGAGATCAACCGCGCCCGCGACCTGATCAACATGCCGCCGAACGACCTCTACCCCGAGACGTTCGCCGCCATCGTCACGGCCGCGGGCAAGGAGCACGGCCTCAAGGTGCAGGTGCTCGACGAGAAGGCGCTCGAGAAGGGCGGCTTCGGCGGCATCCTCGGCGTCGGCAAGGGCGCGGTCCGCGGCCCGCGCCTGGTCAGGATCGCCTACACCCACCCGGAGGCGGAGAAGACCCTCGCCCTGGTCGGCAAGGGCATCACCTACGACTCGGGCGGCATCTCCCTGAAGCCGGCCGGTCACAACGAGACGATGAAGTGCGACATGAGCGGCGCGGCCGCCGTGTTCGCCGCCGTCGTCGCCGCCGCCCGGATCGGCCTGGCCGTCAACGTCACCGGCTGGCTGGCGCTGGCCGAGAACATGCCGTCGGGCTCGGCCACCCGCCCCGGCGACGTGCTGCGCATGTACAGCGGCAAGACCGTCGAGGTCCTCAACACCGACGCCGAGGGCCGGCTCGTCCTCGCCGACGCGCTGACCAAGGCCTCGGAGGAGAACCCGGACGCGATCGTCGACGTGGCGACGCTGACCGGCGCGATGGTGCTCGCCCTGGGCAACCGGACCTTCGGCATCATGGCCAACGACGACGAGTACCGCACCGCGATCCACGAGATCGCCGAGCAGGTCGGCGAGCAGTCCTGGCCGATGCCGCTCCCGGCGGACCTGCGCAAGGGCATGGACTCGCCGACCGCGGACATCGCCAACATGGGCGAGCGGATGGGCGGCGGCCTGGTCGCCGGTCTGTTCCTGCAGGAGTTCGTGGGCGAGGGCATCACCTGGGCTCACCTCGACATCGCGGGCCCGGCCTTCCACGAGGGCGCCCCGTACGGCTACACCCCGAAGGGCGGCACGGGATCCGCGGTCCGCACGCTGGTGAAGCTGGCCGAGCGCACGGCGGACGGCGAGCTCTGACCGGTTCGTGACGGGTACGGCCCCGGGCCTCGGCTCCGGGGCCGTACCCGTTGCCCCCGTTGCGCTCTCCGGCGAACGAGCCGAAGGTTCGTACGCCCTCGTTACCCGTCCGTACGGACGATCGCCCGGTCTCACACACCGGCCCCGCGTCCCGCCTTCCGGCAACAAGTGCGAAGATGGGTTCTCGGCAGGACAGGGCCCCCACCACAGGGCCGACGAAAAAGCGGCCGAACACCAGCCGCCGCCCGGTCAGGAGACCGGCGACCGGCGCACATGCATGGAGGACGTGACGTGGCGAACGACGCCAGCACCGTTTTCGACCTAGTGATCCTCGGCGGCGGTAGCGGCGGTTACGCCGCGGCGCTGCGCGGAGCGCAGCTGGGCCTGGACGTCGCACTGATCGAGAAGAACAAGCTCGGCGGCACCTGCCTGCACAACGGCTGCATCCCGACGAAGGCCCTGCTCCACGCCGGCGAGGTCGCCGACCAGACCCGCGAGGCGGAGCAGTTCGGTGTCAAGGCCTCCTTCGAGGGCATCGACATCAAGGCCGTCCACAAGTACAAGGACGATGTGATCTCGGGCCTCTACAAGGGTCTGCAGGGTCTGGTCGCCTCCCGCAAGGTGACATACATCGAGGGCCACGGCCGCCTCTCCTCCCCGACCTCCGTCGACGTGGACGGCCGCCGCGTCGAGGGTCGTCACGTCCTCCTCGCCACCGGCTCGGTACCGAAGTCGCTGCCGGGCCTGGAGATCGACGGCAACCGCATCATCTCCTCGGACCACGCGCTGACCCTGGACCGGGTCCCGGAGTCCGCGATCATCCTCGGCGGCGGTGTCATCGGCGTCGAGTTCGCCTCCGCGTGGAAGTCCTTCGGTACGGACGTCACGGTGATCGAGGGCCTGAAGCACCTGGTCCCGGTCGAGGACGAGAACAGCTCCAAGCTTCTTGAGCGCGCCTTCCGCAAGCGCGGCATCAAGTTCAACCTCGGCACCTTCTTCCAGTCCGCCGAGTACACCGAGAACGGTGTCAAGGTCACCCTGGCCGACGGCAAGACCTTCGAGGCGGAGGTCCTGCTCGTCGCCATCGGCCGCGGCCCGGTCTCGGCCGGTCTCGGCTACGAGGAGCAGGGCGTCGCGATGGACCGCGGCTACGTGCTCGTCGACGAGTACATGCGCACCAACGTGCCCACGATCTCCGCGGTCGGCGACCTCGTCCCGACCCTCCAGCTCGCGCACGTCGGCTTCGCCGAGGGCATCCTGGTGGCGGAGCGACTGGCCGGACTGAAGACCGTTCCGATCGACTACGACGGCGTGCCGCGGGTGACGTACTGCCACCCCGAGGTCGCCTCCGTCGGCATCACCGAGGCCAAGGCCAAGGAGATCTACGGCGCGGACAAGGTCGTCGCCCTGAAGTACAACCTCGCGGGCAACGGCAAGAGCAAGATCCTCAAGACCGCGGGCGAGATCAAGCTCGTCCAGGTCAAGGACGGTGCCGTGGTCGGCGTCCACATGGTCGGTGACCGCATGGGCGAGCAGGTCGGCGAAGCGCAGCTGATCTACAACTGGGAGGCGCTGCCGGCCGAGGTCGCGCAGCTCATCCACGCCCACCCGACGCAGAACGAGGCGCTCGGCGAGGCGCACCTGGCGCTGGCCGGCAAGCCTCTGCACTCCCACGACTGACGCTCACGTCATCCACGGGCGCGACGACCACTTTCCGCAATTCGTTAGGAGCAACTGAAACCATGTCGGTTTCCGTAACCCTGCCGGCGCTCGGCGAGAGCGTCACCGAGGGCACCGTCACCCGCTGGCTCAAGGCCGAGGGTGAGCGTGTCGAGGCCGACGAGCCGCTGCTCGAGGTCTCGACCGACAAGGTCGACACCGAGATCCCCGCCCCCGCCTCGGGCGTCCTGGCCTCCATCAAGGTCGCCGAGGACGAGACCGTCGAGGTCGGCGCCGAGCTGGCGATCATCGACGACGGCACCGGCGCTCCGGCTGCCGCCCCGGCTCCGGCAGCCGCCGCTGCCGAGGCCCCCGCCGCTCCGGCCGCTCCGGCGCCGGTCGCCGAGGCCCCCGCCGCCCCGGCCCCCGTGGCCGAGGCTCCGGCTGCCGCCCCCGCCGGTGGCGCCACCGGTACGGACGTCGTCCTGCCGGCGCTCGGCGAGTCCGTCACCGAGGGCACCGTCACCCGCTGGCTGAAGTCGGTCGGCGAGACCGTCGAGGCCGACGAGCCGCTGCTCGAGGTCTCCACGGACAAGGTCGACACCGAGATCCCGGCCCCGGCTTCGGGTGTCCTCCTGGAGATCGTCGTCGCCGAGGACGAGACCGCCGAGGTCGGCGCCAAGCTGGCCGTCATCGGTGCCGCGGGTGCCGCCCCGGCCCAGGCCGCTCCGGCTCCGGCCGCTGCTCCGGCCGCCCCGGTCGCCGCTCCGGCTCCGGTCGCGCCCGCCGCCCCGGCCCCGGCTCCCGTTGCCGCTCCGGCTCCGGTCGCGCCCGCCGCCCCGGCCCCGGCTCCCGTTGCCGCTCCGGCTCCGGTCGCGCCCGCCGCTCCGGCCGTCTCCCCGACCGCTCCGGAGGACGAGGGCGCGTACGTGACCCCGCTGGTCCGCAAGCTCGCCTCCGAGCACGGCATCGCCCTGGCGTCCGTCAAGGGCACCGGCGTCGGCGGCCGTATCCGCAAGCAGGACGTCCTCGCGGCCGCCGAGGCCAAGAAGGCCGCCCCGGCCCCCGCTGCCGCCGCTCCCGCGGCCGCCGCGAAGGCCCCGGCCCTCGAGGTCTCCCCGCTGCGCGGTCAGACCGTCAAGATGACCCGCATGCGCAAGGTCATCGGCGACAACATGATGAAGGCGCTGCACGGCCAGGCCCAGCTGACCTCGGTCGTCGAGGTCGACATCACCAAGCTGATGAAGCTGCGCAACCAGGCGAAGAACTCCTTCGCCGCCCGTGAGGGCGTCAAGCTGTCCCCGATGCCGTTCTTCGTGAAGGCGGCGGCCCAGGCGCTGAAGGCCCACCCGGTCATCAACGCCCGGATCAACGAGGACGAGGGCACCATCACGTACTTCGACTCGGAGAACATCGGCATCGCCGTGGACTCCGAGAAGGGTCTGATGACCCCGGTCATCAAGGGTGCGGGCGACCTGAACATCGCCGGTATCGCGAAGAAGACCGCGGAGCTCGCGGGCGCCGTGCGCGCCAGCAAGATCACGCCGGACGACCTCGCCGGTGCGACCTTCACGATCTCCAACACCGGCTCGCGCGGTGCGCTCTTCGACACGATCATCGTGCCCCCGAACCAGGTCGCCATCCTGGGCATCGGTGCCACGGTGCGCCGTCCGGTCGTCGTGAACCACCCGGACCTGGGTGAGACGATCGCGATCCGCGACATGACGTACGTCGCCCTCTCCTACGACCACCGTCTGGTGGACGGCGCCGACGCGGCCCGTTACCTGACGGCCGTCAAGGCGATCCTCGAGGCCGGCGAGTTCGAGGTCGAGCTCGGCCTGTAAGGGCGACCTCGGCTTGGCAACGTAACAAGCCTCACCTGCGGCGCCCCCACCCGGAAGTGTTTCCGGG
>NZ_JBHWJZ010000057.1:0-30955 GCF_042731085.1 Streptomyces sp. NPDC059875
CACGAGCGTGAGGTGTTCGCCCGCAACGGCATGTGGCTGACGGCCGGCGAGTGGGGCGGCCCGAAGGAGTCCGAGTCGGTCGAGACGCGGCTGATCCGCTACCGCACCGTCGGTGACATGTCCTGCACGGGCGCCGTCGACTCCGACGCCACCACGCTGGACGCCGTGATCGCCGAGATCGCCGCCTCCCGTCTCACCGAGCGGGGCGCGACCCGCGCCGACGACAAGATGTCCGAGGCCGCGATGGAAGACCGCAAGCGCGAAGGGTACTTCTAGCCATGACGAGCACCACCGAGCAGTTCGCCGACGTGGCGGCCACCACCCTGCTGCGCTTCGCCACCGCCGGCTCCGTCGACGACGGCAAGTCCACCCTGGTCGGCCGGCTCCTGCACGACTCCAAGTCGGTCCTCACCGACCAGCTGGAGGCCGTCGAGGCCGCGTCCCTCAAGCGCGGTCAGGAGGCGCCCGACCTGGCTCTCCTCACCGACGGTCTGCGGGCCGAGCGCGAGCAGGGCATCACCATCGACGTGGCCTACCGCTACTTCGCCACCGCGCGCCGCCGGTTCATCCTCGCCGACACCCCCGGGCACGTGCAGTACACCCGGAACATGGTCACCGGCGCCTCCACCGCCGAGCTGGCCGTGGTCCTGGTCGACGCGCGCAACGGCGTCGTCGAGCAGACCCGCCGCCACGCGGCCGTCGCCGCGCTGCTGCGCGTGCCGCACGTGGTCCTGGCCGTGAACAAGATGGACCTCGTCGACTACGCCGAGCCCGTCTTCGCCGCGATCGCCGAGGAGTTCACGGGGTACGCGTCCGAACTCGGCGTCCCGGAGATCACCGCGATCCCGATCTCGGCGCTGGCCGGCGACAACGTGGTGGAGCCCTCCGCCAACATGGACTGGTACGGCGGCCCGACCGTGCTCGAGCACCTGGAGACGGTCCCGGTCAGCCATGACCTGACGGCCTGCCACGCACGCTTCCCGGTGCAGTACGTGATCCGCCCGCAGACCGCCGAGCACCCCGACTACCGGGGCTACGCCGGTCAGATCGCCGCCGGTGCCTTCCGGGTCGGCGAGCAGATCACCGTCCTGCCCTCGGGCCGGACCTCCACGATCACGGCGATCGACGCGCTGGGCGAGTCGGTCGACATCGCCTGGGCCCCGCAGTCGGTGACGATCCGGCTGGCCGACGACATCGACATCTCGCGCGGCGACCTGCTCGCCCCGAGCGGTGACGCCCCGGCCACCAGCCAGGACGTCGAGGCGACCGTCTGCCACGTGGCGGACCAGCCGCTGACCGTCGGCCAGCGGGTGCTGCTCAAGCACACCACCCGCACGGTCAAGGCGATCGTCAAGGAGATCCCGTCCCGGCTGACCCTGGACGACCTCTCCCAGCACCCCGAGCCGGGTCAGCTGGTCGCCAACGACATCGGCCGGGTCAAGGTCCGTACCGCCGAGCCGCTCGCGCTCGACGCGTACGCGGACTCCCGCCGTACCGGCTCGTTCCTGCTGATCGACCCCGCGGACGGCACCACGCTCGCGGCCGGCATGGCGGGCGAGGCCTTCGCCGGTGCCAAGGCCGCGGCCGTCGCGGACACCACGGAAGACGAAGGGTGGGACTTCTGAGATGAGCATCGACGTCTACAGCACCTTCGCCAAGGAGGGCGGCCGGGTGGGTTCCGGCGCCCTCGGCGCGGGCCGCGGAGGTGTCGCGCGATGTGCGTGCTGACGCCGCTGCGCCGCGTACGCGGCGCGATTCCGCTCCACCCGCTCCACTCCGAACGACACAGACGAAGAAGACTTCGAAAACCCTGAGGGGAACACCTCCGTGCCTGCCTCCCGTACCACCCTGCGCCGCTCACTCGCCGCCGCCGCGGCTCTGCCGCTGCTGATCGGCGCGCTCGCCTCCTGCGGCTACGGCTCCGAGGCCAAGAACGACGAGAAGAAGGTGGCCGCCGAGGGCAAGAAGCTCTCGGCCGACACGGTCCGGCTCGGGTACTTCCCGAACCTGACGCACGCCACCGCCCTGGTGGGCGACCAAGAGGGCATCATCCAGAAGGAGTTGGGCGGCACGCAGCTGAAGGTGTCGACCTTCAACGCCGGCCCCTCCGAGATCGAGGCGCTCAACGCCGACTCGATCGACATCGGCTTCATCGGCCCCTCCCCCGCGATCAACGGCTACACCAAGTCCAAGGGCAAGAACCTGCGCATCATCGGCGGTTCGGCCTCCGGTGGGGTGAAGCTGGTCGTGAACCCGGCCAAGATCAAGACCCTGGGCGACATCAAGGGCAAGCGGATCGCGACCCCGCAGCTCGGCAACACCCAGGACGTGGCCTTCCTCAACTGGATCTCGGAGCAGGGCTGGAAGGTCGACGCCCAGAGCGGCAAGGGCGACGTCTCCGTGCTCCGTACGGACAACAAGGTGACCCCGGACGCCTACAAGTCGGGCTCGATCGACGGTGCCTGGGTGCCGGAGCCGACCGCGTCCAAGCTGGTCAGCGAGGGCGCGAAGGTGCTGCTCGACGAGTCCACGCTGTGGCCCGACAAGAAGTTCGTGATCACGAACATCATCGTGTCGCAGAAGTTCCTCACCGAGCACCCGGACGTCGTCGAGGCGGTGCTGCGCGGCTCGGTGAAGACCAACGAGTGGATCAACGCCAACCAGGCCAAGGCCAAGGAGTCGGCGAACACCAAGCTGAAGGAGCTCACCGGCAAGCCGCTGGGCGCGAAGGTCATCGACGGTGCCTGGCCGTCGATCCAGTTCACCAACGACCCGCTGGCCGCCACGCTCCAGGCCCAGGCGGACCACGCGGTGAAGGCCGGTCTCCTCAAGCAGCCCGACCTGAGCGGCATCTACGACCTGAAGTCGCTCAACAAGGTCCTGAAGGCCGCGGGGCAGCCCGAGGTCGCCGACGCCGGTCTCGGCGTCAAGTAACAAGTCCACCGCTCAGACCCAGGAGGTGACGACCATGGCCACGACCGCGACGCTCGCCAAGGCCGAGGACCGTACGGCGGTGACGCACGCCGCCCGTATCGAGCACGTCTCGAAGTCCTTCGGCGGACCCAACGGCGGGCAGCTCGTCCTCGACGACATCTCGCTCGATGTCGCCCCGGGCGAGTTCGTCACCCTCCTGGGTGCCTCCGGGTGCGGAAAGTCCACCCTGCTCAACCTGGTCGCCGGGCTCGACCGGCCGTCCGCGGGGTCCATCGAGACCCCCGGCGGCCGGCCGTCCCTGATGTTCCAGGAGCACGCGCTGTTCCCGTGGCTCACCGCGGGCAAGAACATCGAACTGGCCCTGCGGCTGCGCGGGGTGCCGAAGGCCGAGCGCCGGCCGGAGGCGGAGCGCCTGCTCGAACTGGTGCGGCTCTCGGGCTCGTACGGCAAGCGGGTGCACGAGCTGTCCGGCGGCATGCGCCAGCGCGTGGCGCTCGCCCGGGCACTCGCCCAGGACAGCGATCTGCTGCTGATGGACGAGCCGTTCGCGGCGCTCGACGCGATCACCCGCGACGTGCTGCACGACGAGCTGACCCGGATCTGGCGGGAGACGAAGCTGTCGGTGCTGTTCGTCACCCACAACGTGCGCGAGGCGGTGCGGCTCGCCGAGCGCGTGGTGCTGCTGTCGTCCCGGCCGGGGCGGATCGCCCGGGAGTGGACCATCGACATCCCGCAGCCGCGCCGTATCGAGGACGCCGCCGTGGCGGAGCTGTCCGTCGAGATCACCGAAGAACTGCGTGGGGAGATCCGCCGTCATGGCCAGCACTGAGACGACCACCAAGGCCTCCAAGGCCGACGACCTGGCCGGTCTGGAGGCGGGCCTGGACGCACTGGACGCGGTGCAGGTCCGCCGCACGCCGGTGCGGGAGGTCCTGGTCAAGAAGGTGCTGCCGCCGGTCGTGGCCGTGCTGCTGGTCCTCTTGGTCTGGCAGCTCCTGGTGGTGGCCGAGGTCACCGACGAGTCCAAGCTGCCGGCGCCGTCCGCGGTGTGGGACAGCGTGACCACCATGTGGCTGGAGGGCACGCTCCTCGAGGTCCTCTGGACGAGCGTGTCGCGCGCGCTCCTCGGCTTCCTGATGGCGCTCGCGATCGGCACGCCGCTGGGTCTGCTGGTCGCCCGGGTGAAGTTCGTCCGGGCCGCCATCGGACCGGTCCTCGCGGGTCTGCAGTCGCTGCCGTCCGTGGCCTGGGTCGCCCCGGCGGTGCTGTGGATCGGCCTCAACGACTCGATGATGTACGCGGTGATCCTGCTGGGCGCCGTGCCGTCGATCGCCAACGGCCTGGTGGCCGGTGTCGACCAGGTCCCGCCGCTCTTCCTGCGGGCCGGGCGCACGCTCGGGGCCACCGGGCTCAAGGGCGCGTGGCACATCGTGATGCCGGCCGCGCTGCCGGGCTATCTCGCGGGTCTGAAGCAGGGCTGGGCGTTCTCCTGGCGCTCGCTGATGGCCGCCGAGATCATCGCCTCCTCGCCCGATCTGGGCCTGGGCCTCGGCCAGTTGCTGGAGAACGGCCGCAACAACTTCGACATGCCGGGGATCTTCCTCGCCATCATCCTGATCCTGCTCGTCGGTGTCGCCATCGACCTGCTGATCTTCAGCCCGCTGGAGCGCGCCGTACTGCGCCGCCGCGGCCTGCTGGCGAAGGGCTGAGGCACGCCATGAACCGCCCCGTCCTTCTCGTCGTCGCCCACGGCAGCCGCGACCCGCGGCACGCGGCGACCGTGCACGCGCTGGTGCGCCGTGCCCGGGCGCTGCGGCCGGGGCTGCGCGTGGAGACGGCGTTCCTGGACTTCAACCTGCCGTCGGTACCGGGGGTGCTCGACCGGCTCGCGGCCGAGGGGGTACGGGACGTGGTGGCGCTGCCGCTGCTGCTGACCCGTGCCTTCCACGCGAAGGCCGACATCCCCGCCGTACTGCGACAGGCCCCTCCCGCCTTGCGGATCCGCCAGGCGGAGGTGCTGGGCCCCTCGCCGCTGCTGGTCGCGGCGGTGGAGCGACGGCTGTACGAGGCCGGCCTGGCCCCCGGCGACAAGCACTCGACCGGGGTCGTCCTGGCCTCGGCGGGCTCCACCGACCCGGAGGCGATCGCAGCGATCGCAGAAACGGCGCGGGAGCTGCGGCGCACCGGTTGGTGCTCCGTGCGGCCTGCGTTCGCCTCCGCATCTCTTCCCCGGACCGAGGACGCGGTCCGCGCGCTGCGCGCCGACGGCGTCCGGCGGGTGGCGGTGGCGCCGTACGTCATCGCCCCCGGCCGGCTGCCGGACCGCATCGCGGCGGGCGCGGCCGAGGCCGATGTCCTGGCGGACGTCCTCGGCCCTTCCTCGGAGCTGGCCCGGCTGCTGATCGAGCGGTACGAGGAGCGCTGCGCGCTGCCGGCGGAGGACCTCGCGGCGCGGGCCGCCGGCTAGGGCCTGGGGTCGCGGCCGCTCGTCGCGAGGGCGCGGGCGAAGTCGGAGGCGTTGTCCGGTACCTCGACCGGGTCGGCGAAGCCCTCGTACTGGCGGTAGACCTCCGCGTGTTCCTCGACGACCGCGCGTACGAACGTGCCCGTCGCCTCCGGGACGGTGAAGTCCTGGCTGGTGGAGCGGGCCAGGTCCCAGCCGTGCAGGGTGAGTTCCTTGACGATCAGCGAGGCGATCACATGCGCCGGCATGGTCACGTAGCCGGTGTCCACGTCGCCCTCCCAGACGTCCGGCTTCTCCCAGGCCGCGAGCGCCCGGTCGAGCTGGGCCGCGTACCGCTCCGCCCAGTCGGCGTCGGCCGTGAAGTCGCGCTGGACGATCTCCTCGGGGAGCTGCTTGCGCAGGGCGCGGTGCTCCAGGCCGTGGGAGGAGTAGAGGACGAGGTGGTTGACGAGCTCGCGTACCGTCCAGTCGGCGCAGACGGACGGCTGGGCGAGCTGGTCGGCGGTGACGCCACGGGCGACGCGGGCGGCCTCGGCGGCGCAGACGGTGAGGTGCGTGTGGATGTCGTTCATGCCGCCGAGGCTACGAAGCGGGCGATCCCGGGTCTTGAAGAATCGCGACAGCGCGTCTTCAGCTGAAGTCGAGACCGCCGGTCCGGGTCCGCTTGAGTTCGAAGAGGTCGGAGTGGCCGGCGAGCACCCGGAAGCTGTCGAAGAGGTCGGCCGCCTCCCGGCCGCGCGGGATGGCCCGCAGGACCGGCCCGAACCAGACCGTGCCGTCGACGTGGATGGTCGGTGTGCCGACGTAGCCGTCCGCCTCCGGGTCCTTGCCGGCGTCGTGGCTGCGGCGGACGGTCTCGTCGTACGTGTCGTCGTGCGCGGCCTCGGCGAGTTCGGCCGGGAGGCCGAGCTCCGCGAGGGATTCGGCGATCACGACGTCGAAGTCCTGCTGCTTCTCCTGGTGGATGCGCGTGCCGTACGCGGTGTAGAGCGGCCGCAGGACCTCGTCGCCGTGCTTCTGCGCCGCCGCGGCCGCGACCCGCACCGGTCCGATCGACTTGTCGACGAGTTCCCGGTACCAGTCGGGCAGCTCGTTGCCGACGTTGTGGAAGTACAGGCTCATCACCCGGAAGCGCAGCTCGATGTCGCGGTGCTGTTCGACCTCCAGCATCCAGCGGGAGCTGATCCAGGCGAAGGGGCAGGCGGGGTCGAAGTAGAAGTCGACGACGGTCCTGGGCTGCGTCTCGGTGGTCATGGCTGGAGCCTAGCCAGCGGTCGGCCGACGGTGGCGGTCCAATCACGACTCCGTCAACTGGGCCAATTCCCGGGGATCCCGGTGACTCTTGTAGCGTCCATCCATGATCTCGGACACGTACTCGCTCGGTGGCGATCTTCCCGTACGGCGGCTCGGTTACGGAACGGCTCAGCTCACCGGCCCGGGCTACTGGGGGCCCCGCGGTGAGCGGGCGGATGCGGTCGCCGTCCTGCGGTGGGCCGTGGAGCGGGGCGTCACGCTGATCGACACGGCCGACAACTACGGTCCCGGCGTCGCCGAGGAGCTGGTCGCGGAGGCGCTGCACCCCTACCGGGACGGGCTGGTGATCGCGACCAAGGGCGGGGTCGTACGGACGAGCGACAGTGCCTGGCACATCGAGGGGCGCCCGGAGCGGCTGCGCTCGATGTGCGAGGCGAGCCTGCGGCGGCTGCGGACGGACCGGATCGACCTCTACCAGTTGCATCGGCTGGACCCCCGGGTCCCGATGGCGGAGCAGCTCGGCGCGCTCGACGAGCTGCGCGCGGAGGGGAAGATCCGGCACGTCGGCCTGGACTCGGTGTCCGCGGAGCAGCTGACGCGGGCGCTGACGCTGACGTCCTCGATCGTCTCGGTGCAGAACCGCTTCAACCTGCTCGACCGCGAGTCGGCGGCGGTGCTGAAGGTCTGCGAGGCGCACGATCTGGCGTTCCTGCCGTGGTTCCCGCTGGCCAACGGGGCGCTGACGGGTGAGGCGGCGACCGCGCTGGACGCGGTTGCGGGGCGGCTCGGCGCGAGCCGGGGACAGATCGCGCTGGCCTGGCTGCTGCACCACTCCCCCGTGCTGCTGCCCACGCCCGGCACCGGCTCGCTCGCGCATCTGGAGGAGAACCTGGACGCCGCCGCGCTCCGGCTGGACGCTTCCGAGCTCGCCCTCCTGGACGCGCTCGTCGCCGCCCCCTAGTCCCTGGTCATCTCCACGAGCTTGACCACGGTGTTCCAGTTGCGCGAGGTGGCCACGATCCCCTTGAAGAGGGCGGGCCGGGAGAGCGCCTCGCCGAGCTTGGACCTGCCCAGACCCTCGGGGGCGTAGAGGTAGAGCGCGCGGTCGCCGAGCCGGAACTCCTCGGGCAGGAAGGCGGCTTGGTCCAGCGCGGCGAACCGCTCCGGGCCGACCGGCTCGGAGAAGTACGTGACGTGGACCTGCTTGCCCTCCAGCTCGGCGGCCGGGAAGGGGCAGGCGTCGGCGACGGCGGCGAGGTACTCCGCGTCGCGGACGAGGCAGTCGACGCGGAAGCCGAAGTGCTTCTCGATGGCGTCCTCGAGGCCGGCGGTGACCTCGTCCTCGCTCAGGTCGTCGGCGTCGGTGGTGAAGACGGCGTTCCCGCTCTGCAGATAGGTCCGGACGTGGTGGTGACCGAGGCCTTCGAGGAGGGAACGGAGCTCCGCCATGGGCACCTTGCGGTGTCCGCCCACGTTGATGCCGCGCAGCAGAGCGGCGTACGTCTTCGACATGGTCACACCCTAAGGCGGCCGCCGTGCCCCGTGGGGGAGGGCACGGCGGCCGCCGGTCAGGGAGGCGGGGCCGCTACTCGACGATCTTGAGCAGCTTGTTGGCCGTGCCCTCGGAGGGGTTGGAGATCTTGTCGGGGGTCGCTCCCGCCACCAGGGCCTCGGCGACCTGGTCCGGGGTGGCGTCCTGGTGCGCCGCGAGGTAGACGGCGGCGGCGCCGACCACGTGCGGGGTCGCCATCGACGTACCCGAGATGGTCTTCGTACCGGTGTCGCTGTCGTTCCAGGCCGAGGTGATCTCCGAGCCGGGAGCGTAGAGGTCCACCACGGAGCCGAAGTTGGAGAAGCTGGACTGCTGGTCGTCCTCGGTCGAGGAGGCGACGGTGATCGCCTCCTGGACGCGGGAGGGGGAGCCCTGGCCCGCGTCGGAGGACTCGTTGCCGGCGGCGACGCCGAAGGTGACGCCGGAGGCGATGGCCTTCTTGACGGCCTCGTCGAGGGCGGGGTCGGCGCCTCCGCCGAGGCTCATGTTGGCGACGGACGGGCCCTGGTGGTTCTTGGTGACCCAGTCGATGCCGGCGACGACCTGCTCGGTGGTGCCGGAGCCGTTGTCGTCCAGGACGCGGACGGCGACGATCTTGGCCTTCTTGGCGACACCGTGGGCGGTGCCGGCGATGGTGCCGGCGACGTGGGTGCCGTGGCCGTTGCCGTCCTGGGCCGTTTCGTCGTTGTCGACGGCGTCGAAGCCGTCGGTGGCGCGGCCGCCGAAGTCCTCGTGGCTGACGCGGACTCCGGTGTCGATGACGTACGCGGTGACGCCCTCGCCGGCGTTGTCGGGGTAGGTGTACTTCTTGTCCCCGGCGGTCTCGGCCTGGTCGACCCGGTCCAGACCCCAGGACGGCGGGTCGGTCTGGGTGGCGTTGATGGAGAACTTCTTGTTCTGGACGACCTTGGCGACGGCCGGGTCGGCGGCGAGGCGCTTGGCCTCGGTCTCCGAAAGGCCGTTGACCGAGAAGCCGTTGACGGCGGAGTCGTAGCTGCGGCGCAGGGTGCCGCCGTACTCCTTCGCGAGCTCGCCCTTGTTCGCCTTCTCGTCCAGGAGGACGACGAAGCTGCCTTCGACGGCGCCTTCGACGCCGAGTCCGTGGACCGTTCCGAGGGCGGGCGTGGGGGCCGCGCCGGCGAACGGGCTCGTGAGGACGGTGACTCCGGCCGCGGCCGCGATCGCGGTCGAGACGGCGATGAGCTTCGTCCTGCGGACACGCTTGTGTATTGCCATGAAGAGGGCTCTCCTCGTCAGGATTTGTGGGGGGTTGAGCCACCGGAAGGAAACTCTCCGGCGGCTGCCTCGAAACCCTTGCTCATTGACGAGTGCAAATCAAGACCTTCATGCAGCTGTGACTTAAGCAACAAGCCTTCGTAATAACAAATCAGTCATCCCACCCAACTCGGCGCATGAGTAAGGCCCCTGGGGTCCCCGGGGGCCTTAGGTACGTCGCATTACGGCAGTTGGGACTCGATCAGATCCGCCGCCCGGCGCGTTCCACCCTCGTTCGCCATCCGCTCCTGGATCTCCTTGGCGCGGAGGGCCACTTCGGGGTCGTCGACGAGGGCGAGCACGGCTTCGCGCAGGCTCTCGGCGGTCGCCTCCTCCATCGGAAGGTGCCGGGCCACGCCCAGGGACTGGAGCATGTCCGCGTTGCCGAACTGGTCGACGGCCTGCGGGACCGCGACCATCGGCGTCGCGGTGGCGAGCCCCTCCTGGCTGCCGCCGGCGCCGGCGTGGGTGATGAAGGCGTCGGCCTGCTTCAGGATCGCGAGCTGGGGGACCCAGGAGCGCACCTCGATGTTGGCCGGGATCCCACCCAGCTCCGACGGGTCGACGAACGCGCCGATCTGGAGCACGACATGCCAGCCGGGAAGGTTCCCGAAGGCAGCGACGCAGGCCCGGTAGAAGTCGGGCTTCTTGGTGAAGGCCGAGCCCAGGGAGACCAGGAGCACCTTCTCCGCGCCCGCCGGCCGCCGCCACTCCCCCTGGTCCGCCCGCTCGCCCTGGCAGGCGCCGACGAAGGTGAAGACGGACTCGTCGACCCGGTCGGCGTTCGGCTGGAGCGCCTTGGGGATGAGCACGATCGCCCGGCGGGGGCTGGAGATGAGCCGGTCGGGGTGCGTGTCGACACCGTGCTCGGCCAGCCAGTTCGCGAAGCGGGCGTAGTACGCCTTGCCCCGCTCGGAGGCCTTGAGCTCGGCGAACATGGGCTCGGCGACCTCTTCCTCGTACCCCTCCCAGGGAACGAGATTCGGCCAGAGTCCCACGACGGGGACACCCCACCGGTGTGCCAGGACCGGGGCGGGGTAGGCGGTGATGTCATGGAGGACGAGGTCGGGCCGGTCGCCGTCGAACGCCTCGGCGAGCTGCGGGAGCACGTGCACGGCGTCGGTGAGGAACGGTTCGATGTTGTCGATGAGTTCGGTGCCCCAGCCGTCCGGGTCGTCGTCGGTGGGGAGGGTCGACTCGTAGACGACGGGGGTGGCGCCGGTGGCGGCGACCTTCTCGGCGAAGGAGGCGGGGATGGCGTAACTGACGCGGTGTCCGCGGGCGACGAGCTCGCGGATCACTTCGAGGCTCGGGTTCACATGGCCGTGGGCGGCGATGGAGAACATGGCGATGTGCGCGGGGCGCGGGGTGGCGGTCATGCCTCCACAGTAAGCGAGACGAGACGTCTCGTCCAGTTGGTTCGACAGTCGGGGCCCTTCTTGGGGAACGCCCAGGGAACGCCGGCCGACGAGACTCCGGGACATGAGCGCCGTGGACCCGGCCGGACCTCCGGCCGGCGAGGCGCGGGACCGAGGAGGTCGCGATGACCACCACGCGACTCACGGTGGGCGACCGGGCCCCCGATCTGGGCTGCGCCACGCTGGGCGGGGAGGTCCTGTCCCCGGTCGGACGGCCGGGGCAGACCGTGATCCTGAAGTTCTACCGCTTCGCCAACTGCCCGCTGTGCAATCTGCACGTACGGGAGTGGGTGCGTAGGGCGGACGAGGTACGGGCCGCGGGCCTGACCGCGCTCGCCGTCTTCCACTCCCCCGTGGAGGCGCTGCGCTCGCAGCTCCTCAACGGCGCCGAGATCCCGTTCGACGTGCTCGCCGATCCGGAGAAGCGGCTGTTCCGCGCGTACGGGGTGGAGGAGTCCCTGAGCGGCATGTTCCACGGCAAGGTCATGGGCGACAACATGCGTGCGATGGGGGCCGGTTATCTGGGCATGCTGCCCTTCGGCCACGAGGGCGGCATCCGGGGGCATCCGGCGGACTTCCTCATCGGCCCCGACGGGGTGGTCCGCATGGCGCACTACGGGGCCCACTACGCCGACACCCTCTCGGTCGACGCCGTACTCGCTGCCGCTACGTCGACAGGGCCCGCTCCGACGACAGCGCCCGCACCGCCGCCAGTGGCCGAGCAGCGCCCAGGCGGTCGAAGGTGACCGCCGCCTCGGCGAGCAGATCCGCGTCCGCACCCGTACCCGTACCCGTACCCGTTCGGGTGTCCAGGGAGGCCGAGGCCGCCTGAACCTTCGAACGGGCCGACCAGAACGGCTGCCCGGCCCGCTCGTAGAGCCGGGCGGCCGCCAGGAAGTGTGTCCGCGCGACGTCCGGTTCCTCCCGCGCCGCCGCATGGGCGCCCCGCGCGGTCTCGGCCATCGCGCTCCAGGCCGAGCTGCGGAACATCTCGGCGACGCCGGCCGCCGCCTCGGCCCGGCCCGCGGCGCCCTCGCGGTCGCCGAGCGCCGCGAACGCCTCGGCGGCCACCGGATTGAGCAGGGCCGAACAGCTCGGACAGTTCCCGTCCCGCTCGCACGCCACGGCCGCCGCGTGCACCGACCGCAGCGCCTCGTCCGGGGCACCGCGCTCCAGCGCGTCGAACGCGGCCGTCGCGTACAGCCGTCCCCAGGCGTGCGGGGCCATCGTCCCGGCCGCGGCGAGCGCCATCCCCCGCTTCAGGCAGCCGGCGACAGCGGCGCTGTCGCCCCGCCCGGCGGCGAGTTCGCCGAGCCGTTGCCAGGGCAGCACCCCGGATCTGCTGTCGAGCGAGGCGTGCAGGTCCACACTGCGTTCCAGGCAGCCGGGGGCCTCGTCCCAGCGGCCCTGGAGCAACAGCGCCTCACCGAGGAGGCACCAGGCGAACGCCTCCGCGCGGCGGGCTCCCCTGGCGACGGCGAGGTCGAGCGTGTCGCGGGCGTAGCTCTCCACGCTCTCGAACAGCCCGTCGCCGTACAGGTGGTACTCGCCGATGCAGCAGTGGATGTCGAAGATCCGCGCCAGCTGGGCGTCGGTGTCGGCCGTCGCGCCGAACCGCTCGATCTCCAGCTGGAGCCCTTCCCGCCAGGCGCCCCGGTAGTGGCAGACGATGGCGAGGGTCTCGCTCGCGGCGGCCACGTCCGCGCCGGTGCCGAACCGTTCGGCGGCCTTGAGGCTCGCCTCCGCACGGTCCTGTGCACCCTCCATGTCCCCCGTCTCGTACAGCCAGGTGGCGCGCGTCCCGGCGATCCTGCCCGCCTCGGCCTCGTCCCCGATGTGCCCGGCGACGGTCTCGGCGGCCCGCAGATGGGGCTCCGCGTCGGCCGGGTGGTGTCCCGCGAGATGGGCGGCGGCGGCCTTGCGGTGCCGTCGGGCGGGCACCACCTCGTCCTCGCCCGGCAGCCGGGCGGCCGTGCCGAAGGCCGCCGCGGCGCCCGCCGCGTCCCCGGAGAGCATCCGCAGGTCCCCGACCTGTTCCCACAGCTCGCCGGTGAGCCCCGCGGGCTCACCGGCGAGCCCGGCCCTGATCCGCTCGAAGAGCTGCTGCGTGCGGACGTCGGGCACGGCCTCCACCTCGTCGGCGAGGGCGCCGCGCAGCCGCCCGTAGACCGCGAGGGCGTCGTGGCGCCGCCCGGCCAGCGCGTGGACACGCATCAGCGCGGAGGCCGCGCCCTCGTTGATCGCGTCCTCGGCCAGGACGGTGTGCAGCGCGACGGCGGCCCCGTCCAGGTCCGCCCGGGCCTCGAGCAGCCGGGCGTGGCCGACGAGGAGGGCGAGGTGCTCGGCGCGCACGGCCTCGCGCCGGTCCGCCACCCAGTCCTCGTAGCGGAACTCGGGCAGCAGCTCGCCGCCGTACCGCTCGATCGCCGCCTCGTAGGCGCCGGGGTCCTTCTCCTGTCGCGCGGCGAGGGCGGCCGCTTCGAAGGCGTCCACGTCGACCTCGGTGAGCGCCGGGGCGAGGCGCAGCAGCTCCTCGGCGGAGACGAGGTACGTGTAGGTGGCGACGGGGTCGGGGTCGAGGACCCGGCGCGCCTCGTGGAGGGCCTTGCGCAGCTGGTTGGCTCCGGCGGCGGGGGACAGCTCGGGCCACAGGGCGTCGAGGAGCTGTTCGCGGTGGAGGCGATGGCCGGGTGCGAGGGCGAGCAGGGCGACGAGCGCCTTCGCCTTGCGCAGCCGCCACCGCTCGTCGGCGATCTCGCGGCCGCCCACCTCGGCCCGGAAGCCGCCGAGCAGGTGGATGCGCAACGCCTGCGGCCCGCTCATACCTGCAAATCTAGTCCTCCGGGCCGGTCCTCGCGCGGCTCGGCAGTGCTCGGTGCGGCTCAGCGCCGCTGGTAGCGGGCGAGGACCAGGTTGCCGTCCTCCACCAGGCGTTTCCGCAGCTCCTCGATGTCGATCGCTCCGCTGTAGAACTCCTGGTAGGCCGGCGTGGCCACCTTGTCCTTCCACTCCGGATAGCCGCGCACCGACTGGGCCGGCGCGGAGCGCAGATGTGCGGCCACGGCGGCTCCGGTCGCCCAGCCGTCCTTCGCGGTGTGCAGGGACGGGTCGGCGAGCGCGGCCGTACCGGTCGGCAGCATCCAGTCGCCACGCGCCAGGCGGACCATGTTGGCCGGCTGGAGGAAGAAGTCGAGGAACCCCGCCGCCTCCTTCTTGTACGGGCTGTCCTCGGCGATCGAGAGCGTCTGCGGGCTGACGCCCTGCGCGAGCCCGTCCTTCCCGGCGGGCGCGGGCAGCACGATCCACTCGAAGCCCTCGGGCGCCTGCTGGGTGATCTGCTGCCGGTAGGAGAAGCCGAGCGGGACCATGGCGTACTTGCCGCCGAAGAAGCCCGGCAGGGCGTCGGAGCCGCCGGTTCCCAGGGTGGATCGCGAGGCGCTGAGGTCGGTGTTCACCTGATCGTGGATGGTGCCGGGGACGATCCCGTCGTCCTCGGTGAAGCGGATGGTCACCTGTCCGTCGGGTTCCCGGTGGAAGAGCTGACCGCCGGCCGAGAGCCCCAGGTTGAGGCTGACCGAGACCGGTTCCTTGAGCGGCCAGGCGACCGCATACCGCCCCTTGCCCATCGTGGCCGTCAGGTCCTTGGTGATCCGCCGGAACTCCTCCCAGCTCCAGGGCTTCTCCGGGGTCGGGATCCGCACGCCGGAGGACTCCAGGATCTGCTTGTTCGCCATGATCATGCGGGGTTCCTGGAGGAAGGGAACGCCGTGGATCCCGCCGCCGAAGGTCGTGGTCTCCCAACTGCGCGCCGGGATGTCGGCCTTGAGCCGCTCGGGCAGGAGGGTACGGAGGTCGGCGAGGTAGCCGCCGTAGGCGAAGTCGGCCAGGTCGTCGGAGGCGTCGTGGATGATGTCGGGCGCCTCGCCGCCCTCGAAGGAGGTGAGGAGTTGGTCGTGGACGGAGTCCCAGCTGCCCTGGACGTAGTCGACCTGGATGTCGGGGTGGGCGGCGTTCCACTCCGCCACGAGTTCCTTGTTGGCGTCGACCGACTCCTTCTGCCAGGCGAGCGACTGGAAGCGGAGCCGGATCGGGCCGCCGTCGGAGTCGTCACCCGCGGAGCATCCGGTGAGGAGCAGCGCCAGTGCGGCGGCGGCCGCCGTGAACACCCGTACGCGCATCAGGACTTCACCGCCCCGGCCAGCATCCCGCCCGTGATCCGCTTCTGGATGATCGCGAAGATGACGAGCGAGGGGATCGTGGCGAGGAACGCGGCCGCTGCCAGCGGTCCGAGGTCGGCGACGCCCTCCGCGCCGAGGAAGTGGGTGAGGACGACCGGCAAGGTCTGCTTCTCCGGGGTCTTGAGCAGGACGAGCGCGAAGAAGAACTCGTTCCATGCGGTGATGAAGGCGAAGAGCGCGGTGGCGACGATGCCGGGGGCGAGCAGCGGGGCGGTGACCGAGACGAGCGTACGGAGCTTCCCGGCGCCGTCGACGGCCGCGGCCTCCTCCAGCTCGGCCGGGACGGCCCGTACGTATCCGACCAGCATCCAGAGCGCGAACGGCAGCGACCAGACGACGTACACCATGACCAGGCCGAAGAGGCTGTTGATCAGGTGCAGGTTCTTCAGGACGAGGAAGAGCGGGATGATCACGAGCACGAACGGGAAGGCCTGGCTGATCACGACCCAGCCGGTGGCGGCCGTGGAGAGCCGGCTGCGGTGCCGGGCCATCACATAGGCCATGGGCGTGGCGATCACGACGGCGATGAGGGCCGCGGCGAGGGCGGCGATCAGGCTGTTGGCCGCGGCCTGGAGCAGCGGCTGTTCGTCGAACGCCTGCCGGAAGTTGGCGAGGGTCGGGTCCTTGGGGATCCAGGTCGGGTGCAGCGAGCCCAGTTCGGTCGCGGGTTTGAAGGCGGTGGAGATCAGCCAGAGGAACGGAAAGGCGAGGAAGACCAGATAGGCGAGGAGCGCGAGGTACTGGCCGAACCGCGCGGGCCTGCTGGTGCGGAGCGTGCTCACCGGTCCTGGTCCCCCTTCAGCCGTCCGACGAGATAGAGGGCGAGGAGCACGGAGATGACGGCGACCATGACGCAGCCCATCGCGGCGGCGTAGCCGAACTGCCCGTAGCGGAAGGCCTCTTCGTAGGCGAAGAGCATGGGGAGCCGGGTGCGGCCGCCGGGTCCGCCGCTGGTCAGGACGTAGACCAGGGCGAAGGAGTTGAAGTTCCAGATGAAGTTGAGTGCGGTGATGGCGAGGGCGACCGGCTTCAGCGCGGGCCAGGTGACGGTGCGGAAGCGGCGCCAGGCGCCGGCGCCGTCGAGGGCGGCGGCCTCGTGGAGTTCGTGCGGGGTGTTCTGCAGTCCGGCGAGCAGGGCGACCGTGGTCTGCGGCATCCCGGCCCAGATGCCGACGACGATCACGGCCGGCAGGGCGGTGGCGAGGCCGGTGAGCCAGTCCCGCCCGTCGCCGAGGCCGAGGTCGCGAATGGTCTCGTTGAGGATGCCCGCGTCCGGGTTGTAGACGAGTCGCCACATGATGCCGACGACGACCTCGGGCATGGCCCAGGGGATGATCGCGAGCGCCCGGGCCAGCCAGCGGAAGCGCAGGTTCTGGTTGAGCAGGAGCGCGAGGCCGAGGGCGAGCAGGAACTGAGGGACGGTGACGCCGACGGCCCAGAGCAGGCCGATCCGGAACGAGTCCCAGAACAGCGAGTCGTGCAGCAGGTCCTGGAAGTTGAGCGTGCCCACCCATTGGGTGGGCTGGGTGCGGCCGGACTGGGCGTCGGTGAAGGCGAGCGCGATGCCGTAGAGCAGCGGGCCGACGCTGAGGATCAGGATGGGGATCAGCGCGGGCAGCACCAGGAACCAGGCGCCGTGGTCCCGCCCGTGACCGGGTCTCCCGCCGGCGGTCCTCGGTCCGCCGGACCGCTTCGTCGCGGTCGCCACACTCACAGCACGCTCACAGATTTGACCCCTTACGCGCCTTTTGCCACGTCGCACCGGCCTCCGTCATGGTCCTGACGGCCCGTCGGTTCGTCAAGGCCACCTGCGTGAATGCAAGACTTTGGCTGATTCGCACACGCGGGCGGGAGAGACGGAGAGACACACATGGACGAGGCACGGGCACGGGAGATCCTGGCCGCCGCGGGGCTGCCGGACCGTGAGCCGGAGGCGTCCCTCCTCGCGCTCGGCGAGAACGCGGTCTTCGCCGTGGCCGATCTCGTGGTCAAGATCGGCAGGGACGCCGAGCTGCTCCCCCGGGCCGAGCGGGAGCTGGCGCTCGCGGGCTGGCTCGCGGAGGCCGACATCCCGGCGGTACGGGCCGCGGAGCCCAAGCCGCGTCTGGTGGAAGGTCACCCGGTCACCCTCTGGCACCGGCTCCCCGAGGCCGTACGACCGGCCGAGCCGCGCGATCTGGCGCCGCTGCTGCGGCGCATCCACGCCCTGCCGGACCCCGGCGACCTCACGCTGCCGCCCCGGGACCTGCTCGGCGGGGTCGAGCGGTGGCTGCGCCTCGCCGGCGACGCGATCGACCCGGCCGACGCGGCCTTCCTGCGCGAGCGGCGGGACTCCTTCGCGCCGGAGGCGGCCGCGCTCACCCCGCATCTGGCCCCCGGTCCGATCCACGGCGACGCCCTGCCCCGCAACGTCCATGTCGGGCCCGACGGACCGGTCCTGGTCGACCTGGAGACCTTCTCCTCCGATCTGCGCGAGCACGACCTGGTGGTGCTCGCGCTCTCCCGGGACCGGTACGGACTCGATCCGGCCGCGTACGACGCGTTCACCGAGGCGTACGGCTGGGACGTACGGGAGTGGGACGGGTGCGCGGTGCTGCGCGGGGCGCGGGAGACCGCGAGCTGCGCGTGGGTGGCCCAGCACGCGCCCACGAACCCCAAGGCACTGGCCGAATTCGAGCGGCGGGTGGCCTCGCTGCGGGAGGGTGACCCCGAGGTGCGGTGGTACCCCTTCTGACATCATGGCGGGGGTCGACTCGCGAATTCCCACTCACGATCGGGGTGTTGTGATGCGTGTGGAACTGTCCGAGGTGACGCTCGACGTCGAGGTGAGCGGCGAAGGTCCTGCCGTCCTGCTGGTGCACGGCTTTCCCGACAGCCACCATCTGTGGCGCCACCAGATCCCGGCGCTGACCGCCGCCGGGTACAGGTGCGTCGCTCCGACCCTGCGCGGCTTCGGCGCCTCGGGCCGGCCGGAGGGCGGCGTGGAGGCCTACCATCCGGCCAAGCACGTCGGCGATCTGCTCGAACTCCTCGCCCGGCTGGACGTCGACCGGGCCCATCTCGTCGGGCACGACTGGGGCTCGGGCATCGTGCAGGGTCTCGCCCAGGTCGCGCCCGATCGGGTGGCGAGCCTGAGCATCCTCTCGGTGGGCCACCTGGCGTCCATCCGCGACGCGGGCTTCGAGCAGAAGCAGCGGTCCTGGTACATGATCCTGTTCCAGTTCCCGGGGCTCGCCGAGGACTGGCTCGCGCGCGACGACTTCGCCAACCTCCGGGAGATGCTGGGCGAGCACCCCGACGCGGACGCGATCGTCGAGCCGCTGCGGGCGCCGGGCGCGCTCACGGCCGCGCTGAACATCTACCGGGCGGGGCTCACCCCCGAGGTGCAGTTCGGCCCCGCCCTGCCCCTCCCGCCGCTGCCGGGCCCCGTCATGGGTGTCTGGTCCACCGGCGACCGCTTCCTGACCGAGCAGTCCATGACCGGCACCGGCAAGCACGTGGACGGCACCTGGCGCTACGAGCGCGTCGAGAACGCCGGCCACTGGCTCCAGCTGGACGAGCCGGAGAGGATCAACACCCTGCTCCTGGACTTCCTGGCGGAGAATCCGATCGGCTGACCGTGCGCGGTGCGCGGTGGCAGCCGGCGGGCGGGTCTCAGCCGGCGACCGTGGCCGGCTCGCGCAGCGGCCAGGACGGGTCGACGATCGCCTCCGGGCTGCCCTTGCGGCGCAGGAAGTCCTGGAAGTCCTCCGCCCAGGCGCGGTACCAGCCGATCTGACGCTCATGCAGCTCCGCCGGGGTCAGCGCGGCCACCGAGGCGTGCCGTTCGGCTATCGCGACCGCCACCCGCACGGCGGCCAGCGCGTCGGCCGCCGCCTGGTGGGCCGCCTCCAGGACGACGCCGTACTCCGCGCAGACCGCCTCCAGGGTCCGTTTCCCTCGGCGGTAGCGGTCGACGGCCCGGTCGATGGTGTACGGGTCGACGACCGGGCCTATGGGCGCGCCGCCAAGGCGTGAGCTCAGCGAGGGAAGTCCATGGCGCCTCAGCTCGGCGGAGAGCAGCGTCAGGTCGAAGGAGGCGTTGTACGCCACGACCGGGACGCCCCGCGCCCAGTACCCCGTCAGGGTCTCGGCGATCTCGTCGGCGACCTCGCGCACCGGCCGGCCCTCGGCGGCCGCCCGTTCGCTGCTGATGCCGTGGATCGCGGACGCCTGCGCGGGGATCCGGATCCCCGGGTCGGCGAGCCAGTCCTGCTGCCGCGCGACGCGTCCGCCGTGGACGCCGACGATCGAGGCCGTCACGATCCGCGCCTCCAGCGGTTCGGTGCCGGTCGTCTCCAGGTCGAATCCGACCAGCTCTTCCCCGTGCCAAGCCATCGGGTCCTCCTTAGGTGATCTCCCCCGTGGTGCTGAACACCCTCGCACGCGCCACTGACAACGCACCTCGACGGGTGCGGACAAAGCTCATGAAACGGGACGGGAGTCGAGCCAGACCGACTCGAACTCCTCCCGGTATGTCGCGAAAAGTCCGTAATCGCCGTCGCGGGGCTGCTGCCCGGACCGCACCACGTTCCGGCCGCCCCCGCGGAGCACCAGGACCGGCGCCTCCATCCCCCGCGCCTTGCGCAGATACGACTGGACGACGCCGACACCGTCCGGCCCGTCCCCGTCCACCAGGTACGCGGTGAAGCGCGGCGTCTCGTCGAAGACATGGATCTGGAAGGCGCCCGGGTCGCGCAGCCTGGAGCGCACCCGCCGCATATGGAGGATGTTCATCTCCACCGAGCGACTCAGCTCGCCCTTCTTCAGCCCCAGTTCGCGCTCGCGGCGCTTGACGGCGCTGCTCGCCGGGTTCAGGAACAGCAGCCGTATCCGGCAGCCCGACTCGGCAAGGCGCACGAGCCGCCGCCCGGAGAAGTTCTGCACCAGCAGATTCAGGCCTATGCCCGTGGCGTCGAGGCGGCGGGCCCCGCCGAACAGGTCCTCGGCCGGCAGCTGCCGCTGCAGCCGCACCCGGTCCGGGTGGACGGAGACCACGTCCGCGTAGCGGTCGCCGACCAGGTCCTCGACCGCGTCGACCGGCAGCCGGTCCGCGGACGGCACCCCCGCCCCGCTGCCCAGGATCTCCAGGAGCCGGGCGGAGGCCCGCTCCGACTGCGCGAGCACGGTGAGCGAGAGGGCCCGGTTGCGGGAGACGACGTTGCGCGTCACCTCCAGCTCGTCCAGGGCGAGCTCGACCTCCCGCCGGTCGTCGAAGTACGGCTCGAAGCACGGCCAGTGCTGCACCATCAGCTCCCGCAGCTGCGGGAGCGTGAGGAAGCTGAGCACGTTGTCGTCGGCCGGGTCGAGGAGATACCCCTTGCGCCGCGAGACCTCGCGGACGGCGACGGCGCGCTGCACCCACTCCTGTCCGGCCGGGCCGGCCGCGGCCACCACCCAGTCGTCGCCGTGCACCGGCTCGTACACCGGCCGCAGCACGGCGGCCACCACGGCCCGCAGCCGCTGCTCGACGAGATTCAGCCAGATGTAGGCCCTGCCCGCCCGCTGGGCGCGGGTGCGCACCTCGCTCCAGGCATCGGCACCCCAGTCGAGCTCCGCCCCGATCTCCATCGGCCTGGCGACGGAGACCGCTCCGGGCGGGACTTCCACGGGGTCGGGCGAGCCCCCCTCGTGACCCGCGTCACCTGGGGGCAGCTCCAGACCTCCCGAGCTCACCCGCGCACCGCCTTCTGCTCCTGGACGCCCGATCCGACTTTCCGACCGTCTGTCAACGATCAAGGAAGGGTACTCCGCGAGCGGGAGGCGGTGCAGCAGGATCGCCAGGCTGCTTGCTCAACTCCCCTGATTGGGAGCGCCGTTCTGCCCGGCGAGATCGGCCGGAGTGAGCGGATTCATAGCGGTAACGTCCCTGGGTGCGAGCTGGAAGCCCTGCCAGTGCACCGGCATCGGCTGCTGGTCCTCGTCCCGGGCGATGTGGTGGAACCCGATGTTGACCCAGACGGCGGGGTCGGTCAACGTCTCGCCGTTGACCCACTTGTCCACGCTGTCCGGCGCGTTCCGGCCACAGTTGAGAATGTTGTTGCTGGCGAACTGCTCGCAGGCGCGGGTCTGGGTGAAGTAGATGTCGTGCTTCGTGAAGCCGCGGCCGGCGTGGGTGTTGGAGGGGCCGGGCACGATCTCGTACGAGCGGGCGTGGCCGTCCTTGTTCTTGCCGTTGGCGCTCACCACCCGCCACCAACGCATGTTCTTCGCGTCGCCCGCGAGCTCCTTGGTCACCGGGGTGCGGGTGGTCTTCACGGTCGGGCCGCCGCCTCCTGCCGCCGGGGCGGTGACCTTGGAGTCGTACTGCTCGATCCGGTCCTTGACGCTGCCGTCGAGGCCGAAGTCGAGCCGCCAGAAGACGTTGTGGGCGTGGCTGGTGGCGTAGGAGCGGGCGCCGTGGCCGAGGGGCCAGCCGCGGCCGTCGGTCGCGTTGTAGTCGCCCGGCGACAGGCTGCCGGTGGCGCCGACGTTGGCGGCGATCGTGCCGTCGGAGGAGAACCGCCACTCGGTGATGTACTCGTACCAGGCGACCTTGTTGACGGTGTAGACGAGCAGGTCCTTGCCCTGGGCCTGCCAGACCTTCGTGCCCTCGTCGTTGGCCATCCGGTACGCGTGGCCGCGCGCTCTGGTCGTGGTGCACAGGCCGTTGACGTTGCCCTGCTCGGGCACCTTCACGGTGGTGATGGTGCCGCCGGGGCATTCGGCCGGCTTCAGGTTCTGCAGTCCCCAGCCGAAGCCGGCGCCGGTCAGGTCGTCGTACTCGGCGTTGCCGTCGTCGTAGGGGACGTGTATCTGCGCGAGCTTGGCGCTGTTGAGCACGCGGATCGGGGCGCTCGCGCTCTTGGGCTGGTAGGTGACCTTGTCCAGGACGAGCCCGGAGTCGGTGTCGTAGCGCCAGCACATGCGCCAGGTGGTGCCGCCGTCGAGCGTCTGCTCGACCCGGTAGGCGGCCGAGCAGTCGGGCCGGGGCGGTGCGGGGGCCGCGGTGGCGGTGCTCACCGGGCCGGCGGCCGCCGCGGCGGTGCCGAGCAGCGCGGCGGCGGCGAGGACGGCGCCCTGTGTGCGGGCGCGCGGAAGGAACGTGTGGGGCATGAGATGCGAAACTCCCTCGTAGACGCGTCGGTGGTCAGCCGGCGCGCGTGACGGTCCTGGCGCTGAGGTCGACGATCAGGTTGCGGGTGTCGATCCACGAGCCGTTGCGGATCTTGGTGACAAGGCGGACGCACCGGTGCTCGCCGCACTTCGCGAGCTGCGCGGGCACCTTCGCCTCGCGGTAGGTGCGGTAGACGTCCCCGTTGAACCAGAGCTGGTCGGCCGAGGTCAGCGCCTTGCCGGTGGCGTCCTCGTAGTCCTCCCGGACCCCGCTGCCGAGCGGGCTCGCGAGGATCAGTTCCAGGGCCTCCCGCAGCTCCTCGGGGTGGGCCGAGGGCTGCACCCCGCGCTGCGCGCCGGAGTGCTCGACCTTCCCGGTCTCCAGGTTGACGGTCCGGGTGATCAGCTCGTCGCGCCCGTAGTCGTAGAAGCGGACTTCGGCGCGGCGCGGCGCGCCGGGTTCGTCGATCTCCTCGGGCAGCGGATCGGCCAGCTCGGTGGCCAGGTGCTGGGGACCCCGTCCCCCTTCGACGTCGCGCTGGGCGGCGGCGGCCGGCGGGGTCAGCGCCAGGGCCTCGGCCCGCTTCAGCTCGTCGTCGGTGAGCGGGTCGGTGCCCACTCCCTTCGCCCCCTCGGGCGGTGCGGTGGCCAGGGTCGCGGGCTCCGGCGCCGTCCCTGCGGCGCCGTCCGCCCCCTGTGCCGGTACGGATCCGGCGTCCCGGCTGCCGGCGACGCCGGTCCCGCGCGTGTCGTCGGCACCCGCGGTCCCCGGCAGGGTGATCCCGACCATGACGGCGGTCCCCGTCACCGCCATGGCCGCGCCCGCCACCACTTTCCCCAGATGGCGGCGCACTATTTCGTACACACTTCCCCCTCTGTCTCCCCCTTGAGCACTGGTCACCCGGTAGGACGGGCCGAAGTCCTAGGAGGTTGCCCCCTTTTCGGGCAGGATCTGGCCGGAGTACACCCCAACACCCGGATCAGAATGGAAGAGTCGTATCTATGCAGGTCTGGCCGGGACAGGCGTATCCCCTGGGCGCCACCTATGACGGCGCCGGAACGAATTTCGCGGTCTTCTCGGAGGCCGCGCACAGAATCGAGCTGTGTCTGCTCCATGACGACGGCTCGGAGACGGCGGTGGAGCTGCGCGAGACGGACGCCTTCGTCCGGCACGCCTATCTGCCGGGAGTGATGCCGGGACAGCGGTACGGCTTCCGGGTCCACGGACCGTACGCGCCGGAGCGGGGGCAGCGCTGCAACTCGGCGAAGCTGCTCCTCGACCCGTACGCCCGTGCGGTCTCGGGCTCGGTCGAGTGGGGCGAGGCGGTGTACGGCTACCACTTCGGGCGGCCGGACTCGCGCAACGACCTGGACTCGGCGCCGCACACGATGAGCTCGGTCGTGGTCAATCCCTACTTCGACTGGGGCGACGACCGGCGCCCGCGCACCGACTACCACCGGACGGTGATCTACGAGGCCCATGTGAAGGGTCTGACGATGCTCCACCCGGAACTCCCGGAGGAGCTGCGCGGGACGTACGCGGGGCTCGCCCACCCGGCCGTGATCGGGCATCTGAAGGAACTGGGCGTCACGGCACTGGAGTTGATGCCGGTGCACCAGTTCGTCAACGACCACCGGCTGGTGGACGCGGGCCTCTCCAACTACTGGGGCTACAACACCATCGGCTTCTTCGCCCCGCACAACGCGTACGCCTCCTGGGGCGATCGGGGCCAGCAGGTCCTGGAGTTCAAGTCGGCGGTGCGGGCCCTGCACCAGGCGGGGATCGAGGTCATCCTCGACGTGGTCTACAACCACACGGCGGAGGGCAACCACCTCGGCCCGACGCTCTCCTTCCGGGGCCTGGACAACCCCTCGTACTACCGGCTGTCGAACGACCGCCGGTACTACACGGACACGACCGGCACCGGGAACTCGCTGCTCATGCGGTCCCCGCACGTGCTGCAGCTGATCATGGACAGCCTGCGGTACTGGGTGACCGAGATGCACGTCGACGGCTTCCGCTTCGATCTGGCGGCGACGCTGGCCCGACAGTTCCACGAGGTGGACCGGCTGTCGTCGTTCTTCGACCTGGTGCAGCAGGACCCGGTGGTCAGCCAGGTGAAGCTGATCGCCGAGCCGTGGGACGTGGGCGAGGGCGGCTACCAGGTGGGCAACTTCCCGCCGCTGTGGACCGAGTGGAACGGCAAGTACCGGGACTGCGTACGGGACTTGTGGCGGGGGGAGCCGCGGACGCTGGCGGAGTTCGCGTCGCGGCTGACCGGCTCGTCCGATCTCTACCAGGACGACGGGCGGCGGCCGCTCGCCTCGGTCAACTTCGTCACCTGCCACGACGGGTTCACACTGCGCGACCTCGTCTCGTACAACCAGAAGCACAACGAGGCGAACGGGGAGGGCAACCGGGACGGCGAGGGCTACAACCGGTCGTGGAACTGCGGCGCCGAGGGCGAGACGGACGACATCGGCATCAACGAGCTGCGCAACCGGCAGATGCGGAACTTCCTCGCCACGCTGATGCTGTCGCAGGGCGTGCCGATGCTCAGTCACGGTGACGAGTTCGGCCGGACGCAGGGCGGCAACAACAACGCGTACTGCCAGGACAACGAGGTGTCGTGGGTGCGCTGGCCGGAGCCGGGCAGCGACGCGGACGGCACACTCCTCGAGTTCACCCGGGCGATGGTGCGGCTGCGGCGGGACCATCCGGTCTTCCGTCGCCGCCGCTTCTTCCACGGGCGGCCGGTGGAGGGCACGCACGACGAGCTCACGGACATCGCCTGGTTCACCCCGGAGGGCGAGGAGATGACCGCGCGGGACTGGCAGGCGGCGCACGCCCAGGCGCTGTCGGTCTTCCTGAACGGCAACGCGATCTCGGAGCCGGGGACGCAGGGGGAGCGGATCGCCGACGACTCGTTCCTGCTGATGTTCAACGCCTCGTCGCAGGAGCTGGAGTTCGAGGTCCCGATCAACCACGGCGAAAGCTGGCGGGTGGTGGTGGACACGTCCCACCCGGAGGGCATCCCACCCCAGGAGGGCCCGAAGGTGGCGGCGGGCGAACGCGTACCCCTGGCCCCGTTGAGCCTGACGGTCCTCAAGCGCCCGGCGTAGCGGCGCGCCCGCCCCTACCTCCCCCACCCCCGTTGTGGGGGTGGGGGGTGGGCACCGGCTCAAGGGGGGCGGGCTGTGGCGTCCTCGTGCGGACCGACCAGGAGAGGGCCGCGCACAGGACCGCCGCAGCGACCGCCACCGCGAACGCGGCCGGCGCCCCGTGGGTGTCCGCGAGGCGGCCCGAGAGGGCCAGGGCCAGCGCCTGGCCCCCGACGATGCCGCTGGTCAGGAAGGCCATGGACTCGGCGAGCCGGGACGCCGGGACGGTCCGCTCGGTGAGGCCGAAGACGGTGATCAGGTGGGGCGCGTACGCGGCGCCCAGGACGACGACGACCGCGTACAGGGCCACGAGCGAGTCCACGAGGACGAGCGGGACGGAGAGGACCACGAGCGCGGCGGTGGCGGCCCGCCAGCGCGTCGGCAGGCCGATCCGCGCGGGCACGGCGGCCATCGACAGCCCGACCGCGGCGCTCATCACACCCATCGCGGCGTAGACGAGCCCGGCCTGGGCCGGCGCCCCGAGCCTCTCGGTGAGCGCGGTGATCCCGGCCTGCGAGGCACCGAACATCGCGCCCTGGAGCACCATCGTGACCCGCAGGGCGTACGCGGACCTCGGCAGCCGACCTCGTTCGGCCGCGGCCGTACGGGTGGTGGCGGCCCTCGCACCGCCCTCGGCCACCCCGGCCGACGGGTGCAGCGCGAACGCCGTGCCACAGGTGGCCAGGAGGACGGCGGCCAGCAGCAGGGCCGCGGCCGGATGGGCGATCGCGGCGGCGAGGCCGACGAGGGCCGGGCCGAGGACGAACGAGACCTCGTCGAGGGTGCCTTCGAACGAGAGCACCGTCCCCACCAGCCGGCCGTGGGCGCCGGAGCGCCGCGCCAGGGCGACCGAGCGGGTCCTGGCGAGCGGCCCGACCTGCGGGACGCTCGCTCCGGCGAGCGCGCCGAGGACCATCAGCCACCCGGTCGCCGCGTGCGCGAGCGCCGCGAGGACGAGCGCGGCGACGGCCACCGCGTTGGCGAGGGACGCGGCGAGGACCACCCCGCGCTGCCCGCGCCGGTCGGCGAGCCGGCCGATGACCGGCCCGGCGACGGTCTGCCCCGCCGCGAGCGCCCCGCCCGCGAGACCCGCCGTCGTCAGGGATCCGCTCGTCTCGGCGACCAGGAGCAGGCTGCCGAGCTGGCACATGGCGGTGGGCAACCGCCCCAGGAAGGACACGGCCGGGAGCACCGGTCCGAGCAGTGACAGGGTGTCGCGATACATGCGGAGCATCGCCCGAACGTAACGCGATGCACACGAACGGGCGCATGAGGCGATGACACAGAAGCCTCCCCGCCGGGTACGTACGTTCGCATGACGCCCTCGCCCACCGCCCCGACGGTCCCCACCGCCACCTATCGGCTCCAACTCCAGCCGGAGTTCCCGTTCTCCGCCGCAGAGCGGGCGGTCCCGTATCTCGCCGGCCTCGGGGTGTCCCACCTCCACCTCTCCCCCGTCCTGGAGGCGGTGCCCGGCTCCACGCACGGCTACGACGTGACCGACCACCGCGCGGTCCGGGAGGAGCTGGGCGGTGAGGCGGGGCTGCGGTCGCTCGCGGCGACCGCCCGGACGCACGGTCTCGGCCTGGTCGTGGACCTGGTGCCCAACCACATGGCGGCCTCCCCCGTGCACAACCAGGCGCTGCGCGCCGTGCTCCGCGAGGGCCCGGACTCGCCGTACGCCCGCTGGTTCGATATCGACTGGGAGGCGGGCGACGGCCGGGTCCTGCTGCCCGTCCTTCCGGCGCGGCTGCCGGAGGTACGGGAGCGGATGCGGGTCTCCGGCGGCGCGCTGCACCTGGACGGCCGGACGTTCCCGCTCCGCGCGGGCACCGAGGGCCTGCCCCTGCCCGAGCTGCTCGACGCCCAGTGGTACCGCCTCGCCTGGTGGCGCCTGGCCCGCACCGAGCTCAACTACCGCCGCTTCTTCACCATTTCGGAGCTGATCGGGGTGCGGGTCGAGGACCCCGAGGTGTTCGGCGCGACCCACGACAAGATCGTGGAACTGGTACGGGACGGGGTGATCGAGGGGCTGCGGATCGACCACCCCGACGGGCTCGCCGATCCGGAGGGCTATCTGGAGCGGCTGCACGAGGCGACGGGCGGCCGGTGCTGGACGGTGGTGGAGAAGATCCTCACCGGTACGGAGCCGCTGCCGCCGACCTGGCCCGTGGCGGGGACCACCGGCTACGACGCCCTGCGGTACGTGGACGGCGTCTTCGTGGACGCTGCGGGCGCCGACGAACTCCTCGACGTGTACCGGGAGTTCGCCGGGCGGGCCGGCGACCGGGGCGGCACCTGGGAGGCGACGGCCCGCCGCGCCGCGTACAAGGTGATGACGCACGAGCTCGTGGCGGAGACCACCGCGCTGACCCGGATCGCCGGGCGGATCTGCGCCGCCGACCCGGAGCTGCGCGATCACGCGCCCTGGGCGCTGCGGACCGCGATCCGCGAACTGCTGGTCCGCGTCCCCGTCTACCGCACCTACCGGACCGGCGGAGAGGCGGTCCTCACCCCGGACGCGGCCCGTGGGGCGAAGGCGGCCTTCGCCGTGCCGGAGGAGGCCACGGCCGTCGACACCGTACGGGACCTGGCGCTGGGGCTGCTCGGCGACGGTCCCGAACATCAAGCGTTCCGGGCGAGGTTCGCGCAGACGTCGTCCGCGCTGCGCGCCAAGTCCGTGGAGGACACCGCCTTCTACCGCTACACACCGCTTCTGTCGGCGAACGAGGTGGGCGGCGACCCCGGCCGTCCGGCCGTCGCGCCCGAGGAATTCCACGCGTACTGCCTGCGGCTGGCCCGGGACTGGCCGGCCACCGGGACGGTGCTGTCCACGCACGACACCAAACGCAGCGCGGACGTCCGGGCGGGGATCGCGGTGCTCTCCCAATGTCCGGCAGTCTGGGCGGCGTTGCTGGAGGAGGTGGCCGGGGTACCGGCGCCCGATCCGCATCTGGCGTGGACGGCGTGGCAGACCGCGTTCGGCTTCGGAACGCCGGATCCGGACCGGCTCGGTCCCGCGGTGCTGAAGTCCGTACGGGAGGCGGGGCTGCACACCAGCTGGACCGAGCCCGATCCGGTGTACGAGCGGGCCGTGACCGACTTCGTGGCGTCCGGGCCGGGCCGGATTCCGCTGCGGGCGGCATCGGAGGCGGCGTTCGCCCTGGAGCCGCACATCCGGGCGCAGATGCTGGGCGCGGCGCTCGTCCAGCTGACGATGCCGGGCGTGCCGGAGCTCTACCAGGGGACGGAGCGGGAGTACCGGGCGCTCGTCGACCCGGACAACCGGCAGCCGTTCGCGGTCGGGCCGGACGACGACAAGACGGCGGTGGTGCGGGCGGCGCTGCGGCTGCGACGGCAGTACCCGGAGCTCTTCGGGGCGGCTGGCTCGTACCTCCCGCTGCCGGCGTCCGGCGCCGCGGCGGCGCACTGCCTGGCCTTCGCACGCGGCGAAGACGCGGCGGCCGAGGTGGTCACGGCCGTCACGCGCCTGCCGCTGCGCCTCGCGGAGGCGGGCGGCTGGCAGAACACGGAGCTGACGCTGCCGCCGGGCCGGTGGTTCGATCTCCTCGACGGAGCACGGGAGTTCACCGGCGGAGCCGTGAAACTCGCCGAACTCTTCGACGCACGCCCGTTGGCACTGCTCAGCCGCCGGGGCGGACGCGGAGGCTCCGTGGGGCGCGGGTGATCAGGCCGGTTCGTTCGGGGTGGAAGCCGTCGGCGAGCCGTAGCCGGGGCATGGCGTGGAACAGTGCCCGCACGGCGTACTCGGCCTCGAGCGCCGCGAGGAGGACGGCCGGGCAGGCACCGCTGCCGTAGGTGAGCTGGCCGCCGTCGTCGCGCCGCGGGTCGTAGCGGTCGGGTTCGCGGAACCGTTCCGGGTCGCGGCCCGCGGCCCCGATCAGCAGGGCGACGGGCTCCCCGGCCGGGATCGTGCCGCCGCTGACGCGGACCTCGGCGCCGGTGCGCCGGACGGCGATCTGCACGGGTGGGTCCCGGCGCAGCGACTCGGTCCAGGCGCGGGCGATCTCCCCGGAGGGCGCGTCGCGCAGGGCCGCCGCCTGCTCGGGGTCGGCGAGCACGTTGGCGAGGAAGGAGGCGAGGCCCTTCTCCCGTACCGCGATCTGGCCCGTGCACTGGCCGGCGAGCGCGGACGCGGCCCGGCCGCGGACCAGGCGCATCATGTCCCGGTAGGGCACGCCGACGGCGGCGGCGACGGTGCCGGCGGGCAGCCAGTGGCAGAAGTCCGCGACCAGGTCGGCCTGGGGCCGGTCGGCGATACGGCGGGCCAGGACGAAGGCGGTGCGGGCGGTGACGCTCCGGAGCTCGTCCTCGTCGACGTCGACGTGCGTCTGCGCGCAGGGCGGGTCGCCGGGCCGGTGGCCGTGGGTGAAGCGGGCGTCGGTGAGGGCGGTGGCGACGTCGGCGTACCGGCTGAGCACCCAGGCGCGCAGCAGCGGGTCGTACGTGAGCGGGAACTCCTCGCGCAGGACCCGGTGGACGGGGTACGGGTTCCGGGCGGCGCCGGGGTCGAGGGGGCTGGGCGCGACGGTCCGGCTCGGCGACCGCTCGGCGGAGGGGGGACCGTCCGCCCGGACGCGCGCGGCGCCGGCGCCGTCCACCCACACGCGCGGGGAGGACGCGGGCTGCATGGGTGGCACGGCCGCCCAGCCGTCCCGTCGTATGCCCGAGTTCGACTCGTCGCTCATCGCGTCCCCTGTCGGTCCACCGTGAGTGCGTCTCCCCACCCCACCACCGGTGGGGGCCCCACGCAGCCCGCGTACCGCCGAACGGGTGAAACCGGTCCCTTGGCGGCCGGACGGAGCCGGCCATGGAACTCCGAGGGGCGGGCAGCCGTTCACAGAGGGACGCGCGGAACTCGCGTGGACGAGCGAACGGCTAGCCGAGGTGGCACGGATGGCGATGTGGGACCGGATCAAGGACCAGGCCAAGGGGCTTCAGCAGCAGTCGCAGGGGGTACGGAGCTCCGGCGGCCAGGGACCGCGGCCGGGTCCGGGATCCGGCGGGGGATCGAAGGCCCAGCTCGTGGGCATGCTCAAGTCCCAGCTCGGCTCCCTCAAGACCGAGCTCAAGAGCGGTGCCTACCGGGACGCCAGCATGGCCATGTGCGCTCTGGTCGCGGCCGCCGACGGGTCGGTCGACCCGGCCGAGCGACAGCATGTGGAGTCGCTGATCCTGTCGAACGACGTCCTGAAGAACTTCCCGCCCGAGCAGCTGCGGCAGCGGTTCAACAAGCACGTCGACCAGTTGATGTTCAACTTCCAGCAGGGCAAGGCCGAGGCCATGCAGGAGATCGCCAAGGCGGCGAAGAAGCCGACGGAGGCCAAGGCGGTCGTACAGACCGGCTTCGTCGTCGCCGGCGCCGACGGATACATCGCCCCGGCCGAGGAGCAGGTCCTGCGGGAGGCGTGCGCGGCGCTCGGCGTGTCCCCTCAGGAGTTCGGCCTCTGATCCGCTGAGCCCGTTCAAAGGAAGGCGGGCGGGACGGCTCGCGCCGTCCCTG
>NZ_JBHWJZ010000058.1:0-28315 GCF_042731085.1 Streptomyces sp. NPDC059875
GTCACGGGGCGGGCGACCGAAGACGTGTCGCGGGCGGGGTCAGCCGTTGCGGGGGCCCGGGAAGGCCGACGGGCGGGGGTCCTCTCGGAGGGACTGGGCCGCGGGGGCGGGCTGCGGAGGCATCGTGCGGGCCGGCGGCACCACCGGGAGCGTACGGGTCGTGCCCGGCTCCGTGACGCGGTCCTGTTCCACGACGGCGCCCGGCTGGGGCGCGCGCCGGGCGCCGTAGCGGCGGTGGACGGCCTGCTTCGTGACCCCGAGCGCCGAGCCCACCGCGTCCCACGAGAACCCGAGCGAGCGGTCGAAGTCGACCGCCGCC
Organism: Streptomyces sp. NPDC059875; assembly: GCF_042731085.1. Taxonomy (NCBI): domain Bacteria; kingdom Bacillati; phylum Actinomycetota; class Actinomycetes; order Kitasatosporales; family Streptomycetaceae; genus Streptomyces; species Streptomyces sp. NPDC059875. The sequence goes on from NZ_JBHWJZ010000058.1 coordinate 320, forward strand.
GTCACCAGGGTCTCGACACTGTCCCGCAACTCCTGGGCGAGCCGGACGGTCGGGGCGGGCGCCCGCCCGTAGACGACGAAGCCCGTGGACGGGCCGGAGCGGCGCGGGCGGTAGACATTGCCCAACTGGGCCGTGAGCGTGCGCAGTGCGTCCACCTGCCGCCGGACCCGCTCGATGTCCCGCACCAACAAGTGCAGACTTGCCCGGGCTTGGGCGTCGTGGGTTGCGTGGTCGGCCATGTGAAAGCCTCTCGAACCGGCGTGGAATAGGGGCGGGCCACGAGGAGGAGGGCGGCCCGTTTCGGTCAATCTCTCTTGACCAACGCGCCACCCGTGCTGGGGTCACGCTGCGGGGGCGTACACGCATATGCGCGGGGCGCTCGCGCTCACGTACGCCCCCTCGTGTCCCGGCCCCTAGACTGGTGCGCTGCCCTCCCCCAAGCTCTCGGCTGCGCTCGAGCAGGGAGGTACCCCCATCGCCCCGAGATGCGAGGTTTTTCCGAGTGAAGCTGGTCTTCGCAGGCACCCCCGAGGTCGCCGTACCCGCCCTGGACGCCCTGCTCGCCTCCGGCCGGCACGAGGTGGCCGCCGTCGTCACCCGCCCCGACGCCCCCGCGGGCCGCGGCCGGCGCCTGGTCGCGAGCCCGGTCGCCGAGCGCGCGGAGGAGGCCGGGATCGAGGTGCTCAAGCCGACGAAGCCGCGCGACGAGGAGTTCCTCGCACGGCTCCGCGAGATCGCCCCGGACTGCTGCCCGGTCGTCGCCTACGGTGCGCTGCTGCCGAAGGTCGCCCTCGACATCCCCGCCCACGGCTGGGTCAACCTGCACTTCTCGCTGCTGCCGGCGTGGCGCGGCGCGGCGCCCGTGCAGCACGCCGTCATGGCGGGCGACGAGGTCACGGGCGCGTCGACGTTCCAGATCGAGGAAGGCCTCGACTCGGGTCCGGTCTACGGCGTGATCACCGAGGACGTCCGGCCCACCGACACCAGCGGGGACCTGCTCACCCGGCTCGCCTTCGCCGGCGCCGGGCTGCTCGCCGCCACCATGGACGGCATCGAGGACGGCAGCCTGAAGGCCGTCCCGCAGCCGGCCGAGGGCGTCACGCTGGCTCCCAAGATCCAGGTCGAGGACGCCCACGTGGACTGGAAGGCCCCGGCGCTTCGCGTGGACCGCGTCGTCCGCGGCTGCACGCCCGCGCCGGGAGCCTGGACCGTGTTCCGCGGCGAGCGCCTCAAGCTGATCCAGACGGCGCTGCTCCCCGACCGTACGGACCTCACGCCCGGCGAGCTGGCGGCGGCCAAGAACAACGTGTACGTCGGCACCGGCTCGCACGCCGTCGAGCTGCTGTGGGTGCAGCCGCAGGGCAAGAAGCCGATGAAGGCCGCCGACTGGGCCCGCGGGGTCCGCATCGCCCCCGGCGAGCGGGTGGGCGTCTAGCGGCGTGGGGGTCGACGAGCACGGCGTGCTCCGGCTGCCCGAGGGTTCCTGGTGGGACTGGGGGGTGGCCGGTCACGACGGTAGCCGGCTCCGCCTCGTGGCCGCTCACGACCTCTCGTACTCCTACGGCCTCGAGCTGGTCTTCACCGACGCGTCCTACGTCCGCTGTCCCTTCATGTTCAACGACCCGGTGTTCCGCGCGCCCACGCCGGAGGAGCGCACGACGGTCACCCGGCTGCTGGGCGAGGAGCCACCCGTGCTCGTTGCCTTCGAGGCCGATGGCGGCGGCTCCGAGCCGGCCTCGTGTCTGATCGCCGCGGAGCGCCTGGACATCGTCCAGGGCCATTTTCCGTGTGCGGGCGACGCGGACGTAGGCTGAGAGGGTTGACCTCGTCATTCCTCACGCGGAGCACCTTTTGAGCGAGCAGGCACGTCGCCGTACCCCCAAGCCGTACCGGCGCCCCAAGAAGGATCCCGTCAGGATCCTGGCCTTCGAGGCGCTCAGGGCGGTCGACGAGCGGGACGCGTACGCGAATCTCGTGCTGCCGCCGTTGCTGAAGAAGGCCCGGGAGAAGGGCGACTTCGACGGGCGGGACGCGGCGCTCGCGACCGAGCTGGTCTACGGGACGCTGCGGCGGCAGGGGACGTACGACGCCATCGTCTCCGCGTGCATCGACCGGCCGCTGCGGGAGGTCGACCCGCCCGTGCTCGACGTGCTGTCGCTCGGCGCGCACCAGCTGCTCGGTACACGCATCCCGACCCACGCGGCCGTCTCGGCGAGCGTGGAGCTCGCTCGGGTGGTGCTCGGGGACGGGCGGGCCAAGTTCGTGAACGCCGTTCTGCGGAAGATCGCGCAGAACGACCTCGACACCTGGGTCGAGCAGGTCGCCCCGCCGTACGAGGACGACGCGGAGGACCATCTCGCGGTCGTCCACTCGCACCCCCGCTGGGTCGTCTCCGCGCTCTGGGACTCCCTCGGCGGCGGGCGGGCCGGTATCGAGGACCTGCTGGAGGCCGACAACGAGCGGCCCGAGGTCACGCTCGTGGCCCGGCCCGGGCGCGCCACCACCGACGAGCTCACCGGCGAGGACACGCTGCCGGGCCGCTGGTCGCCGTACGCGGTCCGGCTGGCCGAGGGCGGCGAGCCCGGGGCCATCGAGGCCGTGAAGGAGGGGCGGGCCGGCGTTCAGGACGAGGGCAGCCAGCTCGTCGCCATCGCGCTGGCGAACGCGCCTGTGGAGGGCCGCGACGAGCGCTGGCTCGACGGCTGCGCGGGCCCCGGCGGCAAGGCGGCCCTGCTCGGCGCCCTGGCCGCGCAGCGCGGAGCCACCCTGCTCGCCTCCGAGAAGCAGCCGCACCGCGCCCGCCTCGTCGAGCGCGCGCTGGCCGGCAACCCCGGCCCGTACCAGGTCATCGCCGCCGACGGCACCCGCCCGCCGTGGCTGCCCGGCTCCTTCGACCGGGTCCTCATGGACGTCCCCTGCTCCGGTCTCGGCGCCCTGCGCCGCCGCCCCGAGGCCCGCTGGCGCCGCCGCCCGGAGGACCTCGACGGCTTCGCCCCGCTGCAGCGAGGTCTGCTGCGCGAGGCGCTGTCGGCGGTCCGTGTCGGGGGAGTGGTCGGGTACGCGACCTGCTCGCCGCACCTGGCGGAGACCCGCGTGGTCGTCGAGGACGTCCTCAAGGGCCGCGGCGGCCCGGCGGTCGAGGCGGAGTGGATCGACGTCCGCCCGCTGATGCCCGGCGTGCCCGCCCTCGGCGAGGGCCCGGACGTCCAGCTGTGGCCGCACCTGCACGGCACGGACGCCATGTACCTCGCGCTGCTGCGCCGTACGGCCTGACCGCCGTACGGCCCGAACGGCAGGCCCGCGTCCGGCATGTGGACCGCGGTCGGTCCGAATCCGGGCCGAACCCGTACCGAATCCACGTGGATCCCGGTCCGAAACCGGTCCGCGGCAAAGAAGTGCCCAAGAGCATGGCAGGCTTGGCACATGGCGCAGATCAATCCCAGCATCCTGTCCGCAGACTTCGCCCGCCTCGCCGAGGAGGCGAAGGCCGTCGACGGTGCCGACTGGCTGCATGTCGATGTCATGGACAACCACTTCGTGCCCAACCTGACCCTCGGCGTGCCGATCGTCGAGTCGCTCGCCCGGGCCACGGACACCCCGCTGGACTGCCACCTCATGATCGAGGACCCCGACCGCTGGGCCCCGCAGTACGTGGAGGCCGGCGCCGGGTCCGTCACCTTCCATGTGGAGGCGGCGGCCGCTCCCGTGCGTCTCGCGCGGGAGATCCGGGCGAAGGGCGCGCGGGCGTCGATGGCGCTGAAGCCCGCGACGCCGATCGAGCCGTACGAGGACCTGCTCCCCGAGCTCGACATGCTGCTGATCATGACGGTCGAGCCCGGCTTCGGTGGGCAGGCCTTCCTCGACATCATGCTGCCCAAGATCCGTCGCACCCGTGAGCTGATCTCCAAGCACGGCCTGGAGCTGTGGCTGCAGGTCGACGGCGGGGTCGCCGAGTCGACGATCGAGCGCTGCGCCGAGGCCGGCGCCGACGTGTTCGTCGCAGGATCGGCGGTCTACGGCGCCGCGGACCCGGCCGAGGCCGTCCGCGCGCTCCGCGCCAAGGCCGAGTCCGCGACCGCCTCGGCGGCGTGGGCGTGTGGCCACTGAGCCTCGGCCAGATGAACGCGGTCCGTCGGAGCGCCGACAGGACCGATCAGGACCCGCTGGATCTGACAGGATGAACAGCGAGTCCAGAGTGTGAACGACACAGCACGACAGCAGCAGGACAGCAGCACGTGAGCAGCGGTACGTGAACAGAGCTAAGGAGATCGCGGTGGCGGGAATCTCGGCGGGACGGTCAGCCCTGCGGATGGGACCCGCGGAGCTGGTGCAGGCGGCGGCCATGGCCCGCCGCTTCTACCTCGAGGGCAAGTCCAAGATCCAGATCGCCGAGGAGTTCGGCGTGAGCCGCTTCAAGGTGGCCCGGGTCCTGGAGACCGCGCTCGAACGCGACCTCGTACGCATCGAGATCCGCGTACCCGCGGAGCTGGACGCCGAGCGCTCCGACGCGCTCCGCGCCCGCTACGGGCTCCGCCACGCCGTCGTGGTCGAGTCCCCGGCCGAGGGCGAGGACGAGTCGCCCGACCCGGAGAACCTCGGCGAGGTCGCGGCCGACCTGCTGGGCGAGCTGGTCAACGAGGGCGACGTCCTCGGTCTGGCCTGGGGCCGGTCCACCATCCACATGGCGGCGGCCCTCGACCGGCTGCCCCCGTGCACGGTCGTGCAGCTCACCGGTGTGTACGACGCCGGGACCGCGGAGCGCGGCTCGGTCGAGGCGGTACGGCGTGCCGCCCAGGTCTCCGGCGGCGAGGCGCACCCCATCTACGCGCCGATGCTGCTGCCCGACCCCGCCACGGCGGCCGCGCTGCGGAACCAGACCGGCATCGCGCGGGCCTTCGAGTACTTCGACAAGGTCACCGTCGCCTGTGTGTCCATCGGCTCCTGGGAGCCGGGCATCTCGACCGTGCACGACATGCTCACGGACGAGGAGCGCGCGCACTACGCCTCCCTCGGCGTCGCCGCCGAGATGTCCGCGCACCTCTTCGACGCCGAGGGGCGCCGGGTGGGGCGTGACCTGGGCGAGCGCTGCATCACCGTCGAGGCCGACCGGCTGCGCCGGATCCCCGAGGTCGTGGCCATCGCGGGCGGTCAGCGCAAGGCGGCGGCGATCGGTGCGGTGCTCCGCTCCGGGCTCGTCACCAGCCTCGTGACCGACCGCGCCGCGGCGGACTACCTGCTCACCGAGTCGGCCCCCGGCTCGCGGCCGGCGCTGGAGCGCAAGGACCCGGACGGGATCTGACCGCCGGTCTGTTCGATCAAGACGCCCCGCACGTCGGCGGCGGTACGCCTGTGACAGGCGTACCGCCGCTTTTTCGTTGCGTATCGCGCAATCCCTTCTGATGTGACGGGCATCACGGTGGACTGCCTCACATCCTCAGGTCATCATATGACCTGATCACCTTCTGGGCTCGGGCCTCGGGAGGCACAGCGAGATGAGGTTGAGCATGAGGGACGAGGACGACACGGCCGGGTCGACACGTCCGCGCGTCGGCGTGGTGGGACTCGGGGCCATGGGTCTGGGGATGGCCCGCAGTCTGCGGGCGGCCGGCCACGAGGTGGCGGTCCATGACCTGCGGCCGGAGGCGGCCGAGGACTTCGCCCGGGAGGGCGGGACGGCGTACGCCACGACCGGCGACCTCGCGGCCGCCGTGGACGTCCTGGTCGGCGTCGTGGTCAACGCGGCGCAGGTCGAGTCGGTGCTGTTCGGTGCCGACGGGGCGGCCGACCGGCTCCGCCCCGGCGCCGTCTTCGTGATGTGCTCCACCGTCGACCCCGGCTGGTCCGAGGAGCTCGAGGGACGCCTCGCCGAGAGGGGGGTGCTCTACCTGGACGCCCCGATCTCCGGCGGCGCCGCCCGCGCCGCGACCGGCGAGCTCACGATGATGACCTCCGGCCCGGCCGAGGCGTACGAGCTCGCCGACCCGTTCCTCGAGGCCATGAGCGGCACGGTCTACCGCCTGGGCGACCGCGCCGGCATCGGCTCGAGGGTCAAGATCGTGAACCAGCTCCTCGCCGGCGTGCACATCGCCGCCGCGGCCGAGGCGATGGCCCTCGGGATCAAGGCCGGTGTTCCGGCCGAGGCGCTCTACGAGGTCATCACGCACAGCGCGGGCAACTCGTGGATGTTCGAGAACCGCATGGCGCACGTCCTCGCCGGCGACTACACGCCGCTGTCCGCGGTCGACATCTTCGTCAAGGACCTCGGGCTCGTTCTCGACGCCGCCCGCCCGGAGCGGTTCCCGCTCCCGCTCGCCGCCACGGCGCACCAGATGTTCCTGCAGGCGTCGGCGGCCGGCTTCGGCCGCGAGGACGACAGCGCCGTCATCAAGATCTTCCCCGGCGTCGACCTGCCGAAGGCGGAGGGCTGACATGGGCATCCGACTCGGCTGCATCGCCGACGACTTCACCGGCGCCACCGACCTGGCCAACAACCTGGTGCGCGCGGGCATGCGCGTCGTCCAGCTGATCGACGTACCGCCGGCCGGATCCGAAGGGGACGCGGACGGAACCGGCCAGGACCTGGACGCCGATGCCGTCGTCATCGCCCTCAAGTCGCGCACCGTCCCGGCCGCCGAGGCCGTCGACGCCTCGCTGCGGGCCCTCGCCTGGCTGCGCTCCGCCGGCGCCGAGCAGATCTACTTCAAGTACTGCTCCACCTTCGACTCGACGCCGAACGGCAACATCGGCCCGGTCACCGAGGCCCTGATGGACGCCCTTGGCACCGACTTCACCATCGCCACCCCGGCCTTCCCCGACAACGGCCGCACGGTCTTCAAGGGGCATCTCTTCGTCGGCGACGTCCTGCTCAGCGAGAGCGGTATGCGGAACCATCCGCTCACTCCGATGACCGACTCCAACCTGGTCTCCGTACTCGGCGCGCAGACCACCCGGCCCGTCGGCCTCATCGACCACACGGTGGTGGCCGACGGCCCCGCTGCGATCCGCTCCCGCATCGAGGAGCTGCGCGCGGACGGCGTCGCCACGGCGATCGTCGACGCCGTCTCCAACGACGACCTCGTCCGCATGGGCGCGGCGGTCGAAGGGCTGCCGCTGGTGACCGCCGGGTCCGGCCTCGCCATCGGCCTGCCCGCGAACTGGGGCTTCCGGCCGTCGCCCGCCGCCGCGCAGCTCCCGCCGTCGGCCGGGCACCGCGCCGTCGTCTCCGGATCGGTCTCCGAGGCGACCAACGGCCAGGTCGTGGAGTTCTTGAAGGGCGGCCGCCCCGCGTTCAGCGTGGACCCGCTGCGCATCGCGGCGGGCGAGGACGTCGCCGGGCAGGCGCTGGCCTTCGCCGAGGAGCACCTGGCCGACGGGCCGGTCCTCGTCTACTCCACCGAGACGCCCGACACCGTCCGGACCGTCCAGGGCCGCCTCGGCGCCGCCGAGGCGGGGGAGCTCGTGGAGCGCACCCTGGCCCGGGTCGCCCAAGGGCTCGTGGAGCGCGGTGTCCGCAGGCTCGTCGTCGCGGGCGGCGAGACCTCCGGAGCGGTCGTCCAGGCGCTCGGCCTCACCGGGCTGCGCATCGGCCCGCAGATCGACCCCGGGGTGCCGTGGTGCGCCGCGGCCCTCCCCACCGGGGACACACTCCACATCACCCTCAAGTCCGGCAACTTCGGCGGCCCCGGCTTCTTCACCGACGCGTTCGCCCTCCTGGACGGGGAGGGCGCCGAGTGACCGGGCTCCCGAGCAATGCCGTGGACTTGCCGGGCAACGCCGTGGACCTCCCGGACAGCGCCGTGGACGCGGCGCGCGCCGAGATCGTCCGCGTGGGCACCAGCCTGTTCGCCCGCGGCTATGTGCACGCCAGCGCCGGCAACATCAGCGCCCGGGTCGGCGACGGTCATCTGATCACCCCCACCGACGCCGCCCTCGGATTCCTCGAACCCGACCGGCTCGCGCTGGTCGACGCCCGCGGCGAGCAGGTCGCGGGCGACCGCGCCAGCAAGACGCTCACGCTGCACCGGCGCATCTACGCGGCCGACCCCACGGCCCGCTTCGTCCTCCACACCCACTCCACGCACCTCGTCGGCCTCACCCTGGCCGGCGTGTGGAGCCCGGACGACGTCCTCCCGCCCCTCACTCCGTACTACGTGATGAAGGTCGGGCACGTCCCGCTCATCCCCTACCACCGGCCCGGCGACCCGCGCGTGGCCGACCTGGTGGCCGCCGCCATCGCCGACCGCGCCGCCCGCATCAGGGCTGTGCTGCTCGACCGGCTGGGCCCCGTCGTCTGGGGTCCCGACGCGGCCACCGCCCTCGCCGTCCTCGAAGAACTCGAGGAGACGGCACGCCTCTGGCTCCTGACCGATCGTCGCCCTGAGCCACTCCCCGACCACGCGATCGACGAACTGAGGTCCACGTTCCGAGCAGCGTGGTGACCAGCGCTCCACCCCGTCAGAGAATCCCCTGAGCCGCTTACGAAGGATTCCGTCATGTCCATATCCGCGACGACGGCAGAGGTCCCCGACCTCGCCCGCGAGAACGCCGTCTTCCGCAAGGTCGTGCGCCGCATCGTCCCCTTCCTCATCCTCTGTTACGTCTTCTCCTACCTGGACCGCGTCAACGTCGGCTTCGCGAAGCTGCAGATGTCCGCGGACCTCGGGTTCAGCGAGGCGGCGTACGGCCTCGGCGCCGGCCTGTTCTTCATCGGCTACTTCCTCTTCGAGGTCCCCTCGAACCTGATGCTCCAGCGCATCGGGGCCCGCACCTGGATCGCCCGCATCATGATCACCTGGGGCGTCGTCTCCGCGGGGTTCATGTTCGTCTCGAACGAGGCGACGTTCTACGTGCTCCGCTTCCTGCTCGGCGCCGCCGAGGCGGGCTTCTACCCCGGCGTGATCCTCTACTGCACGTACTGGTTCCCCTCGCACCGCCGCGCCCGCGTCATCGCCCTGTTCATGTCGGCCATCCCCGTCGCCGGCATCTTCGGCAACCCGCTCTCCGGCTGGATCATGGACACGTTCCAGGGCGTCAACGGCTGGCAGGGCTGGCAGTGGATGTTCCTCCTGGAAGCCCTTCCCGCGCTCGCCATCGGTGTGGCCACGCTGTTCTACCTCGACAACGGGGTGCGCGACGCCAAGTGGCTCAGCGACGAGGAGAAGGAGATCGTCGAGCGGGCGATCGCCGAGGACTCCGCCCACAAGTCGGTGCACGGCCGCGTCCTGGACGCATTTCGCGAGCCCAGGGTGTGGCTGATGTGCCTCATCTACTTCTGCTTCGTGATGGGCCAGTACGCACTGACCTTCTGGATGCCCACTTTCGTCCAGTCGACCGGCATCGAGGGCAACCTCGCGATCGGCGTGCTCAGCGCCGTACCGTTCCTCGCCGCGCTCGTCGCGATGAACGTCTTCGGCCGCTCCGCCGACAAGCGCCGTGAGCGCCGCTGGCACCTGGTGATCCCCAGCCTCATGGGCGCCGTCGGGTTCTCGCTCGCCGCGAGCTGGTCCGGGTCGACCGTGCTGTCCCTGGTCGCGCTCTCCTTCGCCGCGGCCGGTGTGCTCACCTGCGCGCCGCTCTTCTGGTCGCTTCCCACCGCGTTCCTCGGCGGCACCGCCGCCGCGGCCGGGCTCGCCGTGATCAACTCGGTGGGCAACCTCGCCGGCTTCGTCAGCCCGTACATGATCGGCGCGCTCAAGGACGCCACCGGCTCCACCTCGATCCCCATGTACGTCCTGGCGCTCAGCCTCGTCGTCGGCGCCGTCGCGGTGCTGACCACGAACAAGCAGGTCGTCAACCGCTGACGGGCCCCGCCCGTCCCACGGCCGGATCCGGTCCACCCCTCCGGATCGGATCCGGCCCTTCCCTCCCCAGGAGTCACCATGCCGAGGTTCGCCGCGAACCTGTCCATGATGTACACCGAGCACGACTTCCTCGACCGCTTCGCCGCGGCCTCGGCGGACGGCTTCCGGGCCGTCGAGTACCTCTTCCCGTACGCGTACGACGCCACCGAACTGCGCCGCCGCCTCGACGACAACGGCCTGCGGCAGGTGCTCTTCAACGCGCCCCCCGGCGACTGGGACGGCGGCGAGCGCGGGACCGCCGCGCTGCCCGGCCGGGAGAAGGAGACCGTCGCCGGGATCGACCGGGCGCTGGAGTACGCGGCGGCGCTCGACTGCCCGCGCGTGCACATGATGGCCGGACTCGTCCGCCCGGACGCGACACCCGCCGAGCTCGCCGAGCACCGCGACACCTACGTGGCCAACCTCGCCCGCGCCGCGGAGCGGGCCGCCGCGGCGGGGGTCGACATCCTGATCGAGCCGATCAACGGCCGTGACATGCCCGGCTACTTCCTGAGCCGGCAGGCCGACGCCCACGCCGTCGTACGGGAGGTGGGCGCCCCGAACCTCAAGATCCAACTGGACCTCTACCACTGCCAGATCGTCGAGGGCGACCTCACCACGACGCTCCGCCGCGACCTGCCCACCGGCCGGGTCGGCCATCTGCAGATCGCCGGCGTCCCGGACCGTCACGAGCCCGACGAGGGCGAACTGGACATCCGCCATCTGTTCGGCGTCATCGACGAGTTGGGCTTCGAGGGGTGGATCGGCTGCGAGTACGTCCCCCGCGCCGGCACGAGCGAGGGGCTCGGCTGGCTCACGAACCTCCAGGACCACCCGCACCACCGAGGAGACAACGCATGAGGATCGTCATCACAGGTGGCTTCGGCTTCCTCGGCCGCCAGGTCGCCCGTGCCCTGCTCGACGCACGGACGTTCCGCGGCACGCCGATCGAGCGGCTCGTGCTCGCCGACCGGTTCGTGCCCGACGCCTCACCCGAGGCGGCCGACTTGCTCGTCGACGTCGTACAGGGCGACCTCACCGACAGCCTCGACGAACTGTTCGCCGAGCCGGTCGACGTGGTCGTGCACCTGGCCTCCGCCGTCTCCGCCGAATGCGAGGCCGACTTCGACCTCGGCATGAGCGCCAATGTCGACACGACCCGCGCACTGCTGGAAGCCGCCCGGGTCCAGTCGGCCGCCGGGGGCCCGACACCGCTGGTGGTGTTCTCCAGCAGCGTCGCCGTCTACGGCTCCGATCCGGCGCTGCCGCTGCCGCCGGTGGTCTCCGAGTCGACCCTGCCCACCCCCCGGTCCAGCTACGGGATCCAGAAGTTCGTCTGCGAGCAGCTGGTCGCCGAGTACACCCGCCGCGGTTACGTCGACGGCCGCGTCACCCGCCTGATGACCGTGTCCGTCCGGCCGGGCAAGCCGAACGCGGCCGCCTCGGGCTTCCTGTCCGGCATCGTCCGCGAACCGCTCGCGGGACTTCCGGCGACCTGCCCGGTCGACCCCGGGCTGCGGGTCGCCCTGGCATCGCCGCGCCGCACGGTCGAGGGCATCCTCCGCGTCGCGCAGGCCGAGCGCGGCACGGGGCCCGGCCGGCTCGACGGCGCCCTGCCGGTCAACCTTCCGGCGCTCACGGTCACGGTCGCCGAGATGCTGGACACGCTGCGCCGGGTGGCCGGTGACGCGGTCGCCGACCTGGTGACGATCGCCCCCGACCCCGCGGTCGAGAACCTTGTGGGCTCGTGGCCCGCCGCCTTCGACAACACCCGAGCGGCGGCACTGGGTCTGGAGCCCGATCCCGACTTCGCGGCCGTCGTCCGGGACTACGTCGCCGACCACGCCGACGCGGTCGCGGCCCTGGTGTCGACTCAGCCGGGCGACGGGGCTCCGCGCCGATAGACTGATGACCATGTTTTCCAAGGTGAGCGGTCCGGTCCGGCTCGCGGACCGAGTAGCGGCGATGCTCTCGGAAGAGATCGAGTCCGGGCGCATCGCCGAGGGCGAGAAGCTGCCGACCGAGGTCGAGCTGGTCAAGCAGCTGGGCGTCAGTCGCACGGTGGTGCGCGAGGCCGTCTCCAGGCTGCGCAACGCCGGACTCGTCGAACCGCGCCAGGGCCTCGGCGTGTTCGTCCTGCCACGCCGCACCCGGCCGCTCGACCTGGAATCCGAGGCCGCCGCCACCAAGTCCAAGGTGCTGCAGATCGTCGAGGTGCGCCGCGCCATGGAGGGCGAGGCCGCCGCGCTCGCGGCCGCTCGCGCCACCCCGGCCGACATCACCCGGATGCGCGCGGCGCTGGACGCGATCGACGCGGCGGTGGCGGCCGGCGGCGACGGTGTGGACGAGGACCTCACCTTCCACCGGTCCATCGCCGAGTCGACCGGCAACGCGGTGATGGTCTCCACCGTGCGGTACCTCGGCGAGGTGGCCCGCAGCGGCATCCGGGTCACGCGCGCGAACGAGGCGCGCCGGGACGACTTCATCGAGGACGTCCGCAACGAACACCACGCCATCCTGACCGCCGTCGAGTCCGGTGATGCCGAGGCGGCCCGGGAGGCCGCCCTGCGTCATATGAGGCACGCGGCCACGCGTCTCCAGGACGCCGACGAGCGGTTCTGGACCGAGACCGAGGACGTCGACGTGGCGCTCGACAGCACCCCCTGACACCAGGTCTTCGTACGATGCGACAAGACCGGCCCCGCGAGCCTCGGATGAATCGCCCGGGTCTGGTATTCGTACGGACGTGGGACAATGAACTACGTGCTTTTTCCCCTGGCTGAAATGCCTAGGGGCCGATCCGAACGACTGGGATGTCAGCACGTGCGTTTCCTCAATGACGTCAAGCCGCCCTACGACCTGACGTACGACGATGTCTTCATGGTGCCGAGCCGCTCGGCCGTGGGTTCCCGCCAGGCCGTGGACCTCGCCTCGCCCGATGGGACCGGTACGACGATCCCGCTGGTCGTCGCCAACATGACCGCGATCGCCGGCCGCCGCATGGCCGAGACCGTCGCCCGCCGTGGCGGCCTCGTCGTCATTCCCCAGGACATCCCGATCGAGGTCGTCACCGACGTCATCTCGTGGGTGAAGGGCCGCCACCACGTCCTGGACACCCCCATCGTCCTCGAGCCCCACCAGACCGTCGCCGACGCGCTCTCGCTGCTGCCCAAGCGGGCGCACGACGCCGGTGTCGTCGTCGACGCGGACCGTCGCCCGGTCGGTGTCGTCACCGACGCCGACCTCTCCGGCGTGGACCGCTTCACGCAGCTCTCCGAGGTCATGTCGAAGGACCTGCTGCTCCTCGACGCCGACATCGACCCGCGCGACGCGTTCAACACGCTCGACCACGCCAACCGCCGCTACGCCCCGGCCGTGGACAAGGACGGCCGCCTCGTCGGCATCCTGACCCGCAAGGGCGCGCTCCGCGCGACCCTGTACACGCCGGCCACCGACGCGAACGGCAAGCTGCGCATCGCCGCCGCCGTCGGCATCAACGGCGACTTCGTGGGCAAGGCCAAGCAGCTCCTCGACGCGGGCGTCGACACGCTCGTGATCGACACGGCGCACGGCCACCAGGAGTCGATGATCGCCGCGATCAAGGCCGTCCGCGCCCTCGACCCGCACGTCCCGATCGTCGCCGGCAACATCGTCGCCGCCGAGGGCGTGCGCGACCTCATCGAGGCTGGCGCCGACATCATCAAGGTCGGCGTGGGCCCCGGCGCCATGTGCACCACGCGCATGATGACCGGTGTCGGCCGCCCGCAGTTCTCCGCCGTCATGGAGTGCGCCGCCGAGGCGAAGAAGTACGGCAAGCACGTCTGGGCCGACGGCGGTGTCCGGCACCCCCGCGATGTCGCCATGGCGCTGGCCGCCGGCGCGTCCAACGTGATGATCGGCTCGTGGTTCGCCGGGACGTACGAGTCCCCGGGCGACCTGCAGCACACCGCTGACGGTCGGCCGTACAAGGAGTCCTTCGGCATGGCCTCCGCGCGCGCCGTGCAGAACCGCACCAGCGAGGAGTCCGCGTACGACCGCGCCCGCAAGGGCCTCTTCGAGGAGGGCATCTCGACCTCCCGGATGTTCCTCGACCCGGCCCGCCCGGGCGTCGAGGACCTGATCGACTCGATCATCGCGGGCGTCCGCTCCTCCTGCACCTACGCGGGCGCGGCCTCGCTGGCCGAGTTCGAGGAGAAGGCCGTGGTCGGCATCCAGAGCGCCGCCGGTTACGCCGAGGGCAAGCCGCTGCACGCCAGCTGGAGCTAGTCCGGCGCACGAAGGCCCGTCGTACGAAGGCCCCCGCGAGTCGTCTCGCGGGGGCCTTCGTCGTACTCAGTCGCGTACATGGGGGCGCAGCGCGTCCGCGACCGCCGTCGCCATCCGGGCGTGGCCCCGGTCGTTGGGGTGCAGCCCGTCCGCCAGGTCCTCGGGGCCGAGCAGGGAACGCCCGGAGAGCACCAGAAGCCGCTTGTCGCCCTCCGCCGACAGGTCCCGGCCCGCGTGCTCCATGGCCGTGCGCAGATCCTCCAGGGTGGCGCCCAGGGCGTTGGGGGTGGTCTCGGCCTCCGGGCGCAGGACGGGGGAGAGGATCAGCAGTGGTGCGTCGGGGTGGCCGCGGCGCACGAGACCGACGTAGGCGCGGACCGTCTCGTACAGCAAGCCGGCCGAACAGGGTGCCCTGGACCAGCAGTTGGTGCCGAAGGCGAGGGTGACGAGTTCGCCTGGCAGGCTCGCGAGCTGCTCGGCGAGGGGGAGCTCCCCGCGCGCGCCGCCCGCGTAGCCGAGGTTGACCGTGTCCAGGCCGAGCATGCGCCCGGCCGTCGCCGGCCAGGAGTGGGCGGGCCGGGTCGACCACCAGCCCTCGGTGATCGAGTCGCCGTGCACCAGCCAGCGCTGCCGCCGGGGCGTGGGCGTGAGCGAGCCGCCCAGGGCGCGCAGCCCGAGGACCACCGGCGCCTGGCTCTCCGGCAGATGGACCGTGAACGGCCCGCCGCCGGGCGGGAGTTCGAGTGCGACCGTGGCGTCCTCCGCCGGGGCCGTGAAGGTCTCGCCCACGCAGCGTCCGTCCTGCCAGAGCGCGAAGCAGTGCCGTAGCGCCCGCATCGCGTCCCCCGTGGCGGGCACGGCCGCCCGGTAGCGCAGCTCCACCGACCGGGTGCCCGGGGCAGCCATGAACTCGACCCGTACCCCGATGGGCAGCGCCGCCCGCTCGGCGGTGTCCCAGGGCAGCCGGGCCAGGTCGGCGGGGTCGGCGCGCACCGCCCGGCCGCCGTCGAGCCACGCCGTGCCGCGCAGAAAGGGTTCCGGGTCCAGCCAGCCCACCGAGGCCTCCGATCGAGGGGACGCAGAGGGCTCGCAGAGTCGGTCATCCAGCACGAGAAGTCCATGCGCATGCGGAGGGTGCTTCACACCTCTCTTCACCCCCAATGTGTCGATTCATGCGGCAGGGCGCAATGTTTCCCCGCCCAGGCCGCAACAGCGCAATGATCATCCGTGGGTGCGCAACAACCCTGCATTACGAGCGCGAAGCATGGGGGCTTAGGCTCATGCCTCGTACCAGGAGTGGCGGCGACCGCCTGCTCGGCGGTTCCCCCTTTCCTCGGGCTTGTTCGTCATGCCCGTGTCACCGCCGCAGGTCCCGTCCACCGACCCGCAGCGATGAAGGAGCTCCAGCAGTGCTGGATCAAGGCACAGCCGCGCCCGACACGACGGCCCCCGCGCCGAAGACGTCCGGGCTCTCCGCCCTTACCCGGCGCAAGCCGGTAGAACGCCTGGTCGCCGAGGGTGGCCAGGGCGAGGGCGGCTCGCTCCGCCGCACGCTCTCGATGTGGCAGCTGACCATGATCAGCATCGGTGCCACGCTCGGCACCGGCATTTTCGTCGTCCTCGGCGACGCCGTTCCGAAGGCCGGCCCCGCGGTCACGGTGGCCTTCGTCATCGCCGGCCTCACGGCCCTCTTCTCCGCCCTCTCGTACGCCGAGCTGGCGGGCTCCATACCGGTCGCCGGCTCCTCCTACTCGTATGCGTACGCAACGATGGGTGAACTCGTCGCGTGGGTCTGCGGCTGGTGCCTGGTCCTGGAGTACGGCGTCTCGGTCGCCGCGGTGGCGGTCGGCTGGGGCGAGTACCTCAACGAGCTGCTCGACGGCACGATCGGCGTCACCATCCCCGACGTGCTCTCCTCGGCCCCCGGTGAGGGCGGCATCGTCAACCTGCCGGGTCTGATCGTCGTCCTGCTCGCGATGGTCTTCCTGCTCGGCGGCGCCCGCGAGTCCGCCCTCGTCAACACCGTCATGGTGTTCGTGAAGATCGCCGCGCTGGTTCTGTTCTGCGCCATCGGCTTCATGGGCTTCAAGTCCGGCAACTACGCCGACTTCATGCCGCTCGGCATGGCCGGCGTCAGCGCCGCCGGAGCGAGCCTCTTCTTCTCGTACATCGGCTTCGACGCCGCCTCCACCGCCGGTGAGGAGGCGAAGGACCCGAAGCGCGACCTGCCCCGCGCGATCATGCTGTCGCTCCTCATCGTCACCGTCCTCTACGTCCTCGTCGCGGCCGTCGCCGTCGGCGCGTGGAACTGGAAGGACTTCGAGGGCTCCGAGGCCTCGCTCGCCGCGATCATGAACGACGTCAGCGGCCAGAAGTTCTGGGGCACCCTGCTCGCCGCCGGCGCCGTCATCTCGATCGCCAGCGTCGTGCTGACCGTCCTCTACGGCCAGACCCGCGTGCTCTTCGCCATGTCCCGCGACGGCCTCGTCCCGAAGGTCTTCGGCAAGGTCAGCGGCAAGACCGGCACCCCGCGCGTGAACACCGTCATCGTCTCGCTGTTCTGCGGCGCCCTCGCCTCCGTCATCCCGCTGGGCAAGCTCGTCGACGCCACCAGCATCGGCACCCTGTTCGCCTTCGCCCTGGTCAACATCGCGGTCATCGTGCTGCGCCGCACCCGCCCGACCATGGACCGCACCTTCAAGGTGCCGCTCGGCTGGACCTTCCCGATCCTCGGCTTCGGGTTCTGCGTCTACAACATGTTCAGCCTGGACTCGATCACCTGGGTCGTCTTCGGTTGCTGGATGGCCGCGGGCCTCGTGTTCTACTTCCTGTACGGCATGCGCCGCTCCCGCCTGGCTACCGCAGAGAAGTGATCCACCCGTAGTGCGACTCAACGACCTCGACGAACGCATCGTCCACGCCCTCGCGGAGGACGCCCGTCGCTCCTACGCCGACATCGGCTCGCTCGTCGGACTGTCCGCGCCCGCCGTCAAGCGGCGCGTGGACCGGCTCCGGGCCGAAGGTGCCATCACCGGCTTCACCGTCCGGGTGGACCCGGCGGCGCTCGGCTGGGAGACCGAGGGATTCGTCGAGATCTACTGTCGCCACAACACCTCGCCGGACGACATCCGGCGAGGCCTGGAGCGGTACCCCGAGGTGGTGTCCGCGTCGACCGTCACCGGCGACGCGGACGCCGTCGTCCAGGTCTTCGCCTCCGACATGCGTCACTTCGAGCGCGTCCTGGAGCGGATCGCGGGGGAGCCGTTCGTCGAACGCACCAAGTCCGTCCTGGTGCTCTCGCCGCTGCTGCGGCGCTTCTCCTCCGGCTCACCCGCGTAGCCCTGGAGGCCGCGGGGGCGGCGCGGGCCGTGGTTCCCGCGCCGCCCCTTCCGCACGCTCGGGGCGGCTACTCCGTCGGGTACCCCAGCTGCCAGGGCAGCACCGTGAAGTCGCCCGTCCCCGCCTTCGTCTTCTCGAAGGGGGCGGTGCTCATGCACGGAGGAAGCTCCTTGTACTCCTCCTTCGTCATCCAGTTGTAGCCCAGACGGTCGTGCTTGCCGTTGTCGTGCACCGAGATGCCGACGCGCTTGTTCCGGAAGGCCTCCACGTCGGTCTCGGTCACGACCCCCGTCACGACGGCCACCTTGCCGCCGGTCACGAGGCAGTCGACCTTCGCCACGGCGTATCCGCCCCAGTCTCCCTTGTAGTGGCTGAACCGGAAGGTGCCGGTCGCCGCCTGCGGGTCCTTGTTGTCCTTCGCCGCCAGATGCGCGTCGAAGGAGAACGTGATGTCGTCCCCGGCCGGCCGGTAGAGCTTCGCGGTCCCGGTCAGCGCCGCCGCCTCGCGGCTGCCGCCCCGGCCGTCCCCCGAGGCGACGGCGGAGCCCGCGGCCCCGGCGGTGATCAGCAGTGCGGCGGCCGTCGCGGCGATCTTCGTACGGCGGTTCATGTCGGTCCTTTCGGCAGGTCAACCGGACGACCACCACTCTTCCGCCCGGGCCGCCCCGAGACGTCGGGCCACGGGACGGTCCGCTCTCCGCCGCATGGCGGGGGAGCCCTACGACCCCGGCAGGAGAGGGCCCGCCCCGGGGTGCGCAACGAATCGCCGCCGCGCCGGGTGATCACGCAACGGTTCGACGGTCGGTCCGCAACGGTCGAGCCTTGTCCCGGACGAGCGCGAAACCGTACCGTTTTTGACGTCTCCCCGTACCCCGGACCTCCGAGGATCGCCCATGCCCGCGCTGCGCACCGCCCTGCTCCAGAGCTCCGGTGAGCTCGGTGACGTGGCCGCCAACCTGAAGATCCTCGACGAGGCCGCCGCTCGGGCTGCGGCCGCCGGCGCCGGGCTGCTGCTCGCTCCCGAGCTGTTCCTGACCGGGTACGCCATCGGCGCCGACATGGCGCGGCTGGCCGAGCCGTCGGACGGCCCCTCCGCCCAGGCCGTCGCGGCCGTCGCCGCGCGCCATGGCCTGGCCGTCGCCTACGGCTACCCGGAGCGGGACACCGAACGGCACGGGGTCCTGTACAACGCCGCCCAGCTCATCGGCGCCGACGGCGCCGTGCTCGCGCGGTACCGCAAGACCCACCTCTACGGCGGCTTCGAGCACCAGTGGTTCACGCCCGGCGACGACAGTGTCGTCCAGGCGGAGCTCGGCGGCCTCACGGTCGGCCTGATGATCTGCTACGACGTCGAGTTCCCGGAGAACGTGCGGGCGCAGGCGCTGGCCGGTACGGACCTCCTCCTCGTACCGACCGCGCTCATGCACCCCGCCGAGGTCGTCGCCGAGTCCGTCGTACCCGTGCGCGCCTTCGAGAACCAGATGTACGTGGCGTACGCCAACCGAGCCGGCTCCGAGGGCGAGTTCGAGTTCGTCGGCCTCTCCACCCTCGCGGGCCCCGACGGCACCGCCCGCGCCCGCGCCGGCCGCGGTGAGGACCTGGTCATCGGCGACGTCGACCCCGCCCTCCTGGCGGCCTCCCGCGCGGACAACCCGTATCTGCGCGACCGCCGCCCCGGCCTCTACGGCTCCCTCGTCTGACCCGGCCCCGAGCCGCCCCCGCCTCCCTCCCCAGTCTGTCCCCGCAAGGAGTCCGTACCCCATGACGTCCACGGTGCCCACGACCGCCGTTCCGCACAGCGACGGCCAGCCGCCGATCACCATGTTCGGTCCGGACTTCCCGTACGCCTACGACGACTTCCTGGCCCACCCGGCCGGTCTCGGCCAGATACCCGCGACCGAGCACGGCACCGAGGTCGCCGTCATCGGCGGCGGTCTCTCCGGCATCATCGCCGCGTACGAGCTGATGAAGATGGGCCTCAAGCCCGTCGTCTACGAGGCCGACCAGATCGGCGGCCGGCTGCGCACCGTCGGCTTCGAGGGCACCGGCACCGAGGGTCTGACGGCGGAGATGGGCGCGATGCGCTTCCCGCCCTCCTCCACCGCGTTCCAGCACTACATCAACCTGGTGGGCCTGGAGACGCAGCCGTTCCCCAACCCGCTGGCCGAGTCCACCCCGTCGACGGTCGTCGACCTCAAGGGCGAGTCGCACTACGCGCAGACCGTGGACGACCTCCCGCAGGTCTACCGCGACGTCATGAACGCGTGGAACGCCTGCCTGGACGAGGGCGCCGACTTCTCCGACATGAACCAGGCCATGCGCGAGCGCGACGTCCCGCGCATCCGCGAGATCTGGTCGAAGCTCGTCGAGAAGCTCGACAACCAGACCTTCTACGGGTTCCTGTGCGAGTCCGAGGCGTTCAAGTCCTTCCGGCACCGCGAGATCTTCGGCCAGGTCGGCTTCGGCACCGGCGGCTGGGACACCGACTTCCCCAACTCCATCCTGGAGATCCTCCGGGTCGTCTACACCGAGGCCGACGACCACCACCGCGGCATCGTGGGCGGCTCGCAGCAGCTGCCGCTGCGCCTGTGGGAGCGCGAGCCGGAGAAGATCGTCCACTGGGCCCAGGGCACGTCCCTGAAGTCCCTGCACGAGGGCGACCCGAAGCCCGCCGTGACCCGGCTGAACCGCACCGCGGGCAACCGGATCACCGTCACCGACGCCTCCGGCGACATCCGTACGTACCAGGCGGCGATCTTCACCGCCCAGTCCTGGATGCTGCTCTCCAAGATCGCCTGCGACGACTCGCTCTTCCCGATCGACCACTGGACGGCGATCGAGCGCACCCACTACATGGAGTCCTCGAAGCTCTTCGTGCCCGTGGACCGGCCGTTCTGGCTGGACAAGGACGAGGAGACCGGCCGGGACGTCATGTCGATGACGCTGACCGACCGGATGACCCGCGGCACGTACCTGCTGGACGACGGCCCGGACAAGCCGGCCGTCATCTGCCTCTCGTACACCTGGTGCGACGACAGCCTGAAGTGGCTGCCGCTGTCCGCGAACGAGCGGATGGAGGTCATGCTGAAGTCGCTCGGCGAGATCTACCCGAAGGTCGACATCCGGAAGCACATCATCGGCAACCCGGTGACGGTCTCCTGGGAGAACGAGCCCTACTTCATGGGCGCCTTCAAGGCGAACCTGCCGGGTCACTACCGCTACCAGCGCCGCCTGTTCACGCACTTCATGCAGGACCGGCTGCCGGAGGACAAGCGGGGCATCTTCCTCGCGGGTGACGACATCTCCTGGACGGCCGGCTGGGCCGAGGGCGCCGTGCAGACCGCGCTGAACGCCGTGTGGGGCGTGATGCACCACTTCGGCGGCTCGACCGACGCCACCAACCCGGGCCCGGGCGACGTGTACGACGAGATCGCCCCGGTGGAGCTTCCGGAGGACTGACCCCGGCGGATCCGATCCCCCGAGGACGCACACAGACCGGCCCCCGTGGAACTTCCCGGGGGCCGGTCGCGTTGGGGCAGTGGGGCGGACAGCAGCCGGTGTGGAGCGGCCGTGAGAGCGGTCAGCCGCGCCCTGCGAGCGGCGTCAGCAGCATCCGCCCCACCAGACCCACCGACCGGTCGAGGCGTTCCCGGAACTCCTCGGCCAGGTCGGGCAGCTCCCGCAGCTCCCAGAGGGAGCGGGCGGCGAGCCAGGCTCCGTCGCGGGCCCGCTCCAGGCTCCAGCAGCCCAGCAGATGCGTCAGCGGATCCGTGATCTCCAGCAGGTCGGGGCCCGGCATCACCTCCTCGCGGATGCGCTCCTCGAGGAGCACGAGGATGTCGCCGACGCGGTCGAACTCGTCCTCCAGGTCCCGCGGCGCGCACTCCAGCGCCCGGCAGGTGTCGACCACGGCGAGGGCCAGGTCGTGGCCGATGTGCGCGTTGATCCCGGCCAGCGCGAACTGCAGCGGCCGTACGCCGGGGTGGCGCCGGTAGTGGAAGAGCGGCCGCCAGCAGGCCGGCGCGGGGGCGCCGGTGGCGACGGCGTCGACCACCGAGAGATAGCGCTCCGCGAAGCGGACGTCGAGGGTCGCGGCCGCCCGCCGGTCGCCGAAGGTGCCCGCCTCGATGGCGTTGCCGATCTCCTCCGTGACCGTCAGATAGACGCGGTTGAAGACGGCGACACCGTCGGCCGGATGCCAGGCCGCGCGGATGGTACGCATCCGCGCGACCACCGGGTCGACCGCCGTGAACTGCCCGATCTGCTGGGTCTGCGCCATGGAGGCAGCGTTTCAGCAGCCGGGCCCGGGAGGGAACTCCCTCGGCCCGGCTTCCCCAGAACGGGCGAATCGCCTAGGACTTGGTGGCGGACGCGTCGTGCGCGGTGCCCGCGTCGTCCGCGGTGCCCTCGTACGAGCTGGTGCCCGAGTCCAGCAGGGGCTCCTGCTCCTTCATGTGCGCCGGGGCGAAGGCCCGCAGCACGTGGTAGCCGGTGATCACGACCAGCGTGCCCAGCGCGATCCCGCCGATCTCGAAGGTGTCCGTGAACGTCAGCTTCACGCCACCGACGCCGATGATGATGCCCGCGGCGGCCGGCACCAGGTTCAGCGGGTTGCGCAGGTCGACCTCGGCGTTGATCCAGATCTGGGCGCCGAGCAGGCCGATCATGCCGTAGAGGATCACCGTGATGCCGCCGAGCACACCGCCGGGGATGGCCGCGACGACCGCGCCGAACTTGGGGCAGAGGCCGAAGAGCAGCGCGAAGCCGGCCGCGGCCCAGTAGGCGGCGGTGGAGTAGACACGGGTGGCCGCCATGACGCCGATGTTCTCGGAGTACGTGGTGTTCGGCGGGCCGCCCACGGCGGTCGACAGCATCGAGGCGGCGCCGTCGGCCGCGATCGCCGTGCCGAGCTTGTCGTCGAGCGGGTCGCCGGTCATCTCGCCGACGGCCTTGACGTGACCGGCGTTCTCGGCGATCAGGGCGATCACGACGGGCAGCGCGACCAGGATCGCCGACCACTCGAAGCTCGGACCGTGGAAGGACGGCAGGCCGATCCAGTCGGCCTGGGAGACGCCCGAGAGGTCGAGGCGCCAGTGGTCGGTGACCTGGCCGCTCGGGGACATCGAGTGGATCTTGCCGAAGACCAGGTCGAAGACCCAGGAGATGCCGTAGCCGAAGATCAGACCGAGGAAGATCGCGATACGCGACCAGAAACCGCGCAGACAGACCACGGCCAGACCGGTGAACAGCATGACCAGCAGGGCCGTCCACTGGTCCTGCGGCCAGTAGGTGGCGGCGGTGACCGGGGCGAGGTTGAAGCCGATCAGCATGACGACGGCGCCGGTGACGATCGGCGGCATCGCCGCGTGGATGATCCGCGCGCCGAACTTCCGTACGGCCAGGCCCGCCAGGAACAGCACCGCGCCCACGACGAGCACCGCGCCGGTGACGGTCGCGCTGGTGCCGCCGGAGGCCCGGATGGCCGCGGCGACGCCGACGAAGGAGAGCGAGCAGCCCAGATAGCTGGGGACCGTGCCCCGGGTCGCGAGCAGGAAGATCACCGTCGCGACACCGGACATCATGATCGCGAGGTTCGGGTCGAGACCCATGAGCACGGGCGCCACGAAGGAGGCGCCGAACATCGCCACCACGTGCTGGGCGCCGAGGCCGACCGTACGGGGCCAGGAGAGCCGCTCGTCCGGCCGGACGACGGCTCCTGGAGCGGGTGTTCGTCCGTCGCCGTGCAGGGTCCAGCGCACGCCGAGGTTCATGGGGTCGCTCCAGTTCTCCGGTTCCGGTGGCCGGTTCGCCGCGCGAAACATCAGCCGCAGAAGATCAGCCAACATGGTAATGCGCCGCTGGTCACCGGGGTTCCGACACTGCGTCAGCGTTCGCTAGGAGACCTTGCCCGAGCTCGCCGCGGGGCTTCCGCTTCCGGCCGCGGCGGCGCTCGTGGGCCGGGAGCTCTGGCGGAGCACCCCGGCGCCGAGCACCAGCCCGAAGGCGAGCAGCGTGACCAGGCCGAAGGAGAACATCAGCGAGGTCGCGTCGGCGATGCCGCCGATCGCGGACGGGGCGATGAGCCCCGAGGTGTACGTGATGGTGGCGACGCCCGCGATGGCCTGGCTGGGGTTGGGACCGCTGCGGCCGGCGGCGGCGAAGGCGAGCGGGACGACGACGGCGACCCCGAGTCCGATCAGTCCGAATCCGGCCATCGCGACGGCGGCGTGCGGGGCGAGGACCACGAGGAGCCCGCCGATCGTGGCGGCGACGCCTCCGACCCGTACCGTCCGTACCGCTCCGAACCGGTCCACCACCCGGTCTCCGACCAGCCGGGCGACGGCCATGGTCAGCGCGAACGCGGTGGTGGAGGCCGCCGCGACGCCGGCCGACGAGCCGAGCTCGTCCCGCAGGTAGACCGCCGACCAGTCCAGGCTCGCCCCCTCGGCGAACACCCCGCAGAAGCCGATGGCGCCGATGATCAGGGCGGACCTGGGCGGCAGTGAGAAGCGCGGCGGCGGCTCCTCGTCGGGGGCGCTCTGCAGATCGAGCACGCCCTGGCAGAAGACCAGGCCGAGCGCGGTCAGGACCAGGGCCGCGATCAGGTGGTGGAGGCGCGCGTCCCCGCCGAGGTGGGCGGCGACGGTGCCGGCGGCGGAGCCGATGAGCGCGCCCGCGCTCCACATGCCGTGCAGGCTGGACATGATCGACTTGCCGAGCCGGTTCTCGACCTCGACGCCCAGGGCGTTCATCGCCACGTCGGACATGCCGGCGGTGGCGCCGTAGACGAAGAGCGCCGCGCAGAGCCCGTAGATGTTCGGGGCGAGGGACGGCAGGATGAGGGCCGTCGTCCAGAGGGCGAGCAGTCCGCGCAGCGCGGTACGGGCCCCGAAGCGGTGGCTGATCGCGCCGGCCAGCGGCATCGCCAGGGAGGCCCCGACGGCGGGGAAGGCGAGGGCGAGTCCGAGCTGGCCCGCGCTGACGCCGGCGTGGTCCTGGATCCACGGAATGCGGGTGGCGAAGCTGCCGGTGACCGCGCCGTGGACGCAGAAGACGGCGGCGACGGCGAATCGGGCCCGCCGCAGCCGCTCCGTACTGAAGACGGTCTCGCCCGCCATGTGCCCTCCCTGGTCGTTGACGGCGGTAAACTATCAGGAACCCTGCCTGATAAATAGACCGCGGCGGCAGGGGCCGCGCTCGAGAGTCTGAGAGGATCCCGGTATGCCCGCATCCCCGAGCACCGCCCGGGCCATCAACGACCGGCTCGCCCTGCGACTGCTCCAGGACGAAGGGCCGTTGACGGCGACTCAGCTGAAGGCGCTGACCGGCCTCTCCCGGCCCACCGTCGCCGACCTCGTCGAACGGCTCCAGGACTCGGGACTCGTCCGGGTCGTGGGGGAGTCCGGCGCGGAGCGGCGCGGGCCGAACGCCAAGCTGTACGGGATCGTCGCCGATCGCGCGCATCTCGCCGCCCTCGACGTGCGGACCGACTCCGTCTCGCTCACCGTCGCCGACCTGCTCGGCACCACGCTCGCCGAGGCCTCGGCCCCGATCGGCGGGGAGGACGGGACCGGCCCGGCCGTCGAGAAGGCCGTCGCGCTCCTGGAGCGGACCGCGAAGGCGGCCGGGGTGGAGCCGCTGCACAGCGTCGCCGTCGGCGCACCCGGACTGATCGACCCTGCCACGGGCGGCCTGCGTGACTCGGCGAAGCTGCCCGAGTGGCACCGACGCCTCATCGACGCCCTTCAGGAGCGGCTGCCCGCGACCGTGCTCGTCGAGAACGAGACCAACCTCGCGGCCGTCGCGGAACAGCGCGCCGGGGCCGCCCGCGACCGCGACACCTTCGTCCTCCTCTGGCTCGGCCAGGGCGTCGGCGCGGCCGTCGTGCTCGACGGCCGGCTGCGCCGCGGGGCCTCCGGCGGCGCGGGCGAGCTCGGCTTCCTGCCGGTGCCCGGCACCTCCGGGCTGCCCTCGGCCACCGGCTGCGAGGGCGGCTTCCACGAGCTGGCCTGCGCGGCCGCGGTCGACGCCCTCGCCGTGGAGCACGGCCTGGACCCGGCCGGTGCGCTCACCGCCGGGTCCGGGCCGTTCCTCGACGCCCTCGCGCGCCGCCTCGCGGTCGGCGCCGCGGCCGTCGCCTCGGTCCTGGACCCGGGCTGCGTGGTCCTCGGCGGCGAGACCGGCCACCGCGGCGGCCGGGAGCTCGCCGCCCGCGTCGAGGCCGAACTCGCCGCGCTCTCGCCCCTGCGCACCGAGGTCCGCGCCACCGAACTCGGCGACACGGCGGTCCTCCGCGGCGCCCTCCTGGCCGCACGTGACGCGGCGCAGGACGAGCTGTTCGGCCCGCCGGAGCCCGGCCGGCGCGGCTAGCCGCGGGGCGCCGTGCTGAGGCGGGTTCCGAGAGTCAGCCGAGCGTCAGAGGGGTGTCCGGGGCGAGCTTGGCCGCGATGCGCTCGGCGACGTCCTCGGCCGTGTTGCCGTCGGGGGTGTTCGCGGTCTTGGTGGTGGAGACCGCGATGGCGAGGCGCTCGGACGGGAGGTACGCCTGGATCGCCGCATAGCCCGAGAACGACGGGTTCTGGACGAGCCATCCGTTGACCACGAGGACGCCCAGGCCGAAGTGCGCCGCCTCGGTCTGCTTCAGGCAGATCGTGGCCGGACAGGTGGCGGTCGCGCCGCCGAGGCCGACGGTGCCGGGGTTGAGGAGGGTGCGGTACGAGCGGGGCGAGAGGAGTTCGCCGCTGCCGATGGCCTGCGCCGAGCGGGCCAGGTCGCAGATGTCGGTGGTGATGACCGCGCCGGGCGCGGTGGTCCACGACGGGTTCCAGAAGGTGGACTCCTCGTACAGGCCGCGCTCGGCCGTGAAGGCGTGCAGGACCGGGCGCGGGATGTCCGGGGTGAAGTTGTTCCGGGTGTTGCGCAGCTCCAGGGGGCCCCAGACCCGCTGCTTCAGGAACTCGTCGATCCGGGTGCCGGTGATCTTCTCCAGTGCGGTGATCAGCAGCACGTAGTTGGCGTGGGAGTAGCTCCAGTTGGTGCCCGGCGCGTACCAGAACGAGTGGCTGAAGGGGTAGGAGAGCAGTTCCTTCGTGGTCCAGTGGCGGAACGGGTGGGCCTCCAGCTCGGCCAGGAAGGCCGGGTCGGTGACGTAGTCGTGGAGGCCGGTGGTGTTGGTGGCCAGCATCCGCAGGGTGATCTGGTCGGCCTTCGGGAGGTCGGGCAGCCAGCGCTCCACGGTGTCGTCGAGCCGGACCCTCCCCTCCTCGACCAGCTGGAGGAGGGCGGTGCCGATGTGGGCGAAGGCGACGGAGCCGGCACGGAAGTGCATGTCCGGCCTGGCCGGGACGCCGGTCATGGACTCGCCGAGCGCGTCCGTGACGACCTCGTGCCCGTCGACGGTGACCTTCAGCTCCACCGAGTTCAGATGGAGGTCCTTCTTGGCCTTCCGGGTCATGTCCAGGATCTGGCGGGCCCGGTCGTCGAGAGGACGCTCGGTCCGCACACAGTCGCGTCCGCCATGGCCGCCTGGGCCCTCGGCGAGCGCGGGTGCGGCGGCGGACGTCTGGACCGTGAGCGCGAGGAGCGCGCAGAGCAGGCCTCTGCGGGCGCGCGCCCGTCTGTGCGGGCGCGTGGGGAGGGGGGTGGGTGCCATGCCCGCACTATGTCCGGAAGCCCGTCACGATTCGGCTGAACACTCCGCAAAGGGAGTCAGACCCGCCCATGTGGGGCAGGTGGTCGTCGCCGCGCAGTCAGGCCCTAGCGGGAATCGGGTCCGTCACCGAAGCGGATCGCCAGGAACTCCTCGAACGTCACCCGTCCCAGCGCCGACTCGGGCGCGAGGTGGCCGCCGTGGCGAAAGCCCCGGTAGGTCTTGCCCGGGAGCGGCACCTCGACGATCCGGCGCTTCTTCCCGGTCGCCCGCAGATACGCGGTGGCCAGCTCGGCGAACGTACGGATCTCGGGTCCGCCCAGGTCCGCGACGCGCCCGGCGGGCGGGCCGGCCGCGAGTTCCGCGAGGCGGGCCGCGGCCTCGGTGACCTCGATCGGCTGGTCCCGCACGCCCTTCGGCACCGGCATCACCGGGGGCTTCGCCAGGCCCTCCACGAGCCGCAGGATCAGATCGTGGAACTGGGTGGTCCGCAGGATCGTCCAGTCGAGCCCCGACTGCTGGATCAGCCGCTCGACCGCGTACTTCGTGCGGTAGTAGCCCAGCGGCACCCGGTCCACGCCGACGATCGAGATGTACAGCAGGTGCGGCACCTCGGCCCGGCGTGCGGCCTCGATCAGCACGCGGGTGGCCTGCTCGTCGTGGCGCAGGATGTTCGTGCAGTGGACGACCGCGTCCACGCCGTCCACGGCCCGGTCCAGGAGCGGGCCGCCCCGGCGCAGATCGACGGCGTACGGCGGGGAGTGCCGGCTCAGCACCCGGACCTCGTGGCCGCCCGACCGCAGCCGCTCGCAGACGGGGAGACCGAGCGTCCCCGTGCCGCCGGTGACCAGGATCGTGCTCATGTCTCCAGCGTGAACGCCTTCGCCGCGGCCCGCACACGCG
>NZ_JBHWJZ010000059.1:0-28212 GCF_042731085.1 Streptomyces sp. NPDC059875
GGCTTCCGTCGCGATGACCGGCGTGACGATCGTCCGTCGTTCCGTCGTGACGAGCGTCGCGATGAGCGGCCGGCCTTCCGTCGTGACGACCGGCGGGACGAGCGTCCGCGCGACGACCGCCGTGATGACAACCGCGGTGGTGGCTTCCGCCGTGACGACAACCGTGGCGGTGGCGGCGGCTTCCGCCGCGATGATCGCCGTGATGACACTCGTGGTGGTGGCTTCCGTCGCGATGACCGGCGTGACGATCGTCCGTCGTTCCGTCGTGACGAGCGTCGCGATGAGCGGCCGGCCTTCCGTCGTGACGACCGGCGCGATGAGCGTCCGCGCGACGACCGCCGCGACGACAGCCGCGGTGGTGGCCTCCGCCGTGACGACCGTCCCCGTGACGACCGGCGCGACGACCGCCGTGACGACCGTCCCCGTGGGCCCCGTCGTGACGACAGCCGTGGCGGTGGCTTCCGGCGTGATGACCGGCGTGACGACAGCCGCGGTGGGTACCGCGGTCGCGACGACCGGGGCGGCTACGGGCGTCGGGACGACCGTGACCGTGACCGGCCGGACCGCGCGCCCATCAAGCGGCTGCCCATCCCGGACGATGTCACCGGCGAGGAGATCGACCCGGATGTGCGCCAGGAGCTCATGAGCCTGCCCAAGGGGCTCGCCGAGGACGTCTCGCGCAACCTCGTCATGGTCGCCAACCTGATCGACGAGGACCCGGAGCAGGCGTACGCGTACTCCCGTATCGCCCTGCGGCTCGCGTCCCGCGTCGCCGCCGTTCGCGAGGCGGCCGGATTCGCCGCGTACGCGACGCAGAAGTACTCCGAGGCGCTGGCCGAGTTCCGGGCCGCGCGGCGGATGAACGGTGGTGTCGAGCTGTGGCCCGTGATGGCCGACTGCGAGCGCGGCATGGGCCGGCCCGAGCGGGCCCTCGCCATGGCCGGTGAGCCCGAGGTGCAGAAGCTGGACAAGGCCGGGCAGGTCGAGATGCGGCTCGTCGCCGCCGGTGCCCGCCGGGACATGGGGCAGCTCGACGCCGCCATCGTGACCCTGCAGAGCCCCGAGCTCGCGTCCACCGCCGTCCACCCGTGGACCGCGCGCCTGCGCTACGCCTACGCCGACGCGCTGCTCGCGGCCGGGCGTGAGGCCGAGGCCCGTGAGTGGTTCGCCAAGGCGCTGGAATCGGACAAGGACGGCGCCACGGACGCCTCCGACCGGCTCGCGGAGCTCGATGGCGTCGAGTTCGTGGACGCCATCGACGAGCTGGACGAGTCCGAGGACGTCCCGGAGACCGACGCCGTCGACGAGGCGGATGAGGCGGCCGAGACGGATGAGGTGGACGTCGCGGACGAGGGCGACGACCTCGGCGACGAGGACGAGGACGACGAGGACGACGACACGGAGCTCAAGGGCTGACGTCGTGTGAAGAAGGGCGGCACCCCCTGCGGGGTGCCGCCCTTTTTCGTGTGCTCAGTCCAGTGCCAGGCTTCTGAGCACCAGGCCCGTCGCCGGCTTCGGTCCGAAGGACGTCGACTTGCGCGGCATGGTGACGCCCTGCCGGGCCAGGTCCCGTACGACTTCCTCCCGTACCGGATGCATGAGCACCGCCGTGCCGCCGCGGCGTTCGGCCTGGGCGACGGCGGCCTCGGTGTCGTGGATGTAGCTGATGTCCTCGGGGGCGTCCGGGATGTGCCAGACGTGGTCGAGGAGCGTGGAGTGCAGGACCGTGGCGTCCAGGGTCCGCCACGCCTCGGGACGGTCCCTGCGGATCGTCCGGGCGAGCAGCTCCGGGTCGGGCCGGTCGAGGAGGTGGAAGGCGCCGTCGCCGGCCAGGAGGAAGGCGTTGCCGTCGGCCGCGGCGGACTCCAGGGACTCCAGGGCCGTCGACAACGGGCCTTCGACGCGGCGGACGCGGAAGCCGTCGCCGAGAGCCGCGAGCGCGTCCGCGACCGGGAGGCGGTTGAGGAGGCGGTGGATGGCCCGGACGCGGAGGGGGTAGCGGGCCGTGTCGATGAGGAGGACGAGGCCGTAGCTCCACGGGCTGGGCTGCGCGTGCTCCTCGCGGAGGCGCAGGTACGTCGCCCAGCGGTGGTGGCCGTCGGCGATCAGCGCCTGGTGCTCCGCGAGGCCGGCGGAGACCATCGCGAGTTCGGCGGGGTCCGTGACCGCCCAGAGGCGGTGGCTGAAGCCGTCCTCCGTGGTCGTGGCGAGCAGGGGCTCGCGCCGCACGGTGCGCTCGATGACCTCCGCCGCGCCGTTGCCGTCGCCCCGGTACGTGAGGAGCAGCGGCTCCAGGTTGGCGGCCGTGGTCCGCATGAGCGCGGCCCGGTCCTCCACCACGTGGGGCATCACGTCCTCGTGCGGGAGCACGATGCCCTCGGCTGGGGTGGAGAGTTCCAGGGCGCCGATGATGCCACGCTGGAGGATGCCGTCACCGCTCTGCTCGTACACGTACAGGGCGGGCTCGGGGTCCGGGGCGAGGACGCCGTCGGCGAGCCAGCGGTCGAGGGTGACGGCGGCCTTGCGGTGGCGGGTCCCGGCGGTGATCGCCTGCGGCAGGATCAGCCGGACGATGTTGTGGGGGTCGGCGGACTCGAGGTGGTGCAGTCCGTCGGGCCGTACGACGACGTCGTACGGCGGCGAGGTCACGGCGGCCAGGCTGCCGACCCGTTCGGGGACGTAGCGCAGTCCCCGGAACGGGACCATGTGCAGACCGTCGGTGCGGACGTCGTCGGCCGCGTGACCTGAGGTGTTCATTACGCAATCGTAAGTGGGCGGTGGCAATGGGCGATGATCGGGGGAGACGGGGAATGGCGTGATCGTTTCGCAGTGATGTGAGGAGTACGAGGTCATGGGTGACGGCGGCCAGGGTCGGCAGGGCAGGAATCGGCCGGGTGGGAGCGCGGGGGCGCTGAGCGAGGCGTACGACACGGCGCTGCTCGATCTGGACGGCGTGGTGTACGCGGGCGGGGAGGCGATCCCGTACGCGGTCGAGGCCCTGGGGGCGGCGCGGGCCGGTGGGATGCATCTCGCGTACGTCACCAACAACGCGCTGCGGACGCCGGACGCGGTGGCCGCGCATCTGACCGAGCTGGGGGTGCCGGCCGACGCGGCGGACGTCATCACGTCGGCGCAGGCGGTGGCGCGGCTGATCGCCGACGAAGTGCCCGCCGGGTCACGGGTGTTGGTGATCGGCGGGGAGGGTCTTCGGGTGGCGCTGCGCGAGCGGGGCCTGGTGCCGGTGGAATCGGCGGACGAGGACGGTCTGGCGGCGGTGGTGCAGGGCTACGGAGGGCCGGAGCTGCCGTGGGGGCGGTTCGCGGAGGCGAGTTACGCCGTGGCGCGCGGGGTGCCGTGGTACGCCTCGAACACGGACCTGACGATTCCGGGGGCGCGGGGGATCGGGCCGGGGAACGGTGCGGCGGTGGAGGTCGTACGGATCGCCACGGGCGGTGTCGTGGAGCCGAAGGTGGCGGGGAAGCCGTTGCCGCCGATGCACCGGGAGACGGTGCTGCGGACGGGGGCGGAGCGGCCGCTGGTGGTCGGGGACCGGCTGGACACGGACATCGAGGGGGCGTTCAACGGGGGCGTGGACTCGTTGCTGGTGCTGACGGGGGTGACGGACGTGGCGCAGCTGCTTGCGGCGGTGCCGGAGCACCGGCCGACCTACGTGGACGCGGACCTGCGAGGGTTGCTGGTGGGTCAGCCGGACGTGGTGGAGACCGGCGGGGGCTTCGTGTGCGGGGGGTGGACGGCGTCCGTGAGCGGGGGAGCCCTGGTGCTGGAGGGCGAGGGCGAAGGAGACGGACTGGACGCGCTCGACGGAGTGCGGGCCTTGTGCGGGGCGGCGTGGTCCGAGGCGGGGGCGGGAGCCTGCGGGTTGGACGCGGGGAAGGCGTTGGGGCGCCTGGGGTGGTGACGGGGTGCGTCCGGGGGGGGCGGCTCGGGCGGCTCGGGGGGCATGCTCGGGCTGCTCCGCTTGGAGGTGAGGCTCGGGGGCACGCTCGGGCTGCTCAGGGGGCGTACGGGGATCGAAGAGCGTTAAGAGGGTAGGCTAACCTAACTCCGTGTTGGTCGAGAGTTCCTCCCGAGCGAGCGCGGAGTCGACCGGCC
This sequence comes from Streptomyces sp. NPDC059875, assembly GCF_042731085.1. Taxonomy (NCBI): domain Bacteria; kingdom Bacillati; phylum Actinomycetota; class Actinomycetes; order Kitasatosporales; family Streptomycetaceae; genus Streptomyces; species Streptomyces sp. NPDC059875. Next base: position 4,114 of record NZ_JBHWJZ010000059.1, read on the forward strand.
CCGTCCAGACGCCGACGCGCCGGAATTCCGTGCGCGCCGTCGGGTTGGGCGTGGCCGTCGGGGTCCTGCTGCTGGTCTGTGTCCTGAGCATCATGATCGGCGCCAAACCGGTGCCGCTCGACGACGTGTGGCACGGGCTGTTCCAGAACACCGGTGTCGGAAACGACGTCATCATCCATGACGTCCGCGTCCCCCGCACCCTCCTCGGGCTGCTCGTCGGCGTCGCCCTCGGTCTCTCCGGGGCCGTGATGCAGGGCCTCACCCGTAACCCGCTGGCCGAGCCCGGCCTCCTCGGCGTCAACGCCGGGGCCGCCGCGGCCGTCGTCTCCGCGATCGCGTTCCTCGGGGTCACGGACGCCGGCGCCTACGTCTGGTTCGCGTTCGTCGGCGCCGGCGTCGTCTCCGTCGTCGTGTACGTCCTCGGTGGGAGCCGCAGCTCCACCCCCGTACGCCTCGCGCTCGCCGGAACCGCCGCCACCGCCGCGCTCTACGGCTACGTCAACGCCGTCCAGCTGCTCGACTCCGCCGCCCTGGACCGGCTCCGTTTCTGGACCGTCGGCTCGCTCGCCTCCGCCGACATGGAGACCGTGCGCCGGGTCGCGCCGTTCATCCTCGTCGGCGTCGTGCTCGCCCTGCTCATCTCTCGGCCCCTCAATGCCATGGAGATGGGCGACGACACCGCCCGCGCGCTCGGCGCCCACCTCAACCGCACCCGCGTCGTCGCCATGGCGGCCGTGACCCTGATGTGCGGCGCCGCGACCGCCGCCTGCGGGCCGATCATGTTCCTCGGGCTGATGGTCCCGTATCTCGTACGGGCCATCACCGGCCCCGACATGCGCTGGATCCTCCCCTACGCGGCCGTCCTCTCGCCCGTCCTCCTCCTCGGGTCCGACGTGATCGGCCGGCTCGTCGCCCGCCCCTCGGAGCTCCAGGTCGGCATCGTCACCGCGCTGATCGGCGGACCCGTCTTCATCCATCTCGTTCGCCGCAAGAGGATGGCCCAGCTGTGAACACCAAGGCCGCGACCGCCAGGTCGATACGGACCGGCGGGGGACTCTCCGTACGGTACGAGCCCCGTACCGCGCTCTCCGTGCTCGCGCTGCTCGTCCTCACCCTCGCCGTCGGCGTCGTCCTCATCGGCAGCGGAGACTTCCCCATCGCCCCCGGCGACGTGGTCGCCACCCTCCTCGGCGACGGCACCCCCGTCCAGGAGTTCGCCGTCATGGACCTGCGGCTGCCGCGCGTCCTCGTCGCCGTCTTCGTCGGCGCCGCGCTCGGCATCGGCGGCGCCGTCTTTCAGTCGATCTCCCGCAACTCGCTCGGCAGCCCCGACGTCATCGGCTTCGGCCAGGGCGCCACCGTCGGCGCGCTCACCGTCATCGTGCTCTTCCAGGGCAGCGCCATGGACGCCGCCGGCGGGGCCGTCGTCGGCGCCCTGATCACCGGCGCCGCGATCTACCTGCTCGCCTGGAAGCGCGGGGTCCACGGCTACCGCCTCGTCCTCGTCGGCATCGGCGCGGCCGCCATGCTCACCGCCGTCATCCACTACCTCATCACCAAGGCCAACCTGGTCGACGCGACCCGCGCCACGGTGTGGATGACCGGCTCGCTCGAGGGACGCGACTGGGAGCAGTTCTGGCCGCTGTTCGGCGTCTGCTGCGTCCTGATTCCGCTGGTCCTGGGGCACGGACGGGCGCTGCGGATGCTGGAGATGGGCGACGACGCCGCGTACGCCCTCGGAGTGAAGGTCGAGCGGACCCGCATCGTGCTGATGGGCTCCGCCGTGCTGCTCGTCGCCGTCGCCACCGCCGCCGCCGGACCCATCGTCTTCGTGTCGCTCAGCGCGCCCCAGCTGGCCCGCCGGCTGACCCGCTCGCCCGGCCCCAACCTCGGCGCCTCCGCCCTCATGGGCTCCGCGCTGCTGCTCGTCGCGGACTGGACCGCGACCAACGCCTTCGGCGACCGGCAGCTGCCCGTCGGCGTCGTCACCGGCATCCTCGGCGGCTGCTATCTGCTGTGGCTGCTCGTCACCGAACGCAAGGCGGGACGGATATGACGGAATCGAACGAGAAGAACCCCAGGAGCACCTCCATGGACCGTCGGACCCAGCGGCTCAGCGCGGAGTCGGTCACCCTCGCCTACGACCAGCGGATCATCGCCCGCGACCTGTCCGTCGCGATCCCCGACAACTCCTTCACGGTCATCGTCGGGCCCAACGCCTGCGGCAAGTCGACGCTCCTGCGGGCCCTGTCCCGGATGCTCAAGCCCTCCCAGGGGCGGGTGCTCCTCGACGGGCAGACCATCCACACCATGCCGGCCAAGAAGGTCGCCAAGACCCTCGGGCTGCTGCCCCAGTCCTCCATCGCCCCCGACGGCATCACGGTCGCCGACCTGGTGGCCCGCGGCCGCTACCCGCACCAGGGGCTGCTGCGCCAGTGGTCCGCGGAGGACGAGCGGATCGTCCAGGAGTCGATGGCCGCGACCGGCGTCGCCGAGCTGGCCGAGCGCTACGTGGACGAGCTGTCCGGCGGCCAGCGCCAGCGGGTCTGGATCGCGATGGCACTCGCCCAGCAGACCCCGCTGCTGCTGCTCGACGAGCCCACGACCTTCCTCGACATCCAGCACCAGATCGACGTCCTCGACCTGTGTGCCGAGCTGCACGAGACCCAGGGCCGCACCCTGGTCGCCGTCCTGCACGACCTGAACCACGCGGCCCGGTACGCCACCCACCTCATCGCCGTCCGCGGCGGCGAGGTGGTCGCCGAGGGCCCGCCGGCCGAGGTCGTGACGGCCGAGCTGGTGGAGCGGGTCTTCGGGCTGCGCTGCCAGGTCATCGACGACCCCGAGACGGGGACGCCGCTCGTGGTGCCCGCGGCGCGGAAGACGCGGGCCGAGAACCGGCGGACGGAGCAGGAGCCCGCGCAGCCCGCGCTACAGAAGTGAGCGAAGCTTGAGAAGATCGCGGAAGCCGGCCTCCAGCCCGACCCGGCCGGAGGCCCAGGCCTTCGCGAAGTTCAGCTCCCCGTTCACCATCGCCACCAGGTCGTCACCCGTCATCGCCAGACGGATCTGCGCCCTGGTCGGCGGCGGGCCCGCCACCGTGTCCTGGACCTCGATCCGGCCGCCCGCGAGACGGCCGGTGAACGTCGTGTCCAGATCCTTGATGTGGCAGCTCAGGGTGCGGTCGAGCGCGGCGGCGCTGCGTACCTCGCCGTCGGCTCGCATGAGATTGTCCGAAAGTTTGTCGAGTGCGCTGCGGCACTCCTCGATCGTGGCCATCGTGATCGACCGTACCCCAGGGCTTCGCGATAGCGTCGGGGCATGAGCGACGTGACGGATGTGACGCCGGACCCGGACGAGGAGGCGGCGTACGAGCCCGCCGCGCCCGCGCCGCTGGGCGTGGAGCGCGCCCCCACCGGGCGTCCCGCCGTGGACGCCCTCCTGGAGCGGCTTGCCGACGCGGACCACCTCCCGGCGGACGGACACCTGGAGGTGTACGAGGATGTACACCGTGGGCTGCGCGACGAGCTGACCTCGCTCGACGTCGTCCGCCCCGGACCGACACCGCCGACTCATCCGGCGCCGCCGAACAATCACAGGAGCTGAACCGAACGTGGCAGGAGTGGCACGCCGCCGTCTGGATGCCGAGCTGGTACGCCGCAAGCTCGCCCGCTCGCGCGAGCACGCCAGCCAGCTGATCGCCGCGGGGCGCGTGACCGTCGGCAAGACCGTGGCGACGAAGCCCGCCACCCAGGTCGAGACCGCCGCGGCCATCGTCGTCTCCCAGGACGACGCGGACCCCGACTACGTCTCGCGCGGCGGCCACAAGCTCGCCGGCGCCTTCGCCGCCTTCGTACCGCAGGGCCTGAAGGTCGAAGGACGGCGGGCCCTCGACGCGGGCGCGTCGACCGGCGGCTTCACCGACGTCCTGCTGAGGGCCGGCGCCGCGCACGTCGTCGCGGTCGACGTCGGCTACGGACAGCTCGCCTGGTCGCTGCAGAGCGACGACCGGGTCACCGTGAAGGACCGTACGAACGTGCGCGAGTTGACGCTCGAGGCGATCGACGGAACGCCGGTCGACCTCGTCGTCGGCGACCTCTCCTTCATCCCGCTCGGTCTCGTGCTGCCCGCCCTGGTGCGTTGCACCGCCCCCGACGCGGACCTCGTGCTGATGGTCAAGCCGCAGTTCGAGGTGGGCAAGGAGCGGCTCGGTACGGGGGGAGTGGTGCGCAGCACGGAGCTGCGGGCCGACGCGGTGAAGAACGTGGCGCGGCAGGCCGCCGAGCTCGGGCTCGGGGTGCTGGGCGTGACGGCCAGCCCGCTGCCCGGACCGTCCGGCAACGTCGAGTACTTTCTGTGGCTGCGGGCAGGGGCGCCCGCGCTCGATCCGGCGGATGTCGACCGCGCCGTGGCGGAGGGACCTCGTTGAGCTCAACGACAGCAGCACAGCGCACCGTTTTCCTGCTCGCGCACACCGGCCGACCGGCCGCCGTGCGCAGCGCCGAACTCGTCGTCCTCGGGCTGCTGCGCAGCGGGATCGGCGTCCGCGTCCTGGAGGCGGAGGCGGCCGACCTGCCGCTGCCGCCGTCCGTGGAGACGGTGCCGGAAGCCTGCTCCGACGCGCTGGAGGGCTGTGAGCTGCTGGTCGTCCTCGGCGGCGACGGGACGCTGCTGCGCGGCTCCGAGTTCTCCCGGGCGTCCGGCGTGCCGATGCTCGGAGTCAACCTGGGGCGCGTCGGCTTCCTCGCCGAGGCCGAGCGCGACGACCTCGACAAGGTCGTCGACCGGGTCGTCACGCGCGCCTACGAGGTCGAGGAGCGGATGACCCTCGACGTCGTCGTGTACGAGAACGGTGACGTACTGCACCGGGACTGGGCGCTGAACGAAGCCGCCGTGCAGAAGGTCTCCCCGGAACGGATGCTGGAGGTCGTCCTCGCGATCGACGGCCGGCCGGTCACCGGATTCGGCTGCGACGGGGTGATCTGCGCGACCCCCACGGGCTCGACGGCGTACGCCTTCTCGGCGGGCGGACCGGTGATCTGGCCCGAGGTCGAGGCGCTGCTGATGGTCCCGATCGGGGCCCACGCGCTGTTCGCGAAGCCGCTCGTGACGACGCCGGAATCGGTGCTCACCGTGGAGGTCGAGCCGCACACCCCGCACGGGGTGCTGTGGTGCGACGGACGGCGGACGGTGGAACTCCCGTCGGGCGCACGGGTGGAGGTGCGGCGCGGGGAGGTTCCCGTACGGCTGGCGAGGCTGCACCACGCCTCGTTCACGGACCGTCTGGTGGCGAAGTTCGCCCTGCCGGTCTCGGGGTGGCGCGGCGCGCCGCACTGAGGCGCGGGGCGGCCCCTGGCCACCCACCCCCACGGGTGACAACCGCCTCCCCGACCTGTGTGTTCGTACCGTTCCGGCAGGGGCCGTCGCACAGCCGGGCCTCGACCTCGTAAGGTCTTCCCCGTGCTGGAGGAGATGCGGATACGGTCGCTCGGGGTCATCGACGACGCTGTTGTCGAGCTGTCGCCCGGTTTCACCGCGGTGACGGGTGAGACCGGTGCGGGCAAGACCATGGTCGTGACGAGCCTGGGGCTGCTGCTCGGCGGACGCGCCGACCCGGCCCTGGTGCGGATCGGCGCGGGCTCGGCCGTCGTCGAGGGGCGGATCACGCTGCCCGCGGGGGCGGGAGCCGCCGCACGGGCGGCGGAGGCGGGCGCCGAGCTCGACGACGGCGCGCTGCTCGTCAGCCGGACGATCTCGGCCGAGGGGCGCTCGCGCGCCCATCTCGGCGGGCGCTCCGTGCCCGTGGGCCTGCTCGCCGAGCTCGCCGACGAACTCGTCGCCGTGCACGGCCAGACCGACCAGCAGGGCCTGCTCAAGCCGGCCCGCCAGCGCGGGGCCCTGGACCGCTACGCGGGCGACGCGGTCGCCGTACCGCTCGCCGCGTACGGGGAGGCCTACCGGCGGCTGCGGGCCGTCGTCGCCGAGCTCGACGAGATCACCACGCGTGCGCGGGAGCGGGCCCAGGAGGCCGATCTGCTGCGCTTCGGACTCGGCGAGATCGAGGCCGTCGAGCCGCGGGCCGGGGAGGACACCGAGCTGGCCGCGGAGGCGGAGCGGCTCGGGCACGCCGAGGCCCTCGCCTCCGCCGCCGCCCTGGCGCACGCGGCGCTCGCCGGGCAGCCCGAGGACCCGGAGGCCGTCGACGCGACGACCCTGGTCGCGGGCGCGGGGCGGGCACTGGAAGCCGTACGGTCGCACGATCCGGCGCTCGCCGCGCTCGCGGACCGGATGGGGGAGATCTCCATCCTGCTCGCCGACGTGGCCGGCGAGCTGGCCGGATACGCCGACAACCTGGACGCCGACCCGCGCCGGCTCGCGGCCGTCGAGGAGCGGCGCGCGGCGCTGACCCAGCTCACCCGGAAGTACGGCGCGGACGTCTCCGCCGTCCTCGCCTGGGCACAGGAGAGCGCGGCCCGGCTCACCGAGCTGGAGGGCGACGACGACCGGATCGGCGAGCTGACGGCCGAGCGGGACGCGCTGCGGACCGAACTGTCGGCGCTCGCGCAGGCGCTCACCGACGCCCGTACGGAGGCGGCGGCGCGGTTCGCCGACGCCGTCACCGCCGAACTGGCCTCGCTGGCCATGCCTCACGCGCGCGTGTCGTTCGACATCCGGCAGACCGAGGATCCCGAGGGCGTCGAGGTCGGCGGCCGGACCGTGGCGTACGGGCCTGCCGGCGCCGACGAGGTGGAGCTGCTGCTCGCCCCGCACCCGGGCGCGCCGCCGCGGCCGATCGCGAAGGGCGCGTCCGGTGGTGAGCTGTCCCGGGTGATGCTGGCCGTCGAGGTCGTCTTCGCCGGTGTGGACCCCGTGCCGACGTACCTCTTCGACGAGGTCGACGCGGGCGTCGGCGGCAAGGCGGCCGTGGAGATCGGCCGCCGCCTCGCCAAACTCGCCAAGTCCGCGCAGGTCGTGGTCGTCACGCACCTGCCGCAGGTCGCGGCGTTCGCCGACCGGCAGCTGCTGGTGGAGAAGACGAACGACGGGTCCGTGACCCGGTCCGGCGTCACCGTCCTTGAGGGCGAGGACCGGGTCCGCGAACTGTCGCGGATGCTGGCCGGCCAGGAGGACTCGGAGACGGCACGGGCGCACGCGGAGGAGCTCCTGGCGACGGCACGGGCGGACGCCTGACGGGTGGCGGGCACCGGCCTGACGGCGGGCGGCCGGGCGGGACGGAGGGCGTCGGCTTGACGACCGGAACTGGCGAGCCGCCTGCGGGGGCAAGGCGCTTCGCCCTGAGCCGCCAACGAGCCCGGGCTGCGGGCCCTCGGTCGCTGGGCGGCCGCCGTGGTGCGAGGGGCGGTTGCGGCTCAGTTCCGGCCGTACGGCTCCCGGCCGGTGACGAGCGCTCCGCCCGGCATCGGACGACCCGCTCCTCTCCGGCGGCGTTCGCCCGCCTAGGCTGGGGCCGTGATCGGGAAGCTGGGCAGGGTCGGGGCGTTCGTGGTGGCCGCGGGTGTGAGTCGGGCCGTGTATGCCGGGTTGCGGCGTCGGGATGACGAGGGGTGGCGGCGGGAGAACCGCGCCGGGCGGAGCGTCGATCTGTACGCCGGGCCCGCGACCGCCGTCGGGACCGCGCTGGCCGTCGCGAGCGCAGCGAGAGGGGGGTCCGCCCGGCCGAAGCCTGGGGGAGGGCCGGCCGCCTTCGCCGTCCTCGCCGCCGGCGCCTGCGGGGCGTACGACGATCTGCGCGGTGACGAGCGGCGCGGGTTCCGGGCGCACCTCGGGGCCCTGCGCCGGGGCGAGGTCACCAGCGGCGCCGTGAAGCTCCTCGGGATCGGCGCGGCCGGCCTCGTGGCCGGGGCGCTGCTGAAGGAGCGTCCGGTGGACAAGGTCCTGGCGGGTGTCGTGATCGCGGGGACCGCGCATTTCGTCAACCTCGTGGACGTGGCCCCCGGACGCGCCGCGTTGACGGTACTGGCGCTCGGCGCGCCCGGACTGCTGCGCGGTTCGCTCGCCGCCGCGCCGATGGGCGCCGCGGCCGCCGTCCTCGCCGACGACCTCGGTGAGCGCACGATGCTCGGTGACACGGGCGCGCACGCGCTCGGCGCGGCCGTCGGCAGCGCGATCGCCGCCGGGAACGGGCGGTTCGGACTCGCCGTCCACGCGGCGGGGCTCATCGCCGCGGCGGCGTACGGAGAGCAGCTGAGCGCCCCCGCGCGCTCACCCATGTGAGTGATCCCGCCCGGCGAGTTGAGGGCGCGAACCCAGGAACGACGCGGCTTCGGTGCCGGAACGTGCGTACGGGCTGGCATCCTTGGGCCCGTGACACAGCTCCGTACGGTCCAAGTGCTGGGCGGCGGCAGCGCGGGCAGCAGCGCTCACGTCAGATCACTTGCCTCGGGGCTGGTGGCGAGGGGCGTGCGGGTGACCGTGTGCGCCCCGGCCGAACTCGACCGCGCCTACGACTTCATCGGCGCCGGCGCGCACTTCGTGCCCGTCCCGCGCCGCAACGACCCCGCGACGGTCGCCGCGCTCCGTAATGCCTGCATCGGCGCGGACGTCGTGCACGCGCACGGGCTGCACGCCTCGGTGCGGGCGATGCTCGCGCTGTCGGGTGGCGTACGGGCGACGCCGTCGCTCGTGACGACCTGGCACACCCGTAACCATGTGGAGGGTGCGCGGGGCGGGCTGTTGCGGCTGCTCGAGCGAAGGACCGTGCGGGCGGCGGCCGTTGTCCTCGGCACCTCCTCCGAACTCGTCGACCGCGCGCGGCGGCGCGGCGCGCGGGACGCCCGGCTCGCGCCGGTGACGGTGCCCGCGTCGCGGGCGCCGGTCTGTCTGCACGACGGGAAAGCGCGGGCGGAACTGGGTGCGGTGGACCGGCCGTTGCTGATGGCGGTCGGCGCGCTGGTCCCCGAGCGCGGATACGGGATGCTGCTCGACGCGGCGCGGGTGTGGCGGGAACTGGACCCGCAGCCGCTCCTTGTGATCGCGGGGGAGGGGCGGGAGCGGGCGGCGCTGCAGCGGCGGATCGAGGCCGAGGGCCTGGCGGTCCGGCTGATCGGCAGCCGGGACGACGTGGCGGAGCTGCTGGCCGCGGCGGACGTGGCGGTCCTGACGTCCCGGTGGGAGGCACGCTCGCCGCTGGCGCAGGAGGCGCTGCGGCTCGGTGTTCCGCTGGTCGCGACGGCGGTGGGCGGGGTGCCGGAACTGGTGGGGAACGCGGCGGAGTTGGTGCCGTGGGGGGACGCGGAGGCGCTGGCGGAGGCAGTGCGGGGGTTGCTGGCGGACGTGGACCGGCGGATGGACCTGGCGGCGGCGGGGCGGGTGCAGGCGGGCACGTGGCCGACGGAGGACGAGACGATCGCGCACGTCTTGAGCGTGTACGACGAGCTGTCGGACCGCCGCTGACGCTGTGGGGCGGGGGGATCTCCCCCACCCCACCCTCCCCCAGACTCCGTCCGGGGGGACCCCCCTCCCGAAACTCTGACGAGACCGGGGGCTACGGCGTGTGGCGCCTCGCGCGCAGGGCAAGCGAGAGGGCCAGGACTGTTTGGGGGTCGTCCAGGTCCGTGCCGAGGAGTTCGGAGATGCGGGCCAGGCGGTTGTAGAGCGTCTGGCGGTTCAGGTGGAGCTCCCTTGCCGTCTCCGCCTTGCGGCCCGCGTGGGCCAGGTACGTCTCCAGGGTCGGGAGCAGCGGCGGGCGGGAGGTGCGGTCGTGGTCCCGCAGGGGGCCGATCGCGCGGTCCACGAAGGCCGCCAGGTCCGGGTGTTCCCGTAGGCGCCACAGCAGCAGGTCGATGTCCAGGCGTCGCGCGTCGTACCAGGGGCGGTCCGAGAGGCCCTGGGCCGCCGTCGCCGTCTCGCCCGCGTGCCGCAGGGACGCCGACGCCGCCGCCCAGCCGCCCGCGACGCCCACCACGACCACCGGCGGGTTGACGCCCGCGCGTTCCAGACCCGCCCGCTCCACGCCCGCCCGCAGCGCCGCCGCGACCCGGTCCGCCACCGCCGTACGCTCCGATTCCGAGCGCAGGCCGAGGAGGAGCGGCACACGGCCCTCCACCGGGCGGACACCCAGCAGGACCGGGACGCCCACCGACGACAGCTCCTCCAGGACCGCCCTCGCCAGCAGCGCCCAATTTCCGGAAGGGGACAGTTCCGAAGCCAGGCGCATCACCACCGGCAGCAGCGGGCCGTCGCCGGGGCGGAAGCCGAGGACACGCGCCTGCGCCGGCGCGTCCTCCGCCGTGATCCGCCCCTCCGCCAGGTCCGTCAGGAAGTCGCCCCGGCCCCGCGCCGCCAGCTCCTCCTCCTGCCTGGCCTGCATCAGGACGACGGCGAGGATGCCCGCCGCTCGTTCCGCCGCCATGCGGTGCACCAAGGAGAGCGGGCCCGAGACCGACAGCAGCACCAGGCGGGCGCGTACGGAACCCGTGCCCGGGCCGCCGCCCGGCACGTCCACCAGCACCGAACCCACCGGCGGGCCCGACTCCCGCGCCGCCCGCTGGCCCCGCAGCCCGTCCCACACCTGGAGGGGGTCCGCCGGGCCCGACTCCGTCCCCGCCGCGTACAGCAGCTGGCCGTCCGCCGTCTCCAGGAAGACCGGGTTCGCCGTGAAGTCGGCCAGGATCCGCAGCACCTGCGGCACCCCGCCCCCGCCGAGCAGCGCCTCCGTGCACTGCCGGTGGACCTCCTCCGCCTGCCGCAGCAGCGCGTAGTGGCCGTTCACGATCTCGGTGTGGATCTCCTCCGTGACCGCGACGAACGGCACCTCGCGGTGCAGCTGCACCAGCGGAAGTCCCGCCGAGCGCGCCGTCTCCACGATCGTGGCCGGCAGGCGGGAGAAGCGGGGGCCCAGCTCCACGACCAGTGCCGCGATGCCCCGGTCCGCCAGCCGGCGTACGAAGGCACGCTGCTCCGCCGGGCGCGTACCGAGACCGAGCCCCGTCGTGAGCAGCAGCTCGCCGCCCTTGAGCAGCGACGCGATGTTCGGGACCTCGCCCGCGTGCACCCAGCGCACCGTGCGGTTCAACCGGTCCGCGCCGGCGACCACCTCGGGGAGCCCGCTGCGGAGTCCGGGCAGCTCCAGCGCCCGCTGCACGGTGATCCCGCCCTGATTGTCCATGGAGCCGGACGCTACCGCCGTACATGTTTCGGCAACATCACCCGACGGTCACGGGACCCGACAGTTCGTCCATCTCGTTGACAACTCGTCGCCCCGTCAGGCCAATTGTGCGACCGCATGTCGATTGTGGCGTACGTCACGCAGGAGGATCCTCTCCGGCCATGGCAGAGAACCCCACCCCCGAGGTGCAGCGCCTCAAAGCGAACTCGGTCGGCCTCGTCGGCGTGGTCTTCATGGCCGTCGCCACCGCGGCCCCGATCACCGCGATGACCGGCAACCTCCCCATCGCCGTCGGTTTCGGCAACGGCACCGGCGCACCCGCCGGCTACCTCTTCGCGACCCTCGTCCTGACCGTCTTCTCCGTCGGCTATGTGGCCATGGCCAAGCGGATCACCGCCGCCGGCGCCTTCTACGGATACATCTCGCACGGCCTCGGCCGGATCGCCGGCATGGCCTCCGGCATGCTCGCCGTCCTCGCGTACATCGTCTTCGAGGCCTCGATCGTCGGCGTCTTCGCCTACTTCACCAAGACGACGGTCGCCGACCAGCTCGGTGTCGACCTGCCGTGGGTCGTGTACGCGGCGGCGATGCTCGCCGTGACCGCCGTCCTCGCGTACTTCGACATCAACCTCACCGCCAAGGCGCTCGGTGTGATGCTCATCGCCGAGATCGCGGTCCTGTTCGCCGTCGCCACCGCCGTCCTGATCGCCGGCGGCGGCCCCGACGGCATCCCCGTCGCGCCCATCAACCCCAAGAACGCCTTCACCGGCACCTCCGCCGGCCTCGGCCTCTTCTTCGCCTTCTGGTCCTGGGTCGGCTTCGAGTCGACCGCGATGTACGGCGAGGAGTCCCGCGACCCCAAGCGCGTCATCCCCCGCGCCACCCTCATCTCCGTCGTCGGTGTCGGTCTCTTCTACATCTACGTCTCCTGGATGACCATCGCGGGCAACGGGCTCGGTGGGTCCGTGAAGCTCTCGTCGTCCGCCGCGCCCCTCGACCTCTTCTTCGCGCCCACCCAGTCCTTCATCGGCGCCTGGGCCGTCGACGCCTTCCAGTGGCTGCTGCTCACCGGCTCCTTCGCCTGCGGCATGGCGTTCCACCAGTGCGCCTCCCGCTACCTCTACGCCATCGGCCGCGAGGGCTTCCTCCACCCGGCCCTCGGCCGTACGCACCCCAGGCACGGCTCCCCGTACATCGCCTCCTACGTCCAGAGCGCCATCGCGGTCGTGCTGGTCGGCGCCTTCTGGCTCACCGGCCAGGACCCGTACATCCACCTCTACACGCTGCTCGCGATCCTCGGCACGATGGCGATCCTCATCGTCCAGACCCTCTGCTCGTTCGCCGTCATCGGCTACTTCCGCAAGAACCATCCCGAGGACCGGCACTGGTTCAAGACGCTCACCGCGCCACTGCTCGGTGGCATCGGCATGACCGCCGTGGTCGTCCTGCTGATCATGAACATGGAGACCGCCGCGGGGCTCGCCGCCGACTCCCTCCTCTTCAAGGCGATCCCGTGGATCGTCGGAGCGGTCTTCTTCGGCGGCCTCGGCCTCGGCTTCTACCTCAAGGCCAGACAGCCCGAGCGCTACGAGATCATCGGCCGGATCGTCCTGGAGGACGCGACCGAGCGCGACGACGACGAACAGACCGCCCCCGCTCCCGCCGCCGTACCGCAGAGCTGACACCCACCCCTTCCAGGAGCGCCCATGGCACGCACGAATCCGATGCACCTCCTGAACCGCCTCGCCGCCGAGCACGCCGACGCCCGACGGCTGAACCTCCCCGTCGACGAGTTGAGGGGGATGAGGTCCGACCCGATCGGCCGCCGCTCCCTCCTCAAGTACGCCGCCGCGGCCGGGATCGCCGTCTCCGCGGGCACCGCCGTCGCCCGGCCCGCGGTGGCACGGGCCGTGACCCCCGCCCGCGTCGCCGTCGTCGGCGCCGGCATCTCGGGTCTCACCGCCGCTCTCACCCTCCAGGACGCGGGCGTGAAACCGACGCTGTACGAGGCCGATCCCGCTCGCGTCGGCGGCCGCATGTGGACCCAGCGGAGCCACTGGGCGTACGGGCAGACCTCCGAGATCGGCGGCGAGCTGATCGACACCAGCCACAAGAAGATCCTGGAGCTCTGCCGCCGCTTCGACCTGCCCACGGAGGACTTCCTCGGCGGCGGCCCCAACGGCGCCGAGGAGGTCCTCTGGTTCAACGGCACGTACTACCCGCGCCACCAGGCCGACGAGGACTTCAACGCCGTCTACCAGTCGCTGCGCCGGGACCTGTCCGAGGCGGGGGAGGTCATGTGGAACCAGTCCACCCCCACCGGCACCGCCCTCGACAACATGTCCATCCACGAGTGGATCGAGTCCAGGGTCCCCGGCGGCCACGCCTCGCCGCTCGGCCGCTTCATCGACGTCGCGTACAACGTCGAGTACGGCGCCGACACCACCGAACAGTCCTCGCTCGCCCTCGTCCTGCTCATGGGCTACCAGACCAATCCGGGCCACTTCAACATCTGGGGCCTGTCCAACGAGCGCTACCACATCACCGGCGGCAACGACCGGCTGCCGAACGCCATCGCGGCCGCCCTCGCCCCCGGCACCCTGCGCCAGGGCTGGTCCCTGACCGCCGTACGCGCCAACGCGGACGGCACGCAGACCCTGACCTTCACCGAGGCCGGCGCCACCCGCACCGTCACCGCCGACCACACCGTCCTGTGCCTGCCGCTGCCGATCCTCAAGCAGCTCGACCTCACCCAGGCCGGGTTCGACCCGCTGATGAAGAACCTGCTGCGGGATGCCCGGATGGGCCACTGCACCAAGCTCAACATGCAGTTCGGCACCCGTCCCTGGCGCGGCACCGGCGCCTGGCCCGGCGTCTCGGCCGGTGACTGCTTCACCGACACCGAGGTCCAGCAGACCTGGGACACCACCAAGATCCAAGGCGGTACGGGAGGCATCCTCATCCAGTACGGCGGCGGCAGCCTCGCCAAGTCCCTGGCACCGGCCGGGCCGTTCTCCACCGAGTCCGACCCGTACGTACGGAGTCTGGTGACCCGGTACCTGAGCGGCATCGACGCCTTCTTCCCCGGCACCTCACAGGCGTACACCGGCCGCGCCCAGCTCTCCGCCTGGCACCGCAACCCGTACGCACTGGGCGCGTACTCCTGCTGGCCGGTCGGCTATCTGCACCGGTACGCCGGGTACGAGGGCACCGCCCAGGGCAACGTCCACATCGGCGGCGAGCACTGCAGCTACGACTTCCAGGGCTTCATGGAAGGCGGCGCCACCGAGGGCGAGCGCGCCGCGCGGGAGGTGATCGCCGCCCTGAGGTGAGTCACGCGGCCGGTGTGATGTTGTGGTTGAAGCGGAAGACGTTGTCGGGGTCGTACGCGGCCTTGACGGCGGCGAGCCTGCGGTAGTTCTCGGCACCGAAGCCCGCGACGACCCGCTCCTCGCCCTCGGAGCCGATGAAGTTGAGATACACGGCCCCGGTCGACCACGGCCTCACATCGGCCCGCACGTCCCGTACCCACTGCCTCGCCCGCTCGTCGTCGGCCGGGTTCTCCCAGGTCGCGAAGGGGTGAACGGCCCAGGGCGCGGTGCGCCACGCGATCGGGTGGTCGGCCGGCCCGGCCGCCACCGCGCCACCCATCATGAACAGCACGTGCTGGCTGGCGGTGGGGAGGGGGATCTTCGAGGCGCGCTCGCAGTAGAGGTCCACCGCCGCGTCGGGGAACTCCCGCAGATACTCCGCCGACCAGTAGTTCCGCAGCCCCGGCGGGTCGTCGAGCATGCACTGGAGATCCACGTACGGAAGGTCCATCACCATCTCGATCACGGGCTCCAGCGCGAACAACGGTGCCGAGAGCTCGCGGACCTCGGCGACCGGCCCGGCGTACGTGAACAGCGTGCCGCAGACCAGCTTGCCGACGAGGTGCTCGGGGACGAACGGCTCGGGCGGCGCGGGGAAGTAGATGACCCCGCCGCCCACCTCGTCCGGGGCGGACTCGCCCAGGTCCCGGAAGGTGCGCACCACCTCGGCGGCCTTCTCGGGCAGGAAGAAGAGCATCGCGATGCTCATCTGCGGCAGCTCGTGCAGCCGCAGGGTGAGCGAGGTCGCCACGCCGAAGTTCCCGCCGCCGCCGTGCAGCGCCCAGAACAGCTCCGGGTTCTCCTCCGCGTCCGTGTGCACGTGCTTGCCCTCGGCGGTGATCAGCTCGGCGGCGAGGAGGTTGTCGCAGGCGAGCCCGAACTTCCGCTCCAGCCAGCCCGATCCGCCGCCCAGGGTGAAGCCGCCGACTCCGGTGGTGGACACCCGCCCGCCCGTCGTCGCGACGTGGAACGGCTGGCAGGCGTGGTCCAGATGGCTCATCAACGCGCCGCCCTCGACCCGTACCGTCATGTTCTCGGGGTCGGCGACGACGGCGTGCATCCGGCGCAGATCGACGACCAGCGCACCGTCGATCACGGAGGTACCGGCGACGCTGTGACCGCCACCGCGCACCGCGATGGGCAGTTCCGCCTCGCGGCCGAAGAGGACCGCGTTGGACACGTCCGCCGGGGTCGCGCACTGGGCGATCACGGCCGGACGCCGGTCGATCATGCCGTTGTGGATGGCGCGGGCCTCGTCGTAGCCCGGACCGCCGGGGAGGTACACCTCGCCGGCCAGATCCTCGACCAGTCCGGCCAGGGCGCTTTCGGACACGTGGGGAGCCACGAGAGTGCCCCCCTTTCCTCGGGGGGACAGGACCCTCTCAGCGTATTCCGGTACGCGGCTCCCCGCGCCTCAACCGCCGTACGCGCCGCTCGCCGTCAGCCGCAGCGCCGTGTCGATCAGCGGCACGTGGCTGAACGCCTGCGGGAAGTTGCCCACCTGCCGCTGCAGCCGCGGGTCCCACTCCTCCGCGAGCAGACCCAGGTCGTTGCGGAGCGAGAGCAGCCGCTCGAAGAGCTTGCGGGCCTCGTCCACGCGCCCGATCATCGCCAGGTCGTCGGCCATCCAGAACGAGCACGCGAGGAACGCGCCCTCGTCGCCCTCCAGGCCGTCCACACCGGCCTCCTCGCCGGCGGTCGGGTAGCGCAGGATGAAGCCGTCCTCGGTGGACAGCTCCCGCTGGATCGCCTCGATCGTGCCGATGACCCGCTTGTCGTCCGGCGGCAGGAACCCCATCTGCGGAATCAGCAGCAGCGAGGCGTCCAGCTCCTTGGAGCCGTACGACTGCGTGAAGGTGTTCCGATCCTTGTCGTAGCCCTTCTCGCAGACGTCCCGATGGATGTCGTCGCGCAGCTCGCGCCAGCGCTCCAGCGGGCCGTCGGCGTCCCCGGACTCGATGAGCTTGATCGTGCGGTCGACCGCCACCCAGGCCATGACCTTGGAGTGCACGAAGTGGCGGCGCGGGCCGCGCACCTCCCAGATGCCCTCGTCGGGCTGGTCCCAGTGCGTCTCCAGGTACCGGATGAGCTTGAGCTGGAGCAGCGAGGCGTAGTCGTTGCGGGACAGGCCCGTCATATGGGCCAGGTGCAGGGCCTCGGTGACCTCGCCGTACACGTCCAGCTGGAGCTGGTTGGCCGCCCCGTTGCCCACCCGGACCGGGCCCGAGTTCTCGTACCCCGGCAGCCAGTCCAGCTCGGCCTCTCCGAGCTCCCTCTCGCCCGCGATCCCGTACATGATCTGCAGGTTCTCCGGGTCGCCCGCGACCGCGCGGAGCAGCCAGTCCCGCCAGGCCCGGGCTTCTTCGCGGTAGCCGGTGCGCAGCATCGAGGACAGGGTGATCGCCGCGTCGCGCAGCCAGGTGTAGCGGTAGTCCCAGTTCCGTACGCCGCCGATCTCCTCCGGCAGCGAGGTGGTCGGCGCCGCGACGATGCCGCCCGTCGGCGCGTACGTCAGCGCCTTGAGCGTGATCAGCGAGCGGACCACGGCCTCCCGGTACGGGCCGTGGTACGTGCAGTGCTCCACCCACTCCCGCCAGAAGTCGACGGTCGCCTCCAGCGAACCCTCCGGGTCCGGCAGCGGCGGCGCCTCCTTGTGAGAGGGCTGCCAGCTCAGTGTGAACGTGACCCGGTCGCCGGGGGTGACGGTGAACTCGGAGTACGTCGTGAGGTCCTTGCCGTGCGTCTCGGCGTCCATGTCCAGCCACACCGAATCGGGGCCGGCGACGGCGACCGTGCGGTCCCCGACCTTGTGGACCCACGGCACCACACGTCCGTAGCTGAACCGCATCCGCAGCGCGGAACGCATCTGCACCCGACCGGACACGCCCTCCACGATCCGGATCAGCTGCGGCGCGCCGTCTCGCGGGGGCATGAAATCGGTCACCCGGACGGTGCCGCGCGGGGTGTCCCACTCGGATTCCAGGATGAGCGAGTCGCCGCGGTACCGGCGTCGGTCGGCGGGCGCGGGGGCCGCGCCGTTCGGTCCGGCGGGCCCGACCCGCCAGAACCCGTGCTCCTCTGTGCCGAGGAGCCCCGCGAAGACGGCATGCGAATCGAAGCGGGGGAGGCAGAGCCAGTCGACACTGCCGTCCCGGCAGACCAGGGCAGCCGTCTGCATGTCTCCGATGAGTGCGTAATCCTCGATGCGCCCGGCCACGTGCTCTCTCCAGTCGAACGGCCACGTCCGCCCCGCAGGGCGCTTGCTCAGGTCAGCGGTCAACTGATGTTGACGATCGGCGGCGAGTGTCCGAGCAGGATACGACGCAGAGCAGCCCTCACTTGTAACGCCATTGCGCCGATCGGGTGAGCACGGCTTGACGCCGCGACGACCCGGTGCGGCCGTACGCCGGAGCGGCATGTCGCCGTCCGTGTGCACCCGACTGCCCCGTGTGGCCGGAAGCGGTCTCCCGTTGTCGCTGATACCCTGGTACCCCGTGGACCGGTGGGAAACGGCGACAGCCGAGCCCCCGCAACCGCAGCGACGGCACCCCCCGATTCTCCCGGAGGGAACGCCGGAACGCACCTCCAGAACGCGACCACGGGAGCCCCCTCTTGGCGATGCCGCCCAAAACCACGACGACCAAGCACATCTTCGTCACCGGGGGTGTCGCCTCCTCCCTCGGCAAGGGCCTGACCGCCTCCAGCCTGGGTGCGCTCCTCAAGGCGCGGGGCCTGCGGGTCACGATGCAGAAGCTCGACCCGTACCTGAACGTCGACCCCGGCACGATGAACCCGTTCCAGCACGGCGAGGTGTTCGTCACCAACGACGGCGCCGAGACCGACCTGGACATCGGTCACTACGAGCGCTTCCTCGACGTCGACCTCGACGGCTCGGCCAACGTCACCACCGGCCAGGTCTACTCGCAGGTCATCGCCAAGGAGCGGCGCGGCGAGTACCTCGGCGACACCGTCCAGGTCATCCCGCACATCACCAACGAGATCAAGTCCCGGATCCGCCGCATGGCGACCGACGACGTCGACGTGGTCATCACCGAGGTCGGCGGCACGGTCGGCGACATCGAGTCGCTTCCGTTCCTGGAGACCGTCCGTCAGGTCCGCCACGAGGTCGGCCGCGACAACGTCTTCGTCGTGCACATCTCGCTGCTGCCCTACATCGGCCCCTCCGGCGAGCTGAAGACCAAGCCGACCCAGCACTCCGTCGCCGCGCTGCGCAACATCGGTATCCAGCCGGACGCCATCGTGCTGCGCGCCGACCGCGAGGTCCCCACCGCCATCAAGCGCAAGATCTCGCTGATGTGCGACGTGGACGAGGCGGCCGTCGTCGCCGCCATCGACGCCAAGTCGATCTACGACATCCCCAAGGTGCTGCACACCGAGGGCCTGGACGCCTACGTCGTGCGCAAGCTCGACCTGCCGTTCCGCGACGTGGACTGGTCCACCTGGGACGACCTGCTCGACCGCGTCCACAACCCGGAGCACGAGGTCACCGTCGCGCTCGTCGGCAAGTACATCGACCTGCCCGACGCGTACCTCTCGATCACCGAGGCCATGCGGGCCGGCGGCTTCGCCAACAAGGCGCGGGTCAAGGTCAAGTGGGTCACCTCGGACGACTGCAAGACCCCGGCCGGCGCGAAGAAGCAGCTCGGCGACGTCGACGCGATCCTGATCCCCGGCGGCTTCGGTGACCGCGGTGTCAACGGCAAGATCGGCGCGATCCAGTACGCCCGTGAGAACAAGGTGCCGCTGCTCGGCATCTGCCTGGGCCTGCAGTGCATCGTGATCGAGGCCGCGCGGAACCTGGCCGACATCCCGGACGCCAACTCCACCGAGTTCGACGCGGCGACCGCCCACCCGGTCATCTCGACGATGGAGGAGCAGCTCGCGTACGTCGAGGGCGCCGGCGACCTGGGCGGAACGATGCGCCTGGGCCTCTACCCGGCGAAGCTCGCCGAGGGCTCGATCGTCCGTGAGGTCTACGGCGACGAGCCGTACGTGGACGAGCGCCACCGCCACCGCTACGAGGTGAACAACTCCTACCGCGCGGAGCTGGAGAAGAAGGCCGGTCTGGTCTTCTCGGGCACCTCCCCGGACAACAAGCTCGTCGAGTACGTCGAGTACCCGCGCGAGGTGCACCCGTACCTGGTCGCGACCCAGGCCCACCCGGAGCTGCGCTCGCGTCCGACGCGTCCGCACCCGCTCTTCGCCGGCCTGGTCAAGGCCGCTGTCGAGCGGAAGACGGGCAAGTAGTACGAGGAGTTAACGTTGCCGGGGTACGGGTCCTCTCCAGGGCCGGTACCCCGGCTTTCGTGGTTCGTGGTTCGTGGTTCGTGTGGGAGGACGCAGATGGAGTTGCAGGACACCCCGCAGGAGTGGCAGGTCGTCGCGACGACGACCCCGTTCCAGGGAAAGAAGACGAGTGTCCGTACGGACGACGTGGTCATGCCCGACGGCACGGTCGCGCGCCGCGACTACCAGGTCCACCCCGGCTCGGTGGCGGTCCTCGCCCTCGACGACCAGGACCGGGTGCTGCTGCTCAAGCAGTACCGGCACCCCGTACGGCAGAAGCTCTGGGAGATCCCGGCCGGACTCCTCGACGTGCCGGGAGAGAACCCGCTGCACGCCGCACAGCGCGAGCTGTACGAGGAGGCGTACGTCAAGGCCGAGGACTGGCGGGTCCTGGCCGACGTCTACACCACGCCCGGCGGCTGCGACGAGGCGGTACGGATCTTCCTGGCGCGGGACCTGTCGGAGGCGGAGGGCGAACGCTTCGAGGTCTCGGAGGAGGAGGCCGACATGGAGCTCGCCCGGGTGCCGGTGGCGGACCTGGTGCGGGGCGTGCTGGCGGGTGACCTGCACAACAACTGCCTGGTGGTGGGTGTCCTTTCGCTGGCGGCCGCGCGCTCGGGCGACGGCCTCGACGCGCTGCGTCCGGCGGACGCGGAGTGGCCGGCGCGCCCGTTCGAGGCGTAGCGCCCTGCCCCACCCCCGCGGGACATCCGGTCTGAACATCTGCTGATCCGATCGGGGGAACTGTCCGCCCTGCTCCGCCGGGTTGGGCACATGCCCTGAACTACGCTCGGGATCGCCCGTGCGGAGACCCCCGCGGGATCGGCTCGTGCGCAGGTGGACGGGAGCGTGGCCCGTGACGGATCAGGCGGTGGCAGCGGGCGGGGTGCGGAACTTCTTCGGGCGGCAGCGGGAGTTGAAAGCCCTGCGCGTCGACATCGAACGGACCGGACTCGACACCCTCGCCGGCCGCAAGGCCCCCCGCGCACGCGTGCTGCTGATCGCGGGCCGTCCCGGCTCGGGGCGGACGGCGCTCGCCGAGGAACTCGTCGCCGGGCTCGAGGCGGCCTACCCCGACGGGGTGTTCCGCGCCCGGCTGACCGAGCCGGGCGGCGACCCGGTTCCCACCGAACGCGTCGCGCAGGGGCTGCTCCAGGACCTGGGCATCGCCGAGCCCCCCGGCGCCGCCGAGGACGAGCTGACCGAACTGGTCCGCGAGGCCCTCGCCGTACGCCGTACCGTCCTGGTCCTCGACGACGCCGTCGACGCCGAGCAGGTCGATCCGCTGATCCCCGACAACCCCGACGCGCTCGTCGTCGCCGTGGCCAGGGGGCCGCTGACCGGGATCCCCGACGTCCGCCCGTGCACCGTGGGCGGCCTCGATCCCAAGTCCGCGATCGAGCTGCTCACCACCTACACCGGCTCCGTCCGGGTGACGGTCGACCCGCAGGCCGCCGAGAGCCTCGCCGAGGAGTGCGGTGGCCAGCCGGCCGCCGTCGTCCTCGCCGGCGGCTGGCTCGCCGCCCGCCCCAAGGCCTCCGTCGCCGACCTGGCCAAGCGGCTGCGCGCCCTCTCCGGCGACCCGCTCTCCCGGGCGTTCCAGCTGGTCCACGAGTCCCTGGCCCAGCCGGCCGCCCGGATACTGCGATTCCTCTGCCTCGCGCCCCTCGGCCGTGCCGATGCCCACACCGCCTCCGCCCTGGCCGGCTGCTCCGTCTCGGCGGCCGGGACCACCCTGGCCGGCTTCGTCGCGATGGGGCTCGTCACGGACCGCGGGGACGGCCAGTACGAGGTTCCGGCCCATCTCGTCCCCCTCCTCCGCACGCAGATGGAGGAGCGCGACCGGCCCGCCGAGGTGCAGCTCGCCCGGGCCCGGATGCTGGAGCGGACCGTACGGCTCCTCCAGTCCTGCCGGGCGGTCACCGAGCCCGAAGGGTCCTCCGCCCGCAAGAAGCTGGCCGGGCTGCCCCGGGCCCTGCGGTTCCCGACCGTGCCCGCGGCCGCCGAGTGGCTGGCCGGCCGCCGGCCCGTGCTGCTCGCCTCGGCCCGCCTCGCCGTCGCCGACGGCGAGCTCGACACCCTGGCCCGCCGGCTCGTCGCCGCCCTGGTCAGGGCCGAGACCGCGCACCGGGGCGCCGAGGCAGCAGCGCCCGACCTGTACGGGTTGCACCGGCTGGTCCTGGACGTGGCCGAGCGGCGCGGGCTGCACCGGGAGCGGGCCGCCGCACTGCTGAATCTGGCCGATCTGGACGCCCGGACCGGCCGTACCCAGGACGCCCTGGCCCGCTACCGGACCGCTCTGGACGCCGGAAGGGCCGCGAACGACCCGTACGCGATCGGCCGGGCGATGGAATCCGTAGGCGGTACCTACCAGGAGCTGGGGGACTGGCAGCGGGCGGGCGACTGGTACGGCCGCGCGCTCGCCCAGCGTCTCGCCCGCGACGAGCGGGCCGATCAGGCCCGGCTGTACGCACGGCTCGGCGCGGTGCAGACCTACGCGGGCCGCTACGGCGAGGCGCTGCGGAACTGGCGCGCCGCCGCCGCGGGGTACCGGCGGCTCGCCGATCTGCCCGGCTACGCACGGGCGTTGAGCGAGGCGGCCCGGGTGCAGGAGTACGCCGGCCGGCCCGAGGAATCCCTGCGGACCTGCGAGGAAGCGGTGGAGTGGGCCCGGCGCGCCCAGGACGTACGGCTCCAGGCCGCGCTGCAGCTCAGGCTGGCGGACACCCTCGACCGGCTCGGCGACCCCGCCGCGGCCAGGCTGCACCGGTCCGCGGCCGGGCGTCTGCTGGAAACCGAGAATGGAACAGGACCCTCCGCCTACGAAATCCGCAGTGCTTCCGTCGAAGATTAATGCTTTGCAAGGCTAGACAGGGGGAACTCCTTCATTAGACTGGGTGCGCCGCGTTCGACCGCGGTCTGTCCCGGTGCGCCGCAGCGCATCCGGGTATGTATCGCATTGCCCCCAGTTATCCCCCTGATTCAAGGACCGTGATCGACGATGAAGGTCGGCATCCCCCGCGAGGTCAAGAACAACGAGTTCCGCGTGGCCATCACCCCTGCCGGTGTCCACGAGCTCGTCCGCAACGGCCACCAGGTCTTCATCGAGCAGAACGCCGGTGTGGGCTCCTCGATCACGGACGAGGAGTACGTCTCCGCCGGCGCGCAGATCCTGGGCACGGCCGACGAGGTCTGGGCCACGGCCGACCTGCTGCTGAAGGTCAAGGAGCCCATCGCGGAGGAGTACCACCGCCTCCGCAAGGACCAGACCCTCTTCACGTACCTGCACCTCGCCGCCTCCCGCGAGTGCACGGACGCGCTGCTCGAGTCCGGCACCACCGCCATCGCCTACGAGACCGTCGAGACCGCGAACCGCGCCCTGCCGCTGCTCGCCCCGATGTCCGAGGTCGCGGGCCGCCTGGCCCCGCAGGTCGGCGCCTACCACCTGATGCGCTCGGTCGGCGGCCGTGGCGTGCTCCCCGGCGGCGTCCCCGGCACCCACGCCGGCGAGTGCGTCGTCATCGGCGGCGGCGTCTCCGGCTGGAACGCCACCCAGATCGCCGTCGGCCTGGGCTTCCACGTGACCCTGCTCGACCGCGACATCAACAAGCTCCGCGAGGCCGACAAGATCTTCGGCACCAAGGTCAAGACCGTCATCTCCAACGCCTTCGAGCTGGAGAAGGCCGTCGTCGAGGCCGACCTCGTCATCGGCGCCGTCCTCATCCCGGGCGCCAAGGCCCCGAAGCTGGTCACCAACGAGCTCGTCGCCAAGATGAAGCCCGGAAGTGTCCTTGTCGACATTGCGATCGACCAGGGCGGCTGCTTCGAGGACTCGCACCCGACCACCCACGCCGAGCCGACCTTCCAGGTCCACAACTCGGTCTTCTACTGCGTCGCCAACATGCCGGGCGCGGTGCCGAACACCTCCACGTACGCCCTCACCAACGCCACGCTGCCCTACATCGTGTCGCTGGCGAACAACGGCTGGGCCGAGGCGCTCCGCCGTGACCCCGCGCTCGCCCTGGGCCTCAACACCCATGACGGCAAGGTGGTTTACAAGGAGGTCGCCGAGGCGCACGGCCTCGAGCACGTCGAGCTGACCAGCCTCCTGGGCTGAGCTCCTTAGACGTCGCGTCAACCCGCGCCGTCAACCTCACGCATCCGGCCGGACCTTGTGCACCAAGGTCCGGCCGGATGTGCATCCGGCCACGTCCGGGGCGCCTCGCAACTCGCCTCGAACGTAACCCTTTAACCGTTTCGCACACCCCTGAAACGTGTGGATGCATGGCTGCG
>NZ_JBHWJZ010000060.1:0-26975 GCF_042731085.1 Streptomyces sp. NPDC059875
ATCTTCAACCACCACCCATCCGACGCGGGGGGCGCGCACATCCGCTCGCCCCTCCCCCACCCCCCCGCGCGGGGGGGGGGGGGCCCGCGCCGTCGGTACGGGGACGCGTTACGAGGCGTCCCGCACCGTGCCGGTGAACTCCGGGCCCGGTTGCTGCTCCCCTGCGTCGTCCCAGGTGACCAGCTGCAGCCGTACGACCTCGTTCGGCTCGCCGACGCCGTCCGTGACGGTGGGTACCGTCACTTCGGCGCTCAGCTGCCCGGCGGGCACGTTCACCCCGAGATACGGCTCCTCCCAGACCTTCGACAGGGGCAGGGCCGGATCCGGAACGTGGCCGAAGTTCTCCTCCAGCCAGCCCCGCTCCACGTCCGCCGTGGACAACTCGGCGCCGCCGGTGACCGGCAGGATGGCGAGCGTGGCGTAGACGTCGGCATCAGCGGCCGCGGAGAGCGTGGCCCGCCAGGTCAGCGGCTTGCCCTCGGTGACGTCGGCGGCGACCGGCGTCATGGTGACGGTCGGCATGGCGTCGTCGTTGGTCGCGGTCACCCCGCCGCGGTGGGAGCCGACGACGGCGCCCCGGACCGCCTTGACGAACACCTCGTGCGACCTGTCGTAACCGTATCGGGTGTTGCCGCGCACCTGGACCGGTACGTCGATGGCCGTGCTGCCGGGGCGGACCGTCACCGTGCGGTACGAGACCTCATCGGTGTCCGGCGCGGCGACGAACACGCGGACCTGGCCGCTGCCCTTGCCGGAGACACGGACGGGAACGCGGTACGTCCGGACCCCGGAGTTCCCCTCCGCCACGGTCAGCCGGCCGATGTCGACGCGCGGCAGCGCGGCCGGGCGCACCGCCGGAGTGCCGGGGCGCCAGCCCCAGGCGTCCATCAGCCACGCCTGCCCGGAGCCGCTCCGCGGAGTCAGTTCGAGGGCCGTGACCCGCTTCAGGTCGAGGCCGGACCGGGCGGCGGCGGACAGCGGCACGCGGAGCTCGCGGCCCCAGTACGAGGCGGTCCGCTCGCTGCCGGGCAGCCCGTCGACGCCGACCCGGCCGAGCTGGGCGCGGCGGCCGGCGGCGTCGACGAGGGCGACGTCGAGGCGCGTACCGGTGGTGCCGGGCGGGACGATCACCCGGAGGGCCAGGGCTTCGGAACCCGCCAGGGAGACCGGGCGCGCCGAGCGCACCGCGACCTTGGACCCGGCGCTCGACCAGCGCAGTGCGACCGCGTCACGGCCGGGCTCCGGCGAGGTCTCCCAGGAGGCGAAGTGCGGCGACTGCCCGACCGTGTCCTGCGGAAGGCAGGCGCGGGCCGGGTCGGGGTCGACCTGGGCGCAGAGCCGGCCGCCGGAGACGGTGACGGACGGTCCGGGCAGGAACGCCGGGGTGCGGTGCGCGCCGACGGCGTGGGTGAGGACGCGCGCGGGGCCGGCCGAGGGCGCGCGCCGGCCGGAGCCGTCGAGCAGCGGGCGTACGCGGTCGTCGCCGGCGACGAACAGCCGGGCCGCCGCCGCGATGTACGTGGCGCCCGCGGTCTGCTGCTGGGTGGCGGTCAGCCGGGTGCTCGTCCCCGGCGAGCACACCGGGTCCGGGTCTTCGGTGGAGAAGTCGTCGAAGGCCGGGGCCTCCGCCTGGCCCGGGGTCCACTCGCTGTTGAAGAAGTTGTGGTTGGCCCCGACCATGTACACCGCGCTCTGCAGCGCGGAGCCGCGGCTGACGCCGCGCGTGCCGTCGACGTAGATCTGCCCCTGCAGGTCGGACACGTCGCCGTCGCAGCCGGGCAGGATCGTCGTCGAGGGCACGTCGGGGGCGGGGTTCTGCCCGAAGATGGTGGGGCCGATGAGGACGTTGCCGCGGATGGTCCAGCGCACCGGCCCCCGGTACCCGTCCTGGTCGGCGGGCGGCCTGTGGAGGCTGTCGAGCGCGGCCCGGTTGACGCCCTCACCGCCGCGGGAGTGGCCGACCAGCAGGACGCGGGACAGGTCGGCGGGTGCGGATGCGCGTACGGCGGCCGGCGCGCCGGCCCGGTTCGCGGCCCAGTCCGCCCAGCGGGCCAGGTGCTGGCGTACCAGGGAGGAGCGGGCCTGCGCACCGGCGTCGTCGGCGCTGTGGTCCTGTGCGTTGATGCCGTTGGCGGAGATCGAGACCGTCACGTAGCCCTGGGAGGCGAGGAGTTGCTGGGCGCGGAGATAGCCCCGGTGGCTCGGGATGGGTCGCGTGCCGGGCCCGCAGGGCCAGGAGCCGGTCATCTCCTCGTCGGGGCCGTAGCAGGTGGCGTGCCGGCCGTGCAGGAACAGTGCGAGCGGACGTTTCCCCGGTGCGTCGGCGGGGCCCACGACCGTGGCGCGCATCTCGATCGGTTCCGGGTATCCGGGCAACCGTACGGATTTCAGGGCGTATTCGCCGCTGACGGTACGGAAGCCGCCGGGCACTCCGGGGTCGACCGCGTTCGCCGGGAGCGGGGCTTCCCCTCTCGGGGTCGAGGGGCGCAGCCGGGCGTCCGGGGAGGCCGCGGCGGGCGCGCCCGCGTCCAGTCGGCGACCGCCGGCCAGCGCTCTCAGCGCGGTCGGCGCACCGATCCGCAGGCCGTCGGCCTCGAGCCGGTACGCGCGCCCGTCCGGTGCCGCCGTCGGGCGGCCGAGCAGCCGGTTCCCGGCGTAGAACTCGATCCTGGCGTCCCCCATCGGCACGGGGACGGGGGGCGTCCAGACCAGTTCCCGGTCGGCGCCGCTGCCGGTGAACCGCCAGCCCTCCGGGAGGTCGCCGTCCTCTCCCCGCTGCGGCGCCTGCGGCGCGGGGCCGGGTCCTGGTTGGGCGTACGCCGGCCCGGGCGCCGCGGCCAGCGCGAGTAACGCCACGGCCGTGGTCACCGCGCGTGTGACACGTATCAAAGCGGACTTCCTCACCCTCGGTCTCGTCGGGGCACCTCGGGAGACCCGGGTGCCTCTCTCGTCACCGGAGGACGGCAACTGGCGGCCGTGGGTTGCCTCATGGAGGGCGCGAGAACGGGCGGGCGTGGAGAGATCGCGTGGAATTCGCCGCACGGGGCTAGGCCCGCACAGGGCGCTTGTTATACGTTCCGTCTAACAGCTTGCTAGACGCCGCGTCTAACAAGCATGGGTGGCGTCGATCCCTCTCGATTCAAGGAGCCGCACCATGGCAAGCAGCACCGCCCGGCCGGAGAGCCAGGACCGGAGCGCCGAGCAGGACGTCGCCCGGCGGCTGCTCGAATCGGCCGCGAAGCTGTCGTACGACCCGGTCGTCGAGGTGGACTGGGACACCCCGCTGGACAGGGACTTCCACGGCGCGAGCCCCGAGTGGAGCACGCTCTACGGCACGGCGTACTGGAACGAACTGACCGATGCCCAGCGCAAGGAGCTGACGCGGCAGGAGGCCGCGTCGGTGGCCAGTACGGGGATCTGGTTCGAGATGATCCTGCAGCAGATGGTGCTGCGGGACATCTACGCCAAGGACCCGACCTCCCCGCGGTTCCAGTGGGCGCTCACCGAGATCGCCGACGAGTGCCGTCACTCGATCATGTTCGCCCGCGGCGCCGCGAAGCTGGGCGCCCCCGCCTACCGCCCCCGGCGGACGGCGGTCGAACTGGGCCGCGCCTTCAAGACGCTCGCCTTCGGCGAGGCGGCCTATGCGGCGATCCTGGTCGCCGAGGAGGTCCTCGACGTCATGCAGCGGGACTGGATGCGGGACGAGCGGGTCGTGCCCTTCGTCCGGACCATCAACAACATCCATGTCGTGGAGGAGTCGCGGCACATGAAGTTCGCCCGCGACGAGACCCGCAAGCGGCTGCGGCACGCAGGCCCGCTGCGCCGACAGCTCAACGCGCTCGTCATCGCGATCGCCTCGTACGTGATCGTCACCAGCATGGTGAACCGCGACGTCTACGCGAACGCCGGGCTCGACACGCGGCGGGCCGTCCCCGAGGCGCGGGCGAACGAGCACCACAAGTCGCTGATGCGGTCCAGCTGTTCGGGCCTCATGGAGTTCCTGGCCTCGGCCCGCCTCCTCACCCGGCCGGCGCTCTTCTTCTACAAGCGCGCCCACCTGATCTGACCCCGCCGCCCGACCTGCCGACGTGAGCTGAGCCGACGACATGACCTACGCCATCACCCAGACGTGCTGCAGCGACGCCACCTGCGTCGCCGTCTGCCCCGTCAACTGCATCCACCCGACGCCGGAGGAGCGGGCGTTCGGCAGCACGGAGATGCTCCACATCGACCCCACGTCCTGCATCGACTGCGGTGCCTGCGCCGACGCCTGCCCCGTCGACGCGATCTTCCCGGTGGACAGCCTCTCCCCGGCGCAGCGGGGTTACGCGGCCGTCAACGCCGCCTACTTCGCCGACCGGGAACCCGAACCGGCTGCCACGGGGCCGAACTTCCACGCCTGGGGCGCACCGACCTTCGACCGCAGCCTGCCGTCCGACTTCGCACCCCTCCGGGTCGCGGTCGTCGGCACCGGCCCGGCCGGGATGTACGCCGCCGAGGATCTGCTCCTGCACACCAACGCCGAGGTGACCCTGGTCGACCGGCTGCCGGTGGCCGGCGGCCTCGTCCGGTACGGCGTGGCCCCGGACCACCCTTCGACGAAGAAGGTGGGCGAGACCTTCGCCCGCTTCCACCGTCACCCACGGGTGCGGATGCGGCTGGGTGTCGAGGTCGGCACGGACATCACCGTCGAGGAGCTCGCCGCGCACCACGACGCGGTCGTCTACGCCGTGGGCGCCTCCGCCGACCGCCGACTCGGCATCCCGGGCGAGGACCTGGCGGGCAGCATCTCGGCGACGGCGTTCGTGTCCTGGTACAACGCCCACCCCGAGGCCGCGCAGGACACCATCGACCTCTCCGCCGAGCGGGTCGTCGTGATCGGCAACGGGAACGTCGCCCTCGATGTCGCGCGCATTCTCGTCATGGATCCGGAGTCGCTGGCCGGCACCGACATCGCCGACCACGCGCTCGCGGCGCTGCGCGCCTCGAAGGTGCGCGAGGTGGTCCTGCTCGGACGGCGCGGCCCCGAGGACGCCGCGTACACCGCGTCCGAACTGCGCGCGCTCACCCGTCTTCCCGATGTGCGGCTGGTCGTCGACGACCACGATCCGCGAACCGGTGCGGCAATCGAGGACGCGGGGCCGCACGACAAGGCCGGGCTGCTCCGGGGCGTGGCCCGGGAGACAGTGGACTGGTCGGGTCCACCGGCGACGGAGCGGCGGATCGTCCTCCGGTTCCACTCCGCTCCGGTCGCCGTGCTCGGCGACGACACCGTGCGGGGCGCGCGGGTGACGGAGGGTCCGCGGGAGCGGGAGATCCCGGCCGGCCTGGTGCTGCGGGCGGTCGGCTACCGCGGGGTGGCGGTGCCGGGGCTGCCCTTCGACGAGGCGACCGGCACCGTGCCGCACGAGGCCGGCCGGGTGGCGGGGCTGCCCGGCTCGTACGTCGTCGGCTGGATCAAGCGCGGCCCCTCGGGTGGCATCGGGGCCAACCGCACCTGCGCCGCCGAGACGATCGGCACACTCCTGGCCGACGCCGTCGCGGGCGCTCTGCCCGCACCGTCGGGTACGGGCAAGGAGTTCGAGCGTCTCGTACGCCGTCGCGGCCGCCACGTCGTCGACGCCCGCGGGCTCGCCGCCATCGACCGGGCCGAGCTGGCGCGGGGCCGCGCGGCCGGCCGGCCGCGCGTCAAACTCGGCACCGTGCCCGAGCTGGTCGCGGCGGCGAAGGGAGGCCGCCTGCGCCTCGGCCGATGACCGTACGGGCGCGGCGGGGCCGGTGACCGTACGAACAGGGCCCGCTCAGTCCACGACCTTCTGCCACGCCGTCGTGCCGAGCAGGCCCGTCTCACCGACGTCCAGGCCGCCGTCCGGCTCGACCGTCTGCCGGTCCGCCCCGGCGGCGGGGCCGATCTCCACGTACACGCCGCTCCCCCGCTGGGTCGCCGCGTCGACGGCCGAGTAGCGCCAGACGAAGACACTGCGCGCGGACTCCCCGGGGTTCAGCGTCACCGGATGCGGACCCGGGTCGTCGAGCGTGGTGATCGGGCCCGGGCCCTTGAGGACCGTGACGTCCATGCGCTCGCGGTTCACGTCCCGTACCCGTACGTCCGGATAGCCGTTCAACCGCTGCTCGCGCGCTCCGCAGTTGGTGAGCGTCACGGGCATGGCGCGCAGGCCCATGGCGGCGTTCACCATGCCGGTCGACACCGTGAGGCCGATGGCCGGGCAGCCCTGCGGGGCCGTGGGAGCGGGCGTCTCCACCCTCGGCGGCGGTCCCGCCATCGAGGGCCGGGACGTCGGTCGCGCCGTCGTCCGTTCGGGATTCGCCTCGCGGTCGAGTTCGGCCGCCAGGCCGCACCCGGTCGTCAGGACCGCCACGGCGGCCGGGATCAGCACGTGCCTCATACGTATGACGGTCATGCGCCGATCATCACACGCGGGGTCGGTCACTCGAACCGCGTGGTGTCGCCCGCCCCGCGCCGTACGATCTCGGCCTCGCCGCCGGAGAAGTCGACGACCGTCGTCGGCTCCGTGCCGCAGTCCCCCGAGTCGACCACGGCGTCCACCAGGTGGTCGAGCCGTTCCTTGATCTCCCAGCCCTGGGTCAGCGGCTCGTCCTCGCCGGGCAGGAGCAGCGTGCTGGACAGGAGCGGTTCGCCGAGTTCGGCGAGGAGGGCCTGGGTGACGGCGTGGTCGGGGATGCGGACACCGACCGTCTTCTTCTTCGGGTGCTGCATCTGCCGGGGCACCTCCTTCGTCGCCGGGAGGATGAAGGTGTAACTGCCGGGTGTGGCAGCCTTGATCGCGCGGAACACATCGTTGTCGATGTGTACGAACTGGCCGAGCTGCGCGAAGTTCTGGCACACCAGGGTGAAGTGGTGGCGGTCGTCGAGCTCGCGGATCGAGCGGATCCGGCCGATGCCGTCGCGGCTGCCGAGTCGGCATCCCAGGGCGTAGCAGGAGTCCGTGGGGTATGCGACGAGCGCGCCGGAGCGGATGCTGTCGGCCACGCTGCTGATGGTGCGCCGCTGAGGGTTCTCGGGGTGCACGTCGAAGTACTTCGCCATGCGGGCAGTCTAGGTTCCCGGCGGGGTCGGCCCGGGACGGCGGGCCGGTGCGGGTCACCGCACGTTCGGGCGAGCGTCGGGCCCGTCAGGCCGCGAGGCGCAGCTCCTGGCGCAGGACGATCGCGTTGAGCCGGATCGTGTAGGGCGCGATGTCCCCGATCTCCAGGGCGGCGGCCCTCACCTTCTCCAGGCCGACGGTCACGTCGATGCAGAAGGCGATCGCGTACATGTGGTCGCCGGTCTCCTCGTCCTGCAGGGCGAAGAAGACGTCCCGGTAGTAACGGGTGCGGTCCGGGCCCTCCTCGTAGTACGAGAGCCCCGGCTCGCCCTCCTGTGCGGCGAGGCCGGTGAACGCGCCGGCGAGCTCCAGCTCGACGGTGTCCCAGAACGAGGCGTCGGCGAACTCGCCGGGCAGCGCCTGGCGCACGGCCTCCTTGAGGGAGAGCACCATGACCATGACCGGGGCGTGCTCCTGGAGTCCCCAGCCGCGGACCATCTTCACGACCTCGCTGTCGGGGATCGCGGCGGCGGCCTGATGGATGTTCTCGAAATCGAAGTTGACGGTGGCCGGCGCGATCGCCTCCTGGAACAGCCGGTCGATGGCCCGGGCCTGGTCGAGATGGTCCGGACCCACCTCGATCACGGTCTTGAAACTGGCGGTCATGACTCCTCCTGATGCGTCGTGGTGACGAAGAGGGGTCAGTATGCCGTCCGGCGTCGCGGGCCGTGGCGTCGGGCAGCCACACTCTTGTCGCTCTGTCGACTTCGCCGGACAGTACGGGGATGGCGATCGTTGTGCTGGTGGGCACGCTGGACACCAAGGGTCTCGAGTACGGATGGCTGCGCGAACGGCTGTTGAGCCGCGGTGTCGAGGTCATCGTGGTCGACACGGGGGTGATCGGGACGGCGCGGATACCCGCCGACGTCCCGCGGGCCGAGGTGGCCCGGGCCGCGGGTACGGATCTGGAGAGGTTACGGAGCGAGGGGGACCGCGGCGCGGCGGTCACGGCGATGGCCCGCGGCGCGGCGGAGATCGTGCGGGGGTTGCACGCGCGGGGCAGGCTCCACGGGGTGCTCGCCCTCGGTGGCAGCGGCGGCACGTCGATCGCGACGCGCGCGATGCGGGAACTGCCGCTCGGGGTGCCGAAGGTGATGGTCTCCTCGATGGCCTCGGGTGATGTGGCGCCGTACGTCGGCTCCGCGGACATCACGATGATGTACAGCGTGGTCGATATCGCCGGGGTCAACAGGGTGTCGGCCCCGATACTGGCGAACGCGGTCGACGCCGTCGCCGGGATGGCCCGGGGGTTCGCGGCCGTGCGGCCGCCGGTGGCCGAGGACGGCAGGCCCCTGATAGGGGCGAGCATGGCGGGGGTGACGACCCCGGGCGTCGACGCGGCGCGCGAGCGGCTGACCGAGCTGGGCTACGAGGTGCTGGTCTTCCATGCGAGTGGGGCCGGCGGGCGGACGCTCGAATCGCTGGCGGAGCAGCGGCTCTTCGCGGGCGTCCTGGATCTGACGCTCTGCGAACTCGCGGACGACCTCTTCGGGGGCATCCTGACCGCGGGACCCGACCGGTTGCTCGCCGCAGGGCGTGCGGGCCTTCCGCAGGTGGTGAGCCCCGGAGCACTGGACCTGGTGAAGTTCGGGCCGCTCGACACGGTCCCCGAGCGCGTCCTGGACCGCGATGTGCGGGTGCACAACCCATCGATATCGGTCGTGCGGACGACGGCCGAGGAGTGTACGGAGCTCGGCGCGCGCGTCGCGGCGAAGCTGCGGTCCGCGACAGGACCCACGACCGTCTGTCTGCCGCTGCGCGGTCTCTCCACCCTCGGGGCGCCGGGAGGGCCGTACCACGACCCGGCGGTGGACGAGGCGCTGTTCACCGCCGTCCGGGACGGGCTGCGCGGCAGCGCGGTCGATGTGGTGGAGGTCGACACCCACCTCAACGACCCGTCGTTCGGTCGCGCCGCCGCGGACCTGCTGCACCGCCTGATCGAGGGTGATTGACGCCCCTCACCCGGGCAGGTCGGCCAGGCGTCGGCGGTCGAGAGGGGAGGCGCGGCGGTCGAGCCGCTGTTCGAGGAGGTGGCGGGCGGCGTCGCTGTGACCCGCCTCCATCAGCGCGTACAGCAGGGTCTCCTCGACGACCTCGCGCTGCGCGGCGCTGCCGCCCACGCGGCGCAGGGTGGGCAGCAGGCCACGCAGTCCCTCGACCGCGGTGGTCCACTGCTCCTCCAGGACCGCCTCCAGCGCGCCACACAGCGGCGCGATGACCTCGCGCTGCACGGCGTCGGCTCCGGCGGCGTGGGTGCGCAGCCGCCGGAGCGCGGGCAGATCGCCCGCGGCGGTCAGGGCGACCGCGCTGTGCAGGGCGGTGAACGCGGTCGCGGGCCGCTCGACCAGGTCCCGGGCGACGGCGTCGAGGACGCCGTCGACGGGGACGCGCCCCGTCCAGTTCCGCGCCATCGTGGCCCGCCACAGGAGTGAGCCGGAGTCGACGAGCGCCCGTACGCCGTTCACCTGGCGGGGCGCGAGCTGGGCGAACCAGCGGCGGCGTACGGCCTCGGCGTCGTCCAGGGCGAGTTCGTGCAGCGCCACGTGCCAGGAGAAGTGGGCCCGGTGCACGGCGCCCCGGCCCTGGCCGCCGATCCAGCCGTCGAGCCAGTCACGACCGACCTTGTGCTCGCCGGACTCGTAGTGGACGTGGGCGAGGGCGTGTACGGCGTGCCCGGAAGCGGGTTCGGCGGCCAGGGCCACCCGGGCGAGGGCGCCCGCTTCGTCGATGCGCCCCTGTTCCTGGCGGAGGAAGGCGAGGAGCGAGGTGTGGAACCAGTGGCCGTCGTAGGCGGGCGCCGTGCGCTCCACCAGCCGCTGGGCCAGCGTGCCGTCGAGGTCCCCGACGCCGGAGAAGGCGATCGTGGGGACGGCGATGGAGAGGGCGAAGGCATCCCCGGGGTAGCGGTCGAGGTGGTCGACGAGCGCCCGGTCGCCGTCCTCGCCGCCGTCGTCGCCGGTCCCGCCGTGCGCCCGGACGCGGCGGGTGACGACGTCGACGAAGGAGCGTTCCCGCTCGTCGCCCCGTTCGGCCACACTGCGTTGGGCGTCGGCGAGTTCGCGGTCCACGTCGACGTCCGCGCCGCACTCGTGGCCGAGCAGGGCGAGCGCCGCGTGACCGAGCGCGAAGCCGGGGTCGAGCTCGGTGGCCCGGGCGAACGCCTCGGCCGCCTTCGCCCGTACGGTGACGACCCGGGCAAGTCCGCCGCGGAACGAGGCCGCGGCGGCGGCGTGGGTCGACAGGGGCAGCCCGAACTGGTCGGTGGGACGGCGGCGGGTGGCCTGTGGGGTGCGGGTGAGCGGGGCGAGTACGGCCTCGGCGATGTCCCTGGCCTGCGCCCTGATCTCCGGGATCGCGGTGGTCTCCCACAGCTCGCCGCGCCGGGACGAGCCGAGGGTGAACAGCGGCCGCTCGGTGCGTCCGTGGGTGTCGCGCAGTCGGCCCGCTTCGGTGGCGACGCCGATGCCGAGCGGTCCGGGGGCCGCAAGACCGTCGGCGAGCAGCCCGCCCCACAGAGGGTCGCCCGCGGCGTCCATCCGCAGTCCGGGCCCGGTGCAGTCCACCACCCAGCCCACCGTCAGTTCCCGTCCGTCGGCGAGGGCGACGGCGAGCCGGCCGTCCTCCCGCGGTGCGGCCGAGGCGATCCGGCCGGCGTGGATCCGCAGTCGGCGGGCGGCGCGGGCGCGGGCGATGCTCTCGGCGGTGGTGGGGGCCATCCGGTGCCGGTGGACGTTCCACCGGGTGGCGTCGCGGTCGAGGAACTCGGCCCGCTCCTCGTCGGTGAGGCCCTGCCAGAGCGCCACGATGCCGGGGCGCAGCCCGTCGAGAGCGGGCCGCCAGTCGCCGTGGTCGCGCATCGAGGCCGCCAGATGGCGCCGCAGTTCGGTACGGAGCCGGTGGAGCGGAAGCGCCGCGATCCCGGGCGGCGGCGGTACGGGCGGGAGCGGGGCGACGGCGTGGGGCTGGGGCAACAGGCCGCTGCGGGAGAGGGCGTGCACGGTGCGGCCGGGGCGGTCGAGGACGAGCGCGAGGTCGATGGCGGTCAGCCCGGTGCCGACCAGCAGGACGTCGTCGCCCGCGCCCACCACGTCGAGAGCGCCCGGCGCCCAGGGGCGGGCGATGAAGCGGTCGGAGCCGCGCAGCTCGTCCGTGGCCCAGCCCGCGGTGCCGGCGGCGGGTCCGGTGGCCAGGACGACGGTGTCGGCGGCCACGGTCCCGCCGTCGGCGAGCCGGAGTTCCAGGCGCCCGTCGGCCGTGTCCGTGCAGCGGGTCGCCTTCGCGCGCAGGCGGCGCACGGCGACCGTGCCGTGGGCGGTGATGATGGCCCGGCCGAGGGTGTCGGCGAGGTACGAGCCGTAGCGGTACCGGGCCGCGAAGTCGGTGGGGGCGACGGCGGATTCGCCGTGGCGGCAGAGCCAGCGCAGGAAGTGGCCGGGGTCGTCGGGGTAGCAGCTCATCCCGCCGACCGGCACGTTGAGCCGGTGCTCGGCGACCTCGGTGGCGTACGCCGTTCCGCGTCCCGCCTCCGCCGCCGGGTCGATGAGGACCAGGTCGAGGGGGGTGCGCCGGCGCGCCGCCGCTTCGCAGAGCTGGACGGCGACGAGCGCCCCGGCGGCGCCCGCGCCGACGACTGCGACGGTCGGGCGCGGACGAGCGGACCTCAGGGACACCACGGACACGACGGGACCTCCGGACCAGGCGGATGCTGCTCGGTGAAGTGCACTATGTCGATGAACAATGTGCACTGACAAGGCCGCCCAGGGCCCGCACCCCGCGCCGCATCGCTTTCGCGCCAACCGTGAGACATTGAGGCGGTGAGGATCTCAGCGAGAACGGACTACGCGATCCGGGCCATGGCGGAGCTCGCCTGCTCCCCCGAGCAGCCCCTGAAGTCGGAGGACATCGCGGGCCGTCAGGACATCCCGGTCCGCTTTCTCTTCGTCGTCCTCAGCGAGTTGCGTCAGGCGCGCCTGGTACGGAGCGTGCGCGGCCCGGACGGTGGGTATGCCCTCGCCAGACCCCCCGCGGAGATCACCCTCGCCGACGTCGTCCGCGCGATGGACGGGCCGCTCGTCAGCGTGCGCGATCTGAAGCTGACCGGTCTGGAGTACCAGGGCGCCGCCGCGCCCATGCCGGACGTGTGGCGGGCGGTGCGTACGAGTCTGCGCCAGGTCCTGGAGGGCACGACCCTCGCGGACCTGGCGGCGGGGACGCTGCCCGCGCTCGTACGGGAAAGGGCCCGGGAGTACAACGACGACGTGCGGACGTATCCGTAGTCGTCCGAGGTCGTGACGCCTGCGCCGTACGTACGGCCGCGTGGGCGTCACCTCGAGGGCAGGGTGAGTTCGCCGCCCCGGTAGAAGCCCTCGGTCTCCTGGACGACGTACGGGGCCATCACCTCGCGCCGTTCGCGCTCCGCGTCGGAGGACCGCCACGCGTCGCACGCCTCCTGCGAGTCCCAGATGGAGACTC
This sequence comes from Streptomyces sp. NPDC059875, assembly GCF_042731085.1. Taxonomy (NCBI): domain Bacteria; kingdom Bacillati; phylum Actinomycetota; class Actinomycetes; order Kitasatosporales; family Streptomycetaceae; genus Streptomyces; species Streptomyces sp. NPDC059875. Next base: position 12,603 of record NZ_JBHWJZ010000060.1, read on the forward strand.
CGGTGATCTCCTGTCCGTCCTCGGACCAGTAGGCCAACGCCCGGCGCATTCCGTCGGGAGCGAAGCCCGGGCGCCATGCACGCTCGAACTCCTCCAGGGTGCCCGGCTTGATGCGGCGCGTGGTCACCCAGACAAAGTGCCGCTCCATCGCAGCCTCCTCGGAAACGGGATCGGCTTGATCGCGCTCTTCGACCACCGTAGGTCCGTGCTGCCGTTTCCGCCTCCGAGAGGGCGCCCTCAGACCGGCCGCCAGGACACGGCGGTGGCGGCCGTGGCGACGGCGACGGCCGTCAGACGCCCGTAGTCGAGCGTGTCCGGGGTGTCCGTCGGCCGGTGGTAGCGGGGGTTCCGGAAGTTCGCCGTGCCGGTGAGCATGACGGCCGGAATCCGCGCGTTCCAGAAGGCGGCGTGATCGCTGCGGCCGAGGTGGTTCACCGGGGGCAGCACGAGGCCCGCGAGGGCTCCCGGCACGCCGTCCGGACGCGGGTCGCGCAGCGTGACGACGGGCATCGGCGGCTCGACCGCCCCCGCCGCCCGGCGCCAGAGGGCGGCGGCCCGGTCCGACGAGCGGCGATGGACCACGAGGGTGAAGTCACCCCGTCTCCCGGCGGTGCGTACGGAGGCGGCCACGCGGGGGAAGACGGCGCCGAACCCCGGTGGCAGCGCCTGTGATCCCCGGCCGGTCGTGAAGCAGCCGACCGACTCCAGGCAGATCATGCCGGTCACGCGACCATCGCGGCGCAGGGCCCGGGCCGCGACCCGGGCGCCGATGAACCCCAGCTCCTCCATGTCGAAGAAGGCGAGGGTGACCGCCGGGGGCCGGGGCAGGCCGCCGAGCAGCCGGGCGATCTCCAGGAGCGCGGCGACTCCTGAGGCGTTGTCGTCGGCGCCGGGGCTCCCCTCGACGGTGTCCAGGTGCGCTCCGACGAGGACGGTGGGGCGCCCGTCCCAGCGGCGGTCGCCGCGCTCGTCCCCGCGCTCGTCCCCGCGCTCGTCCCTGCGCCCGTCCCCGCCCGGCAGCCGGGCCAGCAGGTTCGCGCCGGTCAGCCGGCGGTGCAGGCGGAACCGGAGGGGGGACATCGGCCCGCCGGGGCGGTCGGTGCAGCCCGGGCGCCACCGTACGTCGAAGGGCTGCCGCTCGGTGCGCCAGCCGGCCGCGGCGAGCTCGTCCGCCACATGGGTCTCGGCCCTGAGCATGGCATCGGGCGCGTGGATCCGGCCGCGCGGGCGGTCGGCGAGGAACTCCACGTCGCGCCGCAGGCGTCGCGGGTCGGCCCGCCGGGTCAGTTCCCTGACGAGCGCGGGCACGTCGGGGCCGGGTTCCATGACTCGATGGTGACGCACGCCACGGCCCCGCGCGCCCTCCGCGGGCCGCGGACGGGTGTTGCGCCGTGCCCTGGTGCGTACGGGCGACGACACTGGGGCGGCACACCCAGGTCTCTACCGGAAGGACACGGAAGAATGGCGACGTTCGATCCGATCACTCGTAGGCTTCGGCGGCTCTTCGCCGTCCTGGACACCGACGGGGACGGATTCGTCACCTGGTCCGACCACCGGCGGATCGTCGAGGCGTACGCCGCCGCGTACGGGCTGGCGGCGGACGACCCCCGGGTCCAGGCCCTGGACCGGGCCTACTGGGCCCAGTGGCTCGGGCTTCTCACGCAGTCGTCGCCCGGGCAGGAGCGGCTGGACCAGGACGACTTCGTCGCCGCGCACCGCGCGGTCGGCTACGAGACGGAGCGGCCCGAGCTGCTCGAGAACCTCGCGGCGGCGATCTTCCGCATCATGGACACGAAGGGTGACAAGCGGGTCAGCAGGGAGGAGTTCGCCGCCTACCTCTCCGTCTGGGGCGTGTCGGACGAGGAGGGTCCGGCCGTCTTCGATCGGCTGGATCTGGACCGCGACGCCTACGTGTCGCAGCGGGAGATCGCCCGGTCGCTGCGCGCCTTCCACCTCCACAACGACGACCTGAACACGCCGGGCGGCATCTTCCTCGGCATCCACTGAGCGAGGACGGGTGATGCGGGCCGGGCCGTCGTGTGGTCGGATCTGCGTCATGGACCTCACAGAGGAGAACGACGGTTCGCCGGGGCTGGACCCCGGCGAGCGCCGCCGTGCCGCCCGGCGGGTCGTCGCGAGCCGGACGACCGACCCGGCCGAGCTCGCGGAGTTCCTCGACATACTGGACCTCCGCCCCGAGGTCGATCACCTCTACCCCGGTTCGGAGACCGGGGCCAAGGACTCGACCCGCCCCGCACGGAAGGGCAGGGGCCGCCCGACCGGCTGAGCGGCCCGGGCCAACTCTCTGCGGGCCCGCATGAAGGAGCGCGGGCGGTCGACGGCCAGGACGCCGGTCGTGCGGCCCTCGCGCTCGTACAGGCAGAGGAATCCGCCCTCGGCCGTGGACCCTTCGACCACCCGCACCCCGTCCCCCTCGCGGTGTCGCCCCGCGAACTGGATGCGCGCGCCGTACTGGTCCGACCAGAAGTAGGGCAGCGGGCGCGCGGTGTCCACCGTCCGTCCGGCGAGCAGGTTGCGTACGGCGACGGCGGGTTGCTCGGTCGCGCTGGTCCAGTGCTCGGCGCGCAGCCCGCCGACGCGGGCGACGTCGCCCACGGCCACGACCTGCGGCAGGGCGGTGACGCAGCCGTCGTCGCAGAGGACGCCGTCGCTCAGCGGGAGCGTGGAGCCGGCGAGCCAGCCGGTGTTGGGTACGGCTCCGATGCCGACGACGACCAGGTCGGCGGGGAGGGTCCGGCCGTCGGCGAGCTCCACGGCAGTGACGGAGTCCCGGCCGCGCAGCCGGGCCACCCCCGTACCGGTGATCAGCTCCGTGCCGCCGCGCCGGTGCAGTGCGGCGCACACGGCGGCCATCTCGGGGCCGAGTTGCGGCACCAGCGGGAGCGGGGCCGCCTCCACCACGGTGACCTCGTGACCGAGCGAGGCGCAGGAGGAGGCGGTCTCGGCGCCGATGAATCCGGCGCCGATGACGACGACGCGCCGGACGCCGTGGCTCAGGGCGGCCCGCAGGGCGCGCGCGTCCTCCAGGGTGCGCAGCGTGTGGACCCCGGCGAGTCCGTCCGTCCCCGGCAGGCGGCGTGCGGAGGCGCCGGTGGCGATGACGAGTCCGTCCGTGACGAGGGTCCGGCCGTTCTCCAGGAGGAGGGCGCGGCCGCCTGCGTCGAGGCCTCGGGCTCGGGTGCCGAGGTGCCACTCCGCGTCGAGGTCGGCCTCCTCCTGCGGGTCGGAGAGGGCCAGTTGCCGCTCGTCGGCCCGCCCGGTGAGGAAGTCCTTGGACAGCGGTGGCCGGTCGTAGGGGCGGTGGCGCTCCTCGCCGACGACGACCAGCCGTCCGTCGTACCCCTGGGCGCGCAGTTCGCGGGCGGCGTACAGGCCCGCGAGCGAGGCGCCGACCACGGTGACGGTTCTCATGCTGCGGTGTCCTCCTGCGCGGCCGGCCGGACGTGGACGACGCCGTCCTCGACGACGACCTGGTGGGTGCGGACGGGGCGCCGCGCGGGCAGGCAGGTCGGCTGCCCGGTACGAACGTCGAATGAGGCGGCGTGGAGCGGGCATTCGACCAGACAGCCTTCGAGCCATCCCTCGGAGAGAGAGGCGTCCTGATGACTGCACGTGTCGTCGATGGCGTACAGCTCGCCGTCGGCGTTGAACACCGCGATCGGCGGGGTGGTGTCGATTCGGACGGATTCGCCCACGGGGAGGTCTTCAAGGCGGCAGACGGGAATCACGGGCCCCCCTCGGTCCAGGAGTCTCAGGAGTCTTCAGCAGGACGCTTCGGTAACATCATGTTGCGTATGGCGCGTGAGGGAGCGCTATGCGCAACAGAATCCGGTCGGGGTGCCCGCCGCGTCAAGGGCTTCCCGAAGATGCGCGCCCAAGGGGCCGCAAGATGGCGAGAGTTGAGCTATGACCCGCGACCGTGCAGAGGCCGAACCGACCGAGGAGACGACGGAGCGGGCCCCCAGAGGAGGGGCGGGGGCGATCCAGTCCGTGGACCGCGCCGTCAGCGTCCTCGAGATCCTGGCCCGGCACGGCGAGGTCGGGGTCACCGAGATCGCCGACGAGCTGGACGTGCACAAGTCCACCGCGTTCCGACTGCTCGGCGTGTTGGAGAACCGGGGCCTGGTCTCCCAGGCGCAGGACCGCGGCAAGTACTTCCTGGGCGCCGGCATCCTGCGCCTGGCGGGAGCCGCGGCCGTGCGACTGGACATCTCCCAGGAGGCGGCGCCGGTCTGCCGCGAACTCGCCGACGAGCTGGGTGAGACGGTCAACATCGCGGTCCTGGACGACGACGCCGCCGTCAACATCATGCAGGCCCGCGGACCCGCCTCGGTCACGGCGCAGAACTGGCTGGGCCGGCGCACTCCCCTGCACGCCACCTCCAGCGGCAAGGTGCTCCTGGCCCATCTGCCGGTGACGCTGCGCGAGGGGCTGCTCGCCCGGGCGCTGCCGCGGTTCACGGAGCACACGGTGACGAGCGCGGGGATGCTGCGCGCCGAGCTGGACGCGGCGTACGGGCAGGGCTTCGCCATCGCCGCCGAGGAGTTGGAGCTGGGACTCCACGCGGTCGCCGCGCCGGTGCGGGCGCACGACGGCCGGGTGATCGGCGCGATCAGCGTCTCGGGCCCGGCCTACCGGCTGGAGCGGGACCGGCTGCCCGAGCTCGCCGCGCGCACCGTCGTCGCGGCGAACGAGCTGTCCCGGCGCATGGGTTACGCCATCTGACCGGAACCGTTCGAGCGGTGCCCTTCACGACGCGGGGCCGGGGAGACCCGGCCCCGCGTCGTCGTGTGTCGGGGGCGTTTCCGTGCCGCCGACGGGTTTTGCCCGCCGTTAACTCCGGCCTCTTGACGGCTCCTTGTCGCCCTTCCCACTATGTTCCCCATCGTGCAACCCGTCGTGCACTGCGCAACAACCGAGGAGCCCATCGTGCCGCATGAGGTCCGTGCCGTCGCTGCCGTCAAGAAGGGCGCACCCGTGGAGGTGCGGACGATCCTCGTCCCCGACCCCGGGCCCGGCGAGGTTCTCGTCTCCGTCCAGGCCTGCGGGGTCTGCCACACCGATCTGCACTACCGGGAGGGGGCGATCAACGACGACTTCCCCTTCCTGCTCGGCCACGAGGCGGCCGGCACCGTCGAGTCGGTGGGAGAGGGCGTCACCGACCTGGCGCCGGGTGACTACGTCGTGCTCGCCTGGCGCGCACCGTGCGGCACCTGCCGCTCCTGTCGCCGCGGCCGCCCCTGGTACTGCTTCGACTCCCGCAACGCCACCCGGCCGATGACCCTCGAAGGAAAGCCGCTGTCGCCCGCGCTGGGGATCGGCGCCTTCGCGGAGAAGACTCTCGTCGCCGCGGGGCAGGCGGTGAAGATCGACCCCGCCGCCCGGCCCGAGGCCGCCGGACTCATCGGCTGTGGGGTGATGGCCGGCTACGGCGCGGCCGTGAACACCGGGCGGGTCGGCAACGGTGACACGGTCGCCGTGATCGGCTGCGGCGGCGTCGGCAATGCGGCCATCGCGGGTGCCTGTCTGAACGGCGCGCGCAAGGTCATCGCCGTCGACATCGACGACGGGAAGCTGGACCAGGCGGAGAAGTTCGGCGCCACCCACACGGTCAACTCCCGTGGCACGGACCCCGTCGAGGCCGTGCGCGCGCTGACCGACGGATTCGGGGTGGACATCGCCATCGACGCCGTCGGCCGACCGGAGACGTACAAGCAGGCCTTCTACATGCGTGACCACGCCGGGGTGCTCGTCCAAGTGGGGGTCCCCGACCCGGAGATGAGGATCGACCTGCCGCTGATCGACCTGTTCTCGCGCGGCGGCGCGCTGAAGTCCTCCTGGTACGGCGACTGTCTGCCGAGCCGCGACTTCCCGATCCTGATCGACCAGTACCTCTACGGCCTCCTGGACCTCAACTCCTTCGTCACCGAGACGATCGGGCTCGACGAGGTCGAGGACGCCTTCGCCAAGATGCGCCGCGGCGAGGTCCTGCGCTCGGTGGTGGTCCTGTGACGGGCGTGGAGCACGCGTCTCCCCGTGTCGTGGTCATCGGCGCCGGCATCGTGGGCTGTTCGCTCGCCGACGAGCTGACCGCCCGCGGCTGGACCGATGTCACGGTCCTCGACCAGGGCCCCCTGCCCGCCCCCGGCGGCTCCACCTCCCACGCCCCGGGTCTCGTCTTCCGGACCAGCCCGTCCAGGACGCTCAGCGCGTTCGCCCAGTACACCGTGGAGAAGTTCGGCTCGCTCGAGGTCGACGGGCTCCCCTGCTTCAACGCGGTGGGCGGACTGGAACTGGCCACCACCGAGGAGCGCTGGGCCGAGCTGCACCGCAGGGCCGGATACGCAGCCTCCTGGGGGATCCGCGGGGAACTGGTCTCGGCCCGGCGCTGCAAGGAGCTGTGGCCGCTGCTCGACGAGGGCAAGGTCCTCGGCGGCTTCCACACCCCGGACGACGGCCTGGCCCGCGCCGTGCTCGCCTGCCGCGCCCAGCGGGAACGCGCCGAGTCGCGCGGCGCCCGCTTCCTGGAGCGGCACACCGTCACCGGCATCGAGCGGGCGGACGGCCGCGTCACCGCCGTCGTCACCGACCGGGGGGCTTTCCCCGCCGACCACGTCGTGTCTGCGGCCGGTTTCTGGGGCCCGGTCGTCGGGCGGATGGCGGGCGTCGACGTCCCACTGCTGCCGCTCGCCCACCAATACGCGAAGACCCGGCCCCTGCCGGAGCTCGCCGGCGTGAACGACCCTCGCACCGAGGCGTCCCGCCCCATCCTGCGGTTCCAGGACCGCGACCTGTACTTCCGCGAACACACCGACCGGATCGGCATCGGGAGCTACGCCCACCGGCCGCTGCCCGTCGACCCGTTCACCGTCCCGGCCTACGACGAGGCCCCGGTCATGCCGTCCTCGTACCCCTTCACGCCGGAGGACTTCGCACCGAGCTGGGAGGACTGCCGGGAGCTGCTGCCCGCGCTCGAAGGCAGCGAGATCGACGAGGGCTTCAACGGCGTCTTCTCCTTCACCCCGGACGGGATGCCGCTGCTCGGCGAGGCCCGCTCCCTGCGCGGCTTCTGGCTCGCCGAGGCCGTCTGGGTCACGCACTCGGCCGGGGTGACGAAGGCCGTCGCCGAGTGGATGGTCGACGGCCGCCCCGCGATCGACGTCCACGAGTGCGACCTCACCCGCTTCGAGGACGCGCAGCGCTCCCCCGCGTACGTCCACGAGCGCGGCGCCCGCCAGTTCGTCGAGGTCTACGACGTGCTGCACCCGCTGCAGCCCATGGAGGAGCCGCGCCCGCTGCGGGTGAGCCCCTTCCACGCCCGCCAGCGGGAGCTCGGCGCGTACTTCCTGGAGGGCGGCGGCTGGGAGCGTCCGCACTGGTACGAGGCGAACGCCCCGCTCGCCGCGGGCATCGCCGTGCCGGAGCGGGACGCCTGGTCGGCCCGCCACTGGTCGCCGATCGCCGCCGCCGAGGCCCGGGCGACCCGCGAGCGGGTCGCGCTGTACGACATGACCCCGCTGCGCCGGCTGGAGGTCACCGGGCCCGGCGCGCTCGCGTTCCTCCAGCGCATGACCACGAACAACCTGGCCAAGAAGCCGGGCGCCGTGACGTACACACTGCTGCTCGACGAGAGCGGAGGCATCCGCTCGGACCTCACCGTGGCGCGACTGGCTGCCGACCGCTTCCAGATCGGCGCCAACAGCCGGGCGGACGAGGACTGGCTGCTCCGGCACGCGCCCGCGGACGTGCACATCCGGGACATCACCTCGGGGACCTGCTGCATCGGGGTGTGGGGACCGCTCGCCCGTGCGCTGGTGCAGCCCCTGACCCGGGACGACTTCTCGCACCGGGGTTTCGGCTACTTCCGCGCCAAGGAGACCTACCTCGGTCATGTGCCGGTGACGGCGATGCGGCTGAGCTACGTCGGTGAGCTCGGCTGGGAGCTGTACACCGGCGCCGATCTGGGGCTGCGGCTCTGGGACACGCTCTGGGAGGCGGGGCAGGAGCACGGGGTGATCGCCGCCGGGCGGTCGGCCTTCAACAGCCTGCGCCTGGAGAAGGGCTACCGCTCCTGGGGCCACGACATGACAGCCGAGCACACCCCGTACGAGGCGGGCGTCGGCTTCGCCGTCCGGATGGACAAGGGCGAGTTCGTCGGTCGGGCCGCGCTGGAGCGGGCCGGCGAGCCCCGGCGCAGGCTGACGCCGCTGCTCCTCGACGACCCGGCGGCCGTCGTCCTCGGCAAGGAGCCGGTGTACGTCGACGGCCGGCCGGCCGGGTACGTGACGAGTGCGTCCTACGGCTACACGCTGGGCCGCTGTGTCTCGTACGCCTGGCTGCCGCCGCTCGCCTCCGGCAGCGCGGTGCACATCGAGTACATCGGCGAGAAGGTCCCGGCCACCGTCGCCGACGAGCCGCTGTTCGACCCCGACATGAGCCGTATCCGCCGTTAGGAGTCCGCCATGACGACCGTGCCGCTGCCCCCGAGTCTGATCGCCACGCTCCCCGGCCACTTCTACACCGACCCGGAGATCTTCCGGCAGGAGCAGGAGCGGCTCTTCGAATCCATGTGGTTCTGCGCCGTGCGCGGCGCCGACCTCGACAAGCCCGGTGCCTTCCGCACGGTGCAGGTCGGCCGCGAGAGCGTGATCATCACCCGGAACCGGCGCGGCGAACTGCGCGCCTTCCTCAACGTCTGCCGGCATCGCGGCGCCCGGCTGTGCACCGAGGAGTCCGGCGAGGTGCGGCGCTCGCTCCAATGCCCGTACCACGCCTGGACGTACGACCTCGACGGCAAGCTGATCGCCGCGCCCAACCTGGTGAAGATGCCCGACGTCGACCGCGTCGCCTACGGCCTGGTGACGGTGCACCTGCGCGAATGGCTGGGCTACGCGTGGGTGTGCCTGGCCGACGAGCCGCCGTCCTTCGAGGAGACCGTGATCGGCGCTGCCGTGGAGCGGCTCGGCGACGCCGCCTCCATAGAGCGCTACGGCACGGAGGGTCTCGCGCTCGGGCGGAGGATCACGTACGACGTGAAGGCGAACTGGAAGCTGATCGTCGAGAACTTCATGGAGTGCTACCACTGCGCGACGATCCATCCCGAACTCACGGATGTGCTCCCGGAGTTCGCGGAAGGCTACGCGGCCCAGTACTACGTGGGGCACGGCGCCGAGTTCGCCGAGCAGGTCAAGGGCTTCACCGTGGACGGCAGCGAGGGTTTCGCCCGACTGCCCGATGTGGCCGAGGAGCAGGACCGGCGCTACTACGCCATCACCGTCAAGCCGACCGTGTTCGTCAACCTCGTCCCCGACCATGTGATCCTGCACCGGATGTTCCCGCTCGCCGAGGACCGCACGGTCGTCGAGTGCGACTGGCTGTACGCGCCCGAGGTCGTGGAGTCCGGCGCCGATGTCTCGAAGTCGGTGGAGCTGTTCCACCGGGTGAACGTGCAGGACTTCGACGCCTGCGAACGCACCCAGCCCGCGATGGCCTCCCGCGCCTACCGGTCGGGCGGGGTCCTGGTGCCCACCGAGCATCACATCGAGATCTTCCACGCATGGCTGCTCGGAAAACTGCGGGTCCACCCCTCCGACCAGGCGTGATCAGTGTCACATTCCGCATAGAACGCGTTCGTCCGGTGAGACACCCAGCTGCCAGGGCGCCCTCCGTAGGGCGCTGACCAGGAGGAACGAGAAGCATGCCCGAACTCTTCATCGGCGGCGCGTGGCGGTCCGCGCTCGACGAGCGCACCCGTGAGATCCGCTGCCCGGCCGACGGCAGCCTGGTGGCCGTCGTCGACGAGGCCGGCGGCAAGGACACCGTCGAAGCCATCGCGGCCGCCCGCCGCGCCTTCGACGAGGGCCCGTGGCCCTCGACCCCGGCCGCGGACCGCGGTGACCTGCTGCTGCGCGTCGCCGACCTGCTCGTACGCGACAAGGACGCGCTCGCCCGCGCCGAGTCCCTCGACACCGGCAAGCGGCTGGTGGAGAGCGCGTACGACATGGACGACATCGCGAACTGCTTCCGCTACTTCGGACGTGCGGCAGCCGCCGAGACGGGCCGGGTCGTCGAGACCGGCACGCCGACGGTCGACAGCCGGGTCGTCTACGAGCCGGTCGGGGTGTGCGGGCTGATCACGCCCTGGAACTACCCGCTGCTCCAGACGGCCTGGAAGGTCGCCCCGGCGCTCGCCGCGGGCAACACCTTCGTCCTGAAGCCGAGCGAACTGACCCCGCACACCGCGATCCACCTGATGCGCCTGCTGCAGGAGGCCGGGCTGCCGGACGGCGTGGCGAACCTGGTGCTCGGCGCGGGCCCCGAGGCGGGCGCGCCGCTCGCCGACCACCCCGACGTCGACCTGCTCTCCTTCACCGGCGGGGTGCAGACCGGCCGCCGGCTGATGGCCGCGGCCGCCGGGACGGTGAAGAAGGTCGCGCTCGAACTGGGCGGCAAGAACCCGAACATCGTCTTCGCGGACGCCGACTTCGAGGCGGCCGTGGACATGGCCCTCACCGCGGTGTTCCTGCACTCCGGGCAGGTCTGTTCGGCGGGCGCGCGGCTCCTCGTCGAGGACTCGCTGCACGATCGTTTCGTCGACGAGGTCGTGCGTCGGGCCGAGGAGATCCGGCTCGGCGGGCCCTTCGACGAGCGTGCGCAGACCGGTCCGCTGGTCTCGGCCGCCCATCGCGCCAAGGTCGAGGCGTATGTGGAACGGGGCATCGCGGAGGGCGCGGTGCTGCGCTGCGGCGGCGCCCGGCCCGAAGGGCCCGCGTACGACCGGGGCTTCTACTACCTGCCGACCGTCCTCGACGGGTGTGACGCCGGGATGTCGGTCGTACGGGAGGAGTCCTTCGGCCCCGTGCTGACGGTGGAGCGGTTCCGCGACGGCGACGAGGACGAGGCGGTCCGGCTCGCGAACGACACGATCTACGGGCTCGCGGGCGCGGTCTGGACGAGCGACGAGGCTCGGGCCCGCCGCATGGCGGCGCGGCTGCGCCTGGGCACCGTGTGGATCAACGACTACCACCCCTACGTGCCGCAGGCCGAGTGGGGCGGGTTCAAGCAGTCCGGCACCGGGCGCGAGCTCGGACCGGCCGGCCTCGCCGAGTACCGCGAGGCGAAGCACATCTGGCGCAACACCTCACCGGAGCCGCAGGGCTGGTTCGCCTGACGCGACCTCTACCGTTCAGGAGACACACCATGGCAATCGCACCACCCTCCCCGGCCTCCGACGACGCCGAGCTCGCCGAGTTCGGCTACCGCCCGGAACTCAAGCGGACGCTCGGCAACTTCCACACCTTCGCGGCCGGCATCTCGTACATCTCGATCCTCACGGGGACGTTCCAGCTCTTCTACTTCGGTTACGCCAGCGGCGGTCCCGCCTACTGGTGGTCCTGGCCGATGGTCTTCGCCGGGCAGTTCATGGTCGCGCTCTGCTTCGCGGAGCTCGCGGCCCGCTACCCGGTCGCGGGCTCCATCTACAACTGGTCGAAGAAGGTGGGCAATCCGCACGTCGGATGGCTGGCGGGCTGGATGATGCTCATCGCCTCGGTCGTGTCCATCGCGGCCGTGGCCCTCGCCTACCAGCTGACGCTCCCTCAGATATCGTCGTTCTTCCAGTTCGTCGGGGACGGCTCGGGGACGTACGACGTGGCGACCAACGCGGTGCTCCTCGCCGCCGGTCTGATCCTCTTCACCACCGTCGTCAACGCCTTCGGGGTGAAGTTGATGGCGCGGATCAACACCGCCGGCGTGTTCCTCGAGCTCATCGCCACCGTCGTGCTGATCGTGCTTCTCGCGGTGAACGTCGTCCGCGGCCCGGAGGTCGTCACGGAGACGGCCGGCACGGGCGACGGTCAGTCCTTCGGCTACTTCGGGGCGTTCCTGATCGCCTCGCTCGCCTCGGCCTATGTGATGTACGGCTTCGACACCGCGGCCTCGCTCGGCGAGGAGTCCCTGGACCCCTCGCGCAACGCGCCGCGCGCGATCATCCGTGCCATCGTCGCCTCGTTCGTCCTGGGCGGGCTCATCCTGATCCTCGCGCTGATGAGCGTGTCGAGCCTGCGGGGCGAGAAGTTGTCGACGGACGGGCTGCAGTACGTCGTCCTGGACGTCCTCGGTCCGACGGCAGGCAAGGCGATGCTCTTCTGCGTGCTGATCGCGGTCACCGTCTGCGCGCTCGCGGTGCACACGGCGGCGGTCCGACTGGCCTTCGCCATGGCACGGGACAACAACCTGCCGGGCTCCTCGCGGCTCGCGAAGGTCAGCCCCCGGTTCGGCACCCCGATCCTGCCGACCGTGATCATCGGGGTCCTCGCGCTGGCCATCCTGCTGGTCAACATCCGCCAGCCGCAGATCTTCACGGTGGTCACCAGCATCGGCATCGTGATGATCTACGTCGCCTATCTCCTGGTCACCGTGCCGATGCTGGTCGCCCGGCTGCGCGGCCGGTGGCAGCCCGCCGAGGGGAAGTTCTCGCTGGGCCGCTGGGGCCTGCCCGTCAACATCCTGGCCGTGCTGTGGGGCGGGGCGATGACGCTCAACCTCATCTGGCCGCGGGCCGCCGTGTACAACGCCGCCGCCCCGTACCACTGGTACCTGCGCTGGGGCGCCGTCCTCTTCGTCGGCGCCATCGCGCTGGGCGGCTTCGCCTACTACTGGTTCGTCCAGCGGCACCGTACGGGCGTACTGGCGGAACACGCCGCCGTCACGCCCCCCGAGTCCGCTGTACTGAAGGAGGTCTCCCCCTCATGACCGAAGCGTTCGACAACGCGGAGTTCGACTACGTCGTCGTCGGCGGCGGAACGGCGGGCAACGTCGTCGCCGCGCGCCTCAGCGAGGACCCATCGGTGACGGTGTGTGTCCTGGAGGCGGGGCCGAGCGACGTCGGGGACGACGACGTGCTCAAGCTGGAGCGGTGGATGGGCCTGCTGGAGTCCGGCTACGACTGGGACTACCCGGTCGAACCGCAGGACAGCGGCAACAGCTTCATGCGGCACGCCCGCGCCAAGGTGCTGGGCGGCTGCTCCTCGCACAACTCCTGCATCGCCTTCTGGGCACCGGCGGAGGATCTGGACGACTGGGCGCGCGCCGGCTGTACGGGCTGGAGCGCGGCGGACCTCTTCCCGCTGTACCGCCGTCTGGAGAACAACGACGCCCCCGGCGACCACCACGGCCGGACCGGCCCCGTGAAGCTCCGCACGCTCAAGGGCGGGGACCCGTGCGGTGAGGCGCTGCTCAAGGCGTGTACGCAGGCCGGTATCCCGACGACCCCCTTCAACACGGGCTCGACGGTCGTGCGGGGCGCGAACTGGTTCCAGATCAACTCGGACGAGAACAACATCCGCCAGTCCTCCTCGGTCGCCTATCTGCATCCGGTCATGGGCAAGCGCCCCAACCTGGAGATACGCACCGGGGTGCGGGCGAAGAAACTGGTCTTCGACGGGCGGCGCTGTGTCGGCGCCGAGTACCTGGACCCGGACCTGATCCACACCCGGACGGTCCGCGCCCGTCGTGAGGTGATCGTCTCGTGCGGTTCCATCGACACGCCGAAGCTGCTGATGCTGTCCGGGATCGGCCCCGCGGAGCATCTGCGGGAGACGGGCGTCGAGGTCCTGGTGGACTCCGCGGGAGTCGGCGAGAACCTTCAGGACCATCCCGAGGGCGTCATCATGTGGGAGGCGAAGCAGCCGATGCCCACCACGTCCAGCCAGTGGTGGGAGGCGGGCATCTTCTACGACACCGAGCCGGGTCTGGACCGGCCGGACCTGATGTTCCACTACGGGTCGGTGCCCTTCGACATGAACACGGCCCGGTACGGCTATCCGACGTCGGAGAACGCCTTCTGTCTCACCCCCAACGTCACCCGTGCCAAGTCGCGGGGAACGGTGCGGCTGCGGACCCGTGACTACCGTGACAAGCCGCGGGTCGACCCGCGGTACTTCACGCACGAGCACGACGTACGGGTGATGACGCACGGGCTGAAGCTCGCGCGTCGCATCGCCGAACAGCCCGCGCTCGCGGGGTGGGCGGGCGCCGAACTCGCGCCGGGGCCCGCCGTCCGTACCGACGACGAGCTGCTCGAGTACATCCGCACGACGCACAACACCGTCTACCACCCGGCCTGCACGGTGAAGATGGGCGCGGACGACGACGCGCTGGCACCGCTCGACGCCCGGCTGCGGGTCAAGGGAGTGCAGGGGCTGAGGGTCGCCGACGGCTCGGTCATGCCGGATCTCGTCACCGTCAATCCGTGCATCACGACCATGATGATCGGCGAGAAGTGCGCCGATCTGATCCGCGAGGACGCCTGACCGACGTGAGAAGGCGCCCGACCCGGCGTGCTGCCGGGTC
>NZ_JBHWJZ010000061.1:0-22843 GCF_042731085.1 Streptomyces sp. NPDC059875
GGGGGGGGGGGGGGGGGGGGGGGGGGGGCCCCGCGGGGGGGGGGGGGGGGCGGCGCCCGGGGGGGGGGGGGGGGGGGGCCGGGGGGGGGGGGCCCCCCCCCCGGCCCCCACCGCTACTCCTCCGGGAGGTGGTCGAGCCGGCGCAGGATCACGCCCTCGCGCAGTGCCCAGGGGCAGATCTCCAGTTCGCCGACGCCGAAGAGGTCCATCGCCCCCTCCGCCACCAGCGCCCCCGCGAGCAGCTGGGGTGCGCGGCCCTCCGAGACGCCCGGGAGGGCGGCGCGCTGGTCGGCCGTCATGGCGGAGAGCTTGGGGACCCACTCCTCCAGGGACGCGCGGGTCATGACGCGCCGCAGGTACAGCCCCTTCTCGGAGCCGGGCGATCCGGCGATCCGGGCGAGCTGCTTGAACGTCTTGGACGTGGCGACCACGTGGTCGGGCTTGCCGAAGCGGCTGAATTCTCCGACCGTACGGGCGATCTGGGCGCGCGCGTGGCGGCGCAGCGCCCGTACGTCCGAGGCGTCGGGCGGGTCGCCGGGCAGCCAGCCGGAGGTCAGCCGTCCCGCGCCCAGCGGCAGCGAGACCGCCGCGTCCGGTTCCTCGTCGATGCCGTACGCGATCTCCAGCGAACCGCCGCCGATGTCGAGGAGCAGCAGCTTGCCCGCGGACCAGCCGAACCAGCGGCGGGCGGCCAGGAAGGTGAGCCGGGCCTCCTCCTCGCCGGTGAGGACCTGGAGGTCGATGCCGGTCTCGTCCTTCACCCGGGCCAGGACGGCGTCGGCGTTCGTCGCCTCGCGCACCGCGGAGGTCGCGAACGGCAGGACTTCCTCGCAGCCCTTGTCCTCGGCGGCCTGCAGGGCGTCGCGCACGGTCGCGATGAGCCGCTCGACGCCGCCGGGAGCGATCGCACCCCCCTCGTCGAGGAGCTCCGCCAGCCGCAGCTCCGCCTTGTGGGAGTGGGCGGGCAGCGGGCGGGCGCCGGGGTGGGCGTCCACCACCAGCAGATGCACTGTGTTCGAACCGACGTCGAGGACTCCGAGTCTCATGGACGGAACGCTACTGCTCCCGCGCGCATACGCTTGGCGTGTGCCAAAGACGAAAAAGGCGAAGCCGGGCAAAGACAGCACTGCCAAGGCTCACAAGACCTCCAAGAAGCAGGGCGGGGCCTCCGGCCCGGGCGAACCGGACGAGAAGGGCCTCGACTTCCCGCGCGCCTGGGTCGAGTTCCCCGACCCCGCCGACGACGAGCAGGTCTTCCGCTGCGACCTGACCTGGCTCACCTCGCGCTGGACGTGCATCTTCGGCAGCGGCTGCCAGGGGATCCAGGCAGGCCGCGCCGACGACGGCTGCTGCACGCTGGGCGCCCATTTCTCCGACGAGGACGACGAGAAGCGGGTCGCCTCCTACGTGGACCGGCTCACGCCGGAGCTGTGGCAGTTCCACGACGTCGGCACGGAGACGGGCTGGACGCAGCTCGACGAGGACGGCGACCGGCAGACCCGCCGCTGGGAGGGGTCCTGCATCTTCCAGAACCGCCCCGGGTTCGCGGGCGGCGCCGGTTGCTCGCTGCACATCCTGGCGCTCAAGGAGGGCAAGGAGCCGCTGGAGACCAAGCCGGACGTCTGCTGGCAGCTGCCGGTGCGCCGGACGTACGACTGGATCGAGCGGCCCGACGACACCAAGATCCTCCAGGTTTCGATCGGCGAGTACGACCGGCGTGGCTGGGGCCCGGGCGGCCACGACCTGCACTGGTGGTGCACCTCGGCGACGTCGGCGCACGGGGCGGGGGAACCCGTGTACGTGACGTACCGGCCCGAGCTGACGGAGCTGATGGGCAAGGCGGCGTACGAGGTGCTGGTGGAGCTGTGCGAGGCCCGTCTGGCCTCCCAGCTGCCGCTGCTCGCCCCGCACCCGGCGGACCCGACGCCGCGCTAGCCGACCGCCCGCCCGCCGCGACTGACCGGGGTGAGCGACGGGCCCGGGTGACCGACAGCCCCGGGGAGAGCGACGGGCCCGGGTGACCGACAGGCCCGGGGAGACCGAGAGGCCCGGGGTGACCGACCGCGCCGCGGTGGACGACCCGCGCGCGGCCGCCGCCGCCCGGTCTACGGCGTCGGTGGGGAGTCCGAGCCGCTCGGCGTTCCCGGGTCCGTGGATGGTGAGGGGTCGTCCGTGGGGGTCGGCTCCGTCGTCGGCGGCGGGGTGGTCGGATCCGTCGTGGGGGGCGGTTCCTCCGTCGTCGGCGGTGGGGTCGTCGGATCCGTCGTCGGCGGCGGGGTCGTCGGATCCGTCGTCGGAGGGGGCTCCTCCGTCGTCGGGGGCGGCGAGGTGCCCGCCCCGCGGCCGTCGATCCGCACCGCCGCGCCCGAGGGGTTCACCCCGACCCGCGCGGACCAGGAGCCGGCGGGCTCGCGCGCGTGGTCGACGCTGATCCGGACCGTCACCGACTCGCCCGGCCGCAGGGTGCCGGTTGCCTGGCTCACGTACAGCCACGGCGCGTCCGACCACAGCGACCAGTCGGCGGGGGAGCCTCCGGAGTTGGTCAGCGTGAGCAGGGTGGTGTCGCCGTCGCCGTGCGCGGCGACCGTGATCCGGCCTGCGCCGGGCTGGCCCGGCAGGGAGGGCGCCACCGGCCCGCCGGGGCTGATCACCTCGACCGAGACGTCCGGGGAGCGGCTGCCCTGGGTGAAGCGGCTGTCGGGGGTGGTGTGGGCGTTGCCCGCGTTCTCGTAGCGGTCGTACGGGGTGCCGTCGAGGCCCGCCGGTTCGTCCGCCTCGCGCGCGGTGACCGGGGCGCCCGCGCGGCCGCCCTCCCCCGTCATCGGACCGCCGCGGTACGAGGCCCACAGGGCGAGCACGGGGGCCGCCACCACGGCCGCCACGACGGTGGTCGTCACCGCGCGGGCCCGCATCCGGTCGCGCCGGGCCGCGTGGTCCTTGGGGTCCATCGGGAAACCGGACGGCCCGAAGCGCGGGGCGCCTGCACGCGCGCGTGGGACGTGCAGCATGGCCACGTACGCGGCCGCCCTCGGCGCCTCGACCAGCGGGAGCCTGGCCGGGGAGACCGCCGTCGCGCCGGGCCACGGGCCGCCCGCGCCCGCCCGCTCGGCGGCCCTGCGGCAGCGCGGGCAGTCGTCGACATGGCGGACGAGTTCGGCGCGCAGGGCCGCCGAGAGCAGCACCTGGTGGTCGCCGGTGAGCCGGGCGACGGTGGGGCAGTTCCCGGTCTCGACGACCGCGAGCGCGGCCCGGGTGCGTTCGACCTCGCAGGCGGCCGAGGAGAGCAGCTCCCGGGCGGCGAGGGGGTCGAGGGAGAGCACGGCGGCGACTTCGCGGTGGCCGAGACCGTGCCGGACGGCGAGTTCCAGGGCCTCGCGCTGCTCGGGGGTGGTGCCGGCCGCCTCGGGCCAGGCGAGCAGGGCCAGTTCCGCGCGTCGGTGCTCGGCGACCTCCTCGGAGACCCTCGGCGGCTCCGGGGCGGCGACGACGGGACGGCCCGTGTGCGCGCCCTGTCGCTTGCGGCGCTGCTCACCGAGGCTGCGCAGACAGGCCCAGCGGGCCAGCGCGTAGAGCCAGGCCCTGCGCCCGCCCTCGTCGGACGGACAGCGGCTGTGCTGGCGTTCGGCGACGGCGAGGACGTCGCCGAGGACGGCGGTCGCGGCGTCGTGGTCGCAGAGCACGGAGAGGCAGTACGTGAACAGGCCGTCCAGATACGCCTCGTAGCGGGCGGGCGGGTGCTGGCCGATGGTCCGAGGGCCTTCGACCGCCCGCCGATGCGCCCGGTGTGCGCCGGTGGTGTGTGTGGAGGATTCCAGCCTGCTGCTCGTCACTGGGCGACCGTAGGCAGGAGTAGGCGGACTCTTCGTACCGGTTGAACACTTTTAATCCTTACGGGTGAAGGTATCCCTCAAAAGGGGACAGGAACGTCGCATTCCGCCGCCGGGCGACCCCCTCCGGGAGGGCGGGCTCCCGGCTCCGCACCCGTTGTCAGTGCGGCCCGCTACGGTTCGGTGCATGGCTGCCCGTACGAAATCCGCCAAGGACAGGCCGTCCTACCGCTGCACCGAGTGCGGCTGGACGACCGCCAAATGGCTCGGCCGTTGCCCCGAGTGCCAGGCCTGGGGGACGGTCGAGGAGTACGGCGCGCCCGCCGTCCGCACCACCGCCGCCGGCCGTGTCTCCACCGCCGCGCTGCCCATCGGCCAGGTCGACGGCCGGCAGGCGACGGCGCGCTCCACCGGCGTCGACGAGCTGGACCGGGTCCTCGGCGGGGGGCTGGTGCCCGGCGCGGTCGTCCTGCTCGCCGGCGAGCCGGGCGTCGGCAAGTCCACGCTGCTGCTCGACGTCGCCGCGAAGGCCGCGAGCGACGAGCACCGCACGCTGTACGTGACCGGCGAGGAGTCCGCGAGCCAGGTACGGCTGCGGGCCGACCGGATCAACGCGCTGAACGACCATCTGTACCTCGCCGCCGAGACCGACCTGTCCGCCGTCCTCGGTCACCTCGACGCCGTGAAGCCCTCGCTGCTGATCATGGACTCGGTGCAGACCGTCGCCTCCCCGGAGATCGACGGCGCGCCGGGCGGCATGGCCCAGGTGCGCGAGGTCGCCGGCGCGCTGATCCGGGCCTCCAAGGAGCGGGGCATGTCCACGCTGCTGGTCGGCCACGTCACCAAGGACGGGGCCATCGCGGGACCGCGCCTGCTCGAGCACCTGGTCGACGTCGTCCTGAGCTTCGAGGGCGACCGGCACGCGCGCCTGCGGCTGGTCCGCGGCGTGAAGAACCGGTACGGGGCGACGGACGAGGTCGGCTGCTTCGAGCTGCACGACGAGGGGATCACGGGCCTGGCCGACCCCTCCGGGCTGTTCCTGACCCGCCGCGACGTCGCCGTGCCGGGCACCTGTCTGACGGTCACCCTGGAGGGCCGCCGGCCGCTCGTGGCCGAGGTCCAGGCGCTCACGGTCGACTCCCAGATCCCGTCGCCGCGCCGGACCACGTCCGGCCTGGAGACCTCCCGGGTCTCGATGATGCTGGCCGTCCTCGAGCAGCGCGGCCGGATCAGCGCGCTCGGCAAGCGGGACATCTACTCGGCGACGGTGGGCGGTGTGAAGCTCTCCGAGCCGGCCGCCGACCTGGCGATCGCGCTCGCGCTCGCTTCGGCCGCCAGCGACACCCCGCTGCCGAAGAACCTGGTCGCGATCGGCGAGGTGGGGCTCGCGGGCGAGGTCCGCCGGGTCACGGGCGTGCAGCGGCGCCTGGCCGAGGCGCACCGGCTCGGGTTCACCCACGCGCTGGTCCCCACGGACCCGGGGAAGGTGCCGGCGGGCATGAAGGTGACAGAGGTGGCGGACATGGGGGACGCGTTGCGGGTGTTGCCGAGGAGCCGCCGGGCGGCGGCTCCCAAGGGCGAGGACGGGTAGCGCACGGGGCGCGGAGAGGGTGCGCTCCGGCGCGCGGCAGAGGGGCGCGGGGCGGTGTCGCTAGACTTTGCCCTGGTCTCGCCCATCCGTACGAGCCGGAGGAGTGCAGTGGCAGCCAAGGACGGGAACGAAGCGCTGATGCGCGCGGCCCTCAGCGCGGTCGCTCCCGGCACCGCACTGCGCGACGGCCTCGAGCGCGTTCTGCGGGGCAACACCGGTGGTCTGATCGTGCTCGGCATGGACAAGACGGTGGACTCGATGTGCACCGGCGGCTTCGTGCTGGACGTCGAATTCACCGCGACGCGGCTGCGCGAGCTGTGCAAGCTCGACGGCGGGCTCGTCCTCGACAAGGACATCTCCAAGATCCACCGGGCCGGTGTCCAGCTCGTGCCGGACGCCTCCATCCACACCGAGGAGACCGGCACCCGCCACCGCACCGCGGACCGGGTCTCCAAGCAGTGCAACTTCCCCGTGGTCTCCGTCTCCCAGTCGATGCGGCTCATCGCCATCTACGTGAACGGCGAGCGCCGCGTCCTGGAGGAGTCGGCCGCGATCCTCTCCCGCGCCAACCAGGCGCTCGCGACCCTGGAGCGGTACAAGCTCCGTCTCGACGAGGTCGCCGGCACGCTCTCCGCCCTGGAGATCGAGGACCTGGTGACCGTCCGGGACGTCACGGCCGTCGCCCAGCGGCTTGAGATGGTCCGGCGGATCGCCACCGAGATCGCCGAGTACGTCGTCGAGCTCGGCACCGACGGCCGGCTGCTCTCCCTCCAGCTCGACGAGCTCATCGCGGGCGTGGAGCCCGAGCGCGAGCTCGTCATCCGCGACTACGTGCCCGAGCCGACGGCCAAGCGCTCTCGCACGGTCGCCGAGGCGCTCACCGAGCTCGACGCGCTCACCCACGCCGAGCTTCTCGAACTGCCCATCGTGGCGCGGGCCCTGGGCTACAGCGGTTCCCCCGAGACCCTCGACTCCGCGGTCTCCCCGCGCGGTTACCGGCTCCTCGCCAAGGTCCCGCGGCTGCCCGGTGCGATCATCGAGCGGCTCGTGGAGCACTTCGGCGGGCTGCAGAAGCTGCTCGCGGCCAGCGTGGACGACCTGCAGACCGTCGACGGCGTCGGCGAGGCCCGGGCGCGCAGCGTCCGCGAGGGCCTGTCCAGGCTCGCGGAGTCCTCGATCCTGGAGCGGTACGTCTAGCCGCACGCACACGGGCACGAGAAGGGGCCGTACGGAGATTCCCGTACGGCCCCTCCCTCGTATCGTCGGTCCGTCAGTCCTTGGCCAGCGTGAACGAGGCCGGCAGGACCTTCACGCCCGGCATCGTCGCCTCCACCAGGTACGTCCCCGGTCCCACCGGGCCCGCCGGGGCGGTGGCGCACTGCGGGGCGCTCCGGCCGCGGTCCCACTCCACGGTGTGCGTGATCGCCGAGCGCGCCGGGATCCGGAGCAGCACGCCGCCGGCCGGGCGGGGGCAGTGCTGGGACGACCAGACGTCGTCGTCCTTGGCGTCACTGACCGTCAGGACCGCGTTCTTCGGGCCGAGATCGGCCTTGCAGTCCACGGCCGAGGTGTTCTTGGCGACCAGGTGGAAGCGGGGCTTCTCGCCCGGCGCGTAGGAGACCTGGGCGCTGCGGAGGGTCAACTGCAGCGTGCCGGGAGCGCAGTTCGGCAGCGGAGAATTGGCCGGAACCTGCTGCCCCGCGCCCGTACCCGCGCCGCCGTCGCCGCCCCCGCCGTCCGTGTCGCCGTTCTTGCCGCCGCCCTCGGTGCCGGCGTCCGCTCCGCCCGTACCTCCGTCGCCGCCATCGCCTCCGGAGTTCTCGCCGGACTCGCCCGACTCACCCGACTCGTCCCGTCCGCCCGGCTGTTCACTGATCGCGGGACCGGAACCGGAAGGTCCGGGAGTGATCGAGGGCGCGGGAGAGGAGCCGTTGGCGGCGTCGTTCGCCTTCTTCCCGCCACCGCCACCGGAGGTGACGGCCCAGATGGCGATCAGTGCCATGAGGGCGATCAGGCACAGCGCGACCGCCCTCCGTCGCCAGTAGATGGAGGAGGGAAGCGGCCCGACCGGATTGCGCAGTGATCCCACGCCACGAACCTTACGAGAGATCGGCGCCAACTCCCGCCCCACCCGCCGCCCCAGACATCAAGTTTTGCCGATGATCACATACACCCCACTTTCGTAGGGGGTCGTCGTGGTCCTTCGGTACGGGTGCCGGGCGCAGGGCGCCGCATAGCGTCGCCGACCATGGACAACCTCTCGGACGACCTCTATCTCGACGTCACGGACTTCGCCCACTCCACCCCGCACTGGTTCCAACAGTTCGCCGAGGTGTGGACGGAGGCCGGACTGCTTCTCTTCGGCGTGCTGTTCGTGGCCGGCTGGTGGCGGGCCAGGTCCGGGTCGGGCGGTGCGATGGCGCTCGCGCTCCTCGCCCCGCTCGCGACCGCGTTCGGCTATGTGGTGAGCGAGGCGCTCAAGACACTGGTGGACGAGGAGCGTCCGTGCCGGGCCGTCGCGGGCGCCCCCGCCTCACTCGTGCCGTGCCCGCCGACCGGCGACTGGTCCTTCCCCAGCAACCACGCCGCCATCGCCGGCGCGGCGGCGGTCGCGCTCGCGCTCGCCTGGCGCGGGATCGTGTGGCTGACCCTGCCGATGGCGCTCCTCATGGCGTTCTCCCGGGTCTTCGTCGGCGTCCACTACCCGCACGACGTGACGGTCGGCCTGCTGCTCGGCGGCGCGGTGGCGTTCCTGACCGTCAAGGCCGCGACCCGGCCCGTCCGGGCGCTCGTGGAGACGGCCCGGTCGAGCCGCAACGGCGCAGTGGTGTGGTGCGCGGGGCGCGGGCCACGCCCGCGCGCCTCCACGCGCCCCGAGGGCGTGCGCCACGGCGCGCACTGAACGTGCCAGGATCGGAGGTGCCATGACTTCCATCGATGCCTCCACCCCTGTGTTCGACGCTCCTGTCGCGGCGCCTTCCCCGGCGTCCGCCCCGGCCCCCGCCGAGCTGCACGGGCCCGTCCTCGCCTGGTTCGACCGGCACGCCCGCGACCTGCCCTGGCGCCGCCCCGAGGCGGGGGCGTGGGGGGTGATGGTCAGCGAGTTCATGCTCCAGCAGACTCCGGTCGTGCGGGTCCTGCCGGTGTACGAGCAGTGGCTCGCGCGCTGGCCCCGGCCCGCCGACCTGGCGGCCGACGCCCCCGGCGAGGCCGTGCGCGCCTGGGGCAGGCTCGGCTATCCGCGGCGCGCGCTGCGGCTGCACGCGGCGGCCGTCGCCATAACGGAGCGGCACGGCGGAGACGTACCGAGCGCGCACGCCGCGCTGCTGGCGCTGCCCGGGATCGGGGAGTACACGGCGGCGGCCGTGGCCTCGTTCGCGTACGGGCAGCGGCACCCGGTGCTCGACACCAACGTCCGCCGGGTGTTCGCCCGGGCGGCCACCGGG
Source organism: Streptomyces sp. NPDC059875 (assembly GCF_042731085.1). Lineage (NCBI taxonomy): Bacteria > Bacillati > Actinomycetota > Actinomycetes > Kitasatosporales > Streptomycetaceae > Streptomyces > Streptomyces sp. NPDC059875. Next base: position 8,865 of record NZ_JBHWJZ010000061.1, read on the forward strand.
GTCCAGTACCCGCCGAACGCCACGACCGCTGCCGAGCGCAGGCTCGCGCGGGCGCTCCTGCCGGAGGACGAGGGGACGGCGGCCCGCTGGGCGGCCGCCTCGATGGAGCTGGGAGCGCTGGTCTGCACGGCGAAGAACGAGGACTGCGGGCGCTGCCCGATCGCCGACAGCTGCGTCTGGCGGCTCGCGGGCAAGCCGGCCCACGACGGGCCGCCCCGGCGCGGCCAGACGTACGCGGGCACGGACCGTCAGGTGCGCGGCCGGCTGCTCGCCGTGCTCAGGGAGGCGGTGGGCGCGGTGCCGCAGTCCGCGCTGGACGCGGTCTGGGACGAGCCGATGCAACGGACCCGCGCCCTGGACGGCCTGGTCGCCGACGGCCTGGTCGAGCCCTTGGAGGGCGGCCTGTACCGCCTGCCGCAGTCCTGAGGCGCCCGACGCTCCTGAGGCCGAACGGACCTTCCTACCCATCAAACGCCCCTGTTACACAACCGATGGGCAGCCGTGCATCCGCCGACGGCTGCCCCGGACAGCCTCGTGACAACAGCTCCGTAACTTCGTCGACGTAAGGCAAACAGGCTGGTCACGGGGTTCGGAGGCGGTTCGGGATGTCGCATGGCGAGGTGCTCGACTTCGAGGAGTACGTCCGCACTCGGCAGGACGCGTTGCTGCGCAGCGCGCGCCGTCTCGTCCCGGACCCCGTCGATGCGCAGGACCTGCTGCAGACGGCGCTGGTCCGGACGTACGGGCGCTGGGACGGCATCGCCGACAAGTCGCTCGCCGACGCGTACCTCCGCCGGGTGATGATCAACACGCGCACGGAGTGGTGGCGGGCCCGCAAGCTCGACGAGGTCCCCACCGAGCAGCTGCCCGACGCGTCCGTCGACGACGCCACCGAGCAGCACGCGGACCGGGCCCTGCTCATGGACATCCTCAAGGTGCTCGCGCCGAAGCAGCGCAGTGTGGTCGTCCTGCGGCACTGGGAACAGATGAGCACGGAGGAGACCGCGGCCGCGCTCGGCATGTCGACGGGTACGGTGAAGTCCACGCTCCACCGCGCACTGGCCCGACTGCGTCAGGAACTGGAGAGCCGCGGCGTCGACGACGCCCGTGCTCTGGAGCGCTCGACCGTACGACGTGACGAACGGGGGCAGGACCGGTGCGCGGCCTAGGTGCCAGACACGACGGCGACGACCACGGGCCCGGCGGCCCGCGGCCTCGCTGGATCGTCCCGGCGACGAGCACCACGGCACTGGCCGGGCTCGTCGCCGTCGGGCTGTTCCTGACCGCCTGTTCCACCGGCGGTACGGGATCCCGGGACGAGGGAGCCGCCCGCGCCGACGAGGTGGCCTCGGCCGCCCCGGCCCCGTCCCCTTCGGCCTCCTCCGGGCAGATGCCCGCCAAGCGGGTCGACCCGATCGCGCTCATCAAGGCCGACCCGAAGATCGGCGAGCGCCTGAAGGGCGATCTGAAGCCGTGCGTCGCGGACGCGTACCCGGTGGACACCTCCTACGGGAACCTGACCGGCGGAACCTCGCCCGATGTCGTCGTCAACGTGATGACCTGCGGCGATGCCGTCGGCATCGGCACGTACGTGTACCGCGAGGAGAGCGGCGAGTACAAGAACGTCTTCATGGCCGAGGACGCCGCGGTCTACGCCACGATCGACCGGGGCGACCTCGTCGTGACGAAGCAGGTGTACGCCAAGGGCGACCCGGTGGCGTACCCCTCGGGCGAGGACGTGATCACCTACCGCTGGGCGGGCAGCAAGTTCAGCCAGCACGACTGGGTGCACAACGACTACAGCCGCGCGCTCGGCGACGGAGGCATCGACGGCCCCCCGACGACCGCGCCGAGCGGCAACTGAACGCAGCGGAACCAGCAGGACCGGCGGAACCGGCAGGACCGGCGAAACCCGCGGACACAGCGGAACGGAAGGCAGGAAGGCACGCGATGGCCGAGACCCATGTGCTGTTCGTCGAGGACGACGACGTCATCCGCGAAGCCACCCAGCTCGCCCTGGAGCGGGACGGCTTCGCGGTGACCGCCATGCCGGACGGGCTGTCCGGGCTCGAGGCGTTCCGGGCCGACCGGCCCGACATCGCGCTGCTCGACGTGATGCTGCCGGGCATGGACGGCGTCAGCCTGTGCCGCCGGATCCGTGACGAGTCGACCGTGCCGGTGATCATGCTGTCCGCGCGCGCCGACTCCATCGACGTCGTCCTGGGCCTCGAGGCCGGGGCCGACGACTACGTGACCAAGCCCTTCGACGGGTCCGTGCTCGTGGCACGGATCCGGGCCGTGCTGCGCCGTTTCGGGCACGCCGGCGGCCCGGCGGCCGGCGAGGCGGGCCGCGGCGACGCGCCCGAGGGCCCGGTGCTGGTCTTCGGCGACCTGGAGGTCGACACCGAGGGCATGGAGGTCCGCAAGGGCGGTGCGCCCGTCGGTCTCACCCCGACGGAGATGCGCCTGCTGCTGGAGTTCTCGTCCGCGCCGGGCACGGTCCTGTCCCGGGACAAGCTCCTGGAGCGGGTCTGGGACTACGGCTGGGGCGGCGACACGCGCGTGGTGGACGTCCACGTCCAGCGGCTGCGCACCAAGATCGGCCAGGACCGGATCGAGACGGTCCGCGGCTTCGGCTACAAGCTCAAGGCATAGGGCAGCGCACTGGTGAAGCCGCTCGCACTCCGTACGGGGGTCCGCTGGAAGATCGCCGTCGCCATCGCGGCCGTGGGCGCGCTGATCGCGGTCACCCTCAGCCTCGTCGTCCACAACTCGGCGCGCGTCTCGATGCTCGACAACGCGCGCGAGGTGCAGATGGAACGGCTGCTCTTCGCGCAGCGGATGTACGAGAGCTCCAAGCCGAAGGAGCCACGGTTCGGCACCAAGATCAACGACCCGATGCTGCCGCCGCAGCTGGACCAGCTCATGCGGGACAAGCGGCGCGGTACGTACGTCCAGGAGCACAGCCACGGCGGTCCGCCGGACGTCTGGGCGGCCGTGCCGCTCGCCAACGGTGACGTGCTGTCGCTGCACATCCCCTTCGCCGACCGCTCCACGGCGATCATGAAGGATCTCGACCGGGCTCTGGTCATCGGTTCGGTCTCGGTCGTGTTCGGCGGCTGCGCGCTCGGCGTGCTCATCGGCGGCCAGCTCTCGCGTCGGCTGCGGAAGGCCGCAGCGGCGGCCGGCAAGGTCGCGCAGGGCAACACCGACGTACGGGTACGGGACGCGATCGGCGGAGTCGTCCGCGACGAGACCGACGAGCTGGCGCGCGCGGTGGACGCCCTGACCGACGCCCTGCAGGAGCGGATCGAGGCCGAGCGCCGGGTCACCGCCGACATCGCGCACGAGCTGCGCACCCCGGTGACCGGTCTGCTCACGGCGGCGGAGCTGCTGCCGCCCGGGCGCCCCACCGAGCTCGTACGGGACCGGGCCCAGGCCATGCGGACCCTGGTCGAGGACGTATTGGAAGTCGCCCGGCTCGACAGCGCGTCGGAGCGGGCCGAGCTCCAGGAGATCGCGCTCGGCGAGTTCGTGGAACGCCGGGTGCGGGCGCTCGACCCGGACGCCGTCGTGCACGTCGTCCACGAGTCCTGGGTGAACACCGACCCGCGCCGCCTCGAGCGCATCCTGGGCAACCTGCTCGCGAACGCGGCCAAGCACGGCAAGCCGCCGGTGGAGGTGACGGTCGAGGGCCGGGTGGTACGGGTCCGGGACCACGGCCCCGGCTTCCCCGAGGCGCTGCTCCGCGAGGGCCCGAGCCGCTTCCGTACCGGTGCGAGCGACCGCGCGGGCCAGGGCCACGGGCTCGGGCTCACGATCGCGGCGGGGCAGGCCCGGGTCCTCGGGGCCCGGCTGACGTTCCGCAACGCGGCGCCCGAGGGCACCCCGGAGGGGGCGGGCGGGGCGATCGCGGTGCTCTGGCTCCCGGACCACGCGCCGACGAACACCGGCAGCTTCCCGATGATCAAGTTCGCGGACTAGCGGGCGGACGGCTGGTACGGGAGAGGCCCCGCCGTTACGTGAGAGGCCCCGGCACACCTGGTGTGTCGGGGCCTCTCGCGTACGTGCGTGGATCAGACGGTCTCGGAGACCTTCGGCGCCTCGTCCGTGGCCTGCGGCTTCGCCGCCGGTCCGGCGCCCCGCAGGGCCACCTCCTTGACCAGGAAGGCGAGGACGAAGCCGACGACCGCGACCGCCGAGCCGACCAGGAAGGCGGAGTGGGTGCCGGCGGACACCGCGTACTGGTACGCCTCGCGCAGCGCGGCGGGCAGCTTCGCCAGGGAGGCCGCGTCGAGCTGGGCGGACTGCTGGGTCAGCTCCGAGCCACCGCGCGCCGCCATCTCGTCCTGGACGCGGCTCGTGAAGAGCGCGCCCATGATCGCGACGCCGAAGGAGGAGCCGAGGGTGCGGAAGAGGGTGGTCGCGGAGGACGCGACGCCCATGTCCTTCATCTCGACGCTGTTCTGCGCGACGAGCATCGTGATCTGCATCAGGAAGCCCATGCCGGCGCCGAGCACCGCCATGTAGATCCCGGAGGTGAGGCGGGAGGTGCCGGTGTCCATCTGGGCGAGCAGGAACAGGCCGATCACCATCAGCGCCGAGCCGATGATCGGGAAGATCTTGTACTTACCGCTGTTGGTGGTGATCCGGCCGGAGACCAGCGAGACAACCATCATCGACAGCAGCATGGGCAGGAGCAGCAGGCCGGAGTTGGTGGCCGAGGCGCCCTGCACGGACTGCTGGAAGAGCGGCAGGAAGAGGACCGCGCCGAACATCACGAAGCCGGTGAGGAAGCCGATCACCGACATGAGCGTGAAGTTCCGGCTCCGGAAGATGTGCAGCGGCACGACCGGGTCGCTCGCGCGGGTCTCGGCCCAGAGGAACGCGGCGAGCGCGGCGACACCGGCGACCGAGAGGCCCACGATGGTCGCGGAGCCCCAGGCGTACTCCGTGCCGCCCCAGGTGGTGACCAGGACGATCGCGGTGATGCCGACGGTCAGCAGCGCGGCGCCGAGGAAGTCGATCCGGGTGGAGCGGTCGCGCTCCTTCTTGGGCAGGTGGAGCACCGCGGTGACCATCGCGAGGGCGACGGCGCCGAGCGGCAGGTTGATGTAGAAGGACCAGCGCCAGCCCCAGTGGTCGGTGATGGTGCCGCCGACCAGCGGTCCGCCGATCATGGCGAGCGCCATCACGCCGGCCATCATGCCCTGGTACTTGCCGCGCTCACGGGGCGGGATCAGGTCGCCGATGATCGCCATGACGCCGACCATCAGACCGCCGGCGCCGAGGCCCTGGACGGCACGGAAGCCGATGAGCTGGCCCATGTCCTGCGCCATGCCGCTGAGCGCCGAGCCGATCAGGAAGATCACGATCGAGGTGAGGAAGACGCCCTTGCGGCCAAACATGTCGCCGAGCTTGCCCCAGATGGGGGTGGAGGCGGCGGTGGCCAGCGTGTACGCGGTGACGACCCAGGAGAGGTGGGCCAGGCCGCCGAGCTCGCCGACGATCGTCGGCATGGCGGTGCCGATGATCATGTTGTCGAGCATCGCGAGCAGCATCGCGATCATCAGGGCGAGAAGGACGACGCGGACACTGCGCGGCTGCTCCGCCCCCTGGGCCGTCTTCGGTTCCGGTGTCGTCGTCATGTCCCCTGCTCCCGGCACCCGACTGGGCGCTTACTTGCCGACCGGCTAGTTACTACACTGGGGACGGTAGACGCGAAACTAGCCGGGCGTCAAGTAAGTAAACGTGTGTGGGAGCGAGCAGACCATGGCCAGAGGCAACACCCGCCAGCGCATCCAGGACGTGGCTCTCGAACTCTTCGCCGAGCAGGGCTACGAGAAGACCTCCCTGCGCGAGATCGCGGAGCGGCTCGACGTCACGAAGGCGGCGCTGTACTACCACTTCAAGACCAAGGAAGACATCCTGATCGGGCTCTTCCAGGACCTCACCCGCCCCATGGACGAGCTGATCGCCTGGGCGAACGCGCAGCCCCGCACCCTGGAGACGCGGCGGGAGATCCTGCGCCGATACCAGCGGGCCCTGCAGGACGCGGCCCCGCTGTTCCGCTTCATGCAGGAGAACCAGGCCACGGTGCGCGAGCTGAGCATCGGCCTGACCTTCAAGGAGCGCATGATCGAGCTGACCGGCCTGGTGCAGGAGCCGGACTTCGCGATGGCCGACCGGGTGCGCTGCGTGAGCGCGATCTTCACCCTGCACGCCGGCACGTTCTTCATGGACAACGTCGAGGGCGACCTCGAGGAGAAGCACGAAGCCGTCCTCGAGGTCGCCCTCGATCTGCTCACTCAGGCGCATCACGCGCCGTAGGGAGTCCGTACAGGTCAGATGGTGACGCCCACCGAACGCAGGAACGCGGCCGGGTTGAGGGCGGAGCCGTAGTTCGGGGTCGTACGGATCTCGAAGTGCAGGTGCGGGCCGGAGGAGTTGCCGGTGTTGCCGGAAGAGGCGATCTTCTGGCCGGCGGCGACCTTCTGGCCGATGTGCACGTTGATCTTCGACAGGTGCGCGTACTGCGAGTACTTGCCGTTGGCGTGCTTGACGACGATGGCGTTGCCGTACGCGGGACCGTCGCCGCCGCCGTTCGGGCCGGCCTTCACGACGGTGCCGGCGCCGGCGGCCTTGACCGGGGTGCCGACCGGGACGGCGAAGTCCTGGCCGGAGTGCTTGTGGGCCCACATGGCGCCGCCCTGGTTGAAGCTGGCGGTCAGCGTGTAGGAGCCGACCGGCTTGACCCAGGACGGGGCCTTCTTGGCGGCGACCGGGGCGACCTTCACGGTCGTGGCGGCAGTCGCCTTGGCAGCGGCGGCCTTGACGGCAGCGGCCTTGGTGGCGGCCTGCGCCTGGGCATCGGCCTGCGCGGCGACGGCAGCGGACGCACCCGTCGCGGCAGTCGCGATGGTGGCGGCCTTGCCCTCGACGGCGAAGGCGGACCCTGCTCCGGCCACCAGCGACGCTCCCAGACCCGCAGTGGCGAGGGCGACGGCGGTGATACGGGCGGCGGGGTTCATGACGCGCTTCGACATACGGGGGAAAACCTCCGGGAAGAACGGGACCCGCCGCGAGCGGTGCGCCGGGCGGGCTGTTGCTCATCCTTGGTAACCCGGACCCCCATCCGGCGTAAAACACCCCATCTACGACATTGCGTCGTAGCGATCTCCCGGGAAGTTCAGACCTTGACGACCCCGGACCCCCACCTTCGAAATCGGACAAACCGGCCCAAGAGAAGCGGTTTATCCGCACGTCGCCCGCGCCCGAAACGGACCATCAGGGCACTTCCCGCACGGTTCGACCCCTCCCGGGACCAAAGTCCCGAGCCAGGAGTCCGGAACGTCCCGAAAGAGCACCAAACGCCAGCACTATTCCGGCTAGTACCCCTCGAAACGCCTGTGCGCCTTGTCACGGCGCTCGCCCCCTGAATGGGACCTGGGTCACGCAACCGGCGCCCTTTGGATCACGTCCCGCACTACGCTGACGACGATCGACAACGAGCACGGCTGCTTCGGGGGACGCACGTGGATCCAGCACTCATCGGCATGCGACTGGCCTCGTCCGCGATGGGCCCGCTGCTACGAAAACTGCTGGTCAAGGACGGCCCCGGCGCCGGCCTCACCGGTACGCGCAAGCCCGTACGGCTCTCCGGGCTCGTCTCCTTCCGCGGCGAGAAGCGCACCCTGACGGAGAAGGACGTCCGCAAGCTCGCCGCCACCCTCGTCGAGCGAGCCGTGGCGGGCCCCGGCGAGCCGCCCTTCCCCGCCGACGAAGCCGAGGCGCTCACCGACACCCTGACCACCACCCTGCTCGCCCTCGGCGACCTCGACATGGACGACGTCCAGGCGGTTCGGCTCGGCCCCACGGCCCTCGCCCGGGCCCTGCGCGCGGCGGCCCCGCCCCCGGACGGCCTGTCGGCGGACTCCGTCCTCTTCCTCGACACGCTCCTCGAGTGGTCCTGCGTCCAGATCCTCGAGTTCTTCACCCAGCGGCCCACGTTCGTGGCCCGCACGCTCGTGGAGCAGACCCGCGGCCAGGCGGAGCTGAACGCCAAGGTCGACGAGGTCATCCGCCGCACCCCGCGCGTGGACGCGCGGGACGCGGAGTTCGAGCGGCGCTACCTGGCGTACGTGGCGAAGAAGCACGGCAGCCTCACGATCTACGGGGTCGAGCTCCGGGACGCGCCGGAGAGGTGGCCGCTGGACGTGGCGTACCTGTCGCTGGAGGCGACGGGGGCGGGGAGCGGGGCGGACCCGTCACTCGCGGAGCTCCTCCCCCAGGGGGAGCATGCCGCGGCAGTCGTCCTGGCAAGAGCCTCGGACCTTCCGACCGCGCTCTCGGCACTGATGGCGATGTCGGCCGAGCAGCGCAACGCCGTGAACGTGGCCGCGGACCGCTTGCTCCGCGCCATGGACCTGGGCGGCCGCGCCGACCTCGCCCTCGCCCGGCACGACAAGGTGCTCCTGCGTGGAATGGCCGGCTCCGGCAAGACGACCCTCGTCCAGTGGCTGGCCGTCTCGGCCACCCGCGAGGACCTCGCGGACGGCATGGCGTACCTCCGCCACCGGATCCCCTTCGTCCTCCCCCTCCGCACCCTCACCCGCCACGGCGAGCGGCTCCCCGCCCCCGACCGCTTCCTCTCCGCCGTCGACTGCCCGCTCTCCCCGCCCGAGGGCTGGGCCGACCGGGTCCTCGCCGCCGGGCGCGGGCTGATCCTCGTCGACGGCATCGACGAGATCCCCGAGGCCGAGCGCGACCGGGCCCGCCGCTGGCTCCGCGACCTCCTCGACTCCTACGACGGCAACCGCTGGCTCGTGACCTCCCGGCCCACCGCCGTACGCGACGACTGGCTGGGATCCGAGGGCTTCGCCGAACTCACCCTCGCCCCCATGTCCGCCGCCGAGGTCACCACCTTCGTCCGCCGCTGGCACCGGGCGGCGGGGCCGGAGGCCGCACCGTACGAGCAGCTCCTCCTCGACGCCCTGCGCACGACGGCGGACGTGGCCCAGCTCGCGACCAACCCCCTGATGTGCGGCCTGATCTGCGCCTTGCACCGCAGCCGCCGGGGCTTCCTGCCGCGCGGCCGGAAGGCGCTGTACGACGCGGCGCTCTCGATGCTCCTCTCGCGCCGGGACCGTGAGCGGGACATGGGCACGCCGTACGGGATCGAGCTGGGCGAGGCCCCGCAGATCCAGCTGATCCAGCGGATCGCGTACTGGCTGACGCTCAACGGCCGCACGACGATGGACCGTTCGCACGCGGAGTCGGTCGTACGGGAGGCCGCGCCGGCGATCACGGAGGCGGCGGCGTACGAACCCGGCGCGGTCTTCACCCACCTCCTCCACCGCAGCGGCCTCCTGCGCGAACCGACCGCCGACACGGTCGACTTCGTGCACCGCACCTTCCAGGACTACCTCGCGGCGAAGGCCCTCGTGGACCGCTGGGACATCGGCGTCCTCGTCCAGCACGCGGCGGACGACCAATGGGAGGACGTCATCCGCATGGCCGTCGGCCACGCCCGCCCGCGCGAATGCGTGGAGATCTTCGACGAGTTGCTGGCGGCGGCGGACGCGGCGCCGGACCGCCGTACGCAGCTCAGGGTGCTGGTGGTGGCGGCGACGGCGCTGGACCACGCGACGGAGGTGGCACCGGAGATCCGGGAGCGGATCCTGGCGCGGACGGCGGAGGTGATCCCGCCGCGCGAGAGCGCGGAGGCGCGTGAACTCGCTTCGGTGGGCGCGGCGGTACTGGACCTGCTGCCCGGACCTGAAGGCCTCGACGACCGGGATGCGCAGATGGCCGTGGTGACCGCCTCCCACATCGAGGCCGACGCCGCCCTGCCCTACCTCGCCCGGTTCGCCGACCATCCGGACATGCTGGTCCGCTCCCAACTCATGTGGGCCTGGCGCCGGTTCGACACGCGCGCGTACGCCGACGAGATCATCGCCCGCCTCGACGCGACAGATCTGTTCTTCACCATCGGCTCCGACGAGCAGGCCGGAGAACTCGTACGACTGGGGCTGCGGCCCTCCGGCCTCGATCTCCGCCCGGGCCTCTCGGACCAAGGGCTGGCGGCGCTCGCCCCCTTGTTCGCCGAGGCCCGGGACCTCAACGTCGCCCAGTGGGACTCGTGGTCGGCCGAGACCTGCCTCAGGTCCGACAGCGTGATCAGTCTCATCGCCTCCGCCGCCCCCAACGAGGGATTCGGCTCGCTCGCCCGCCTCCCGGAGCTGCGGCTGATCATTCTCCGGCAGGCGCCCTTGCTGACCGCAGAGGACTGGCGCGGGATCGCGTCACTCACCAGCCTGCGCACCCTCCACGTCCGGTCCTCGACTCTCCTCGATGTCCCCGACCTCCTCCGGCTGCCGCAGATCGACCTGCTGACGCTGTACCTGGCCGAAACCGACGCACCCTTCGACAAGGTGGCCGAGGTCTTCCCCGGTCTTCGGAAGCTCTCCCTGCGGCAGGGCCCGATCGGCAGGGAACAGGACGTGGCTCCTTTGGCCGGCCTGAAGCACTTGACCCTCATCAGCGGGACAGGCCTCGGCTTCACCGGCACGGAACACCTCGCCCCCACCGTCGAAGTCCGCACATGAGCTGACCGCCCCCGCCCTCCCCGGGTACGTTCACGATCATGACCGACATCGAGCTCGCCGACGCCATCGAGTCCGTGCGCGATCAACTCGTCGACGCCGCCACCCGTGCCACCGGAAAGCCCGTCGCCTTCGAAGTGGGCGACATCGAAATGGAGTTCACGATCGAACTCCGCAAGGAGGTGAAGGGCGGGACCAAGGTCAAGGCCTGGGTCGTCGAGGCCGGAGCCGACGCCTCGCGGGCGCGGGGCGAGACGCACCGGGTCTCGTTCACCCTCAAGCCACGCAACGCGGCGACGAACGGGCCCTGGCTCGTCGGCAACGACGACGCCGGGGACACCTCCGACTTCGGTGCCGGGCCGGCGCGCTGATGGTGGGCATCACGCCGAGCCCCTCCGTACGGCTCCCCGTCGCCGTCCACTCCGAACACCAAGGGCGGCAGGGAAGTGGTGTGCTGCTCTCCGGGCACACCGTCCTCACCTGCTCCCATGTGCTGGGGAGCGCCTATACGGCCTGGGTGTCCGTTCCCGGCCGGAGCGAGCGGGTCCTGTGCCAGGTGATCTGGTCGGACCAGCGGCTGGACGCGGCGCTCCTCCAGGCCCCGGAGAACCTGGTCCACCCTGGCGGCAACCAGTACCGGCCGAAGATCAGCATGCTCGCCACCGACCGGCCGCTGCCCGGCTGCGAGATCCTCGGCTACCCCCGCGTCCAGCGGTACGAAGAGGGACGCAAGCTGGAGAGCGACCAGTACACGGGCACGGTCCTCCCCCTCGCCGGGCTCATCCGCCGCACCATGGTCTTCGAGTGCGACGTGCCCCCGGCCACCGAGCGTGCCGACGACGGCGCCTCGCCTCTCGCCGGGCTGTCCGGAGGGCCCGTCGTCGCCGGAGACGGGCTGCTCGGCATCGTCAGGGAGGTCCCCCGCGGGCGCGGCCACCGGCGGGTGGAGTGCGTGCCCCTACGCGCCATCGCCGCGAACGGCGAGTTCCTCGTCGCGTTCACCCAGGCCACCGGCCGTGGATTCCCCTCGCTCACCGCCCTCACCCGGCACAGCGCGACCGATTCGCCGTACGAGCAGGAGTACGGCGAGGCCGTCGCGGCCGCCTACCGCCGCACCCGGATCTTCGGCCTGGACGAACTCGGCCGGCACGCCTCCTCCTGGGACCTGGACACCGCCTATCTCTCCCTGGAGGCCACTTCCAGGGACCCCGAGGCCGCACCCGTCACCGCGCCGGCCCAGCGCATCGACGAACTCCTCGCCTCCCGCCCCCGCGTCCTCCTCCGCGGCGACGCAGGCGCCGGAAAGACCACGCTCGTCTGGTGGCTCGCCGCCCACGCCGCCGCCGGCACCCTGGGCCCCCGACTCGCCGAGCTGAACGGCCTCGTGCCGTTCGTCGTCCCTCTCCGGACGCTCCGGGCCCGCGGCTCCGGCTTCCCCTCCCCCGCCGAGCTCCCCGGCGTCGCGGGCCTGATGGTCGACCCGCCGCCCGACGGCTGGGCCGGGCGGGTCCTGTCCGGCGGCCGGGCGCTGCTGCTCGTCGACGGTCTCGACGAGGTGCCCCAGGAGGACCGGGAGGCCACCCACGCCTGGCTCTCGGGACTCCTCGCCCGTTTCCCCCGTACCCGCTGTGTGGCGACCGTGCGGCCGCTCGCCGTGGAACCGGAGTGGCTGGCCGCCGAGGGCTTCGAGGAACTGACCCTGCTGCCCATGCGGGACCAGGACATCCAGGCCTTCGTCACCGCCTGGCACGCGGCGGCGCGGCTCGACGGGGACGGCGAGCAGCTGACCGCGCTCGAACAGGACCTCGCCCGGCAGTTCCGCCACAATCCGGCCCTGTCCGACCTCGCCCGCACCCCGCTGCTGTGCGCAGTGATCTGCGCGCTCCACCGGTTACGGGAAGGGTTCCTGCCCGAGTCGCGCTGGGCGCTGTACGACTCGGCCCTCCAGATGCTCCTCGGCGCCCGCGACGACCGGCGCCGGATCGACGCCCCCGACGGCATCCGGATGTCGGTGGAGGAGCACCAGCAGCTGCTCCAGCGGCTGGCGGCCTGGCTGGTCCGGGGCGGCCAGACGGAGTTCACCCGGGAGCAGGCGCTGCACCAGCTGAACCGCGCGCTGCCGGGGATGCCGCGGGTCGGGGCGCAGGGGACGCCCGAGGAGATCCTCACCCACCTCCTCAACCGCAGCGGCCTGCTCCAGGAGCGGACCGGCGACGTGTTCCAGTTCGCGCACCGGACCTTCCAGGACTTCCTGGCGGCGAAGGAGTTCGTCGAGGACGACCTCGTACCGGAGCTCCTGCGCCACGCGCGGGAGCAGCAGTGGCACGACGTCCTCCTCCTGGCGGCCGGCCACTGCTCCCGCCGTGACCTGCCGGTCCTGGTGGAGGGCCTGCTGGCGGCCGGCTCAGGGTGCCGGGACCGGGACCTGAAGACGACGCTGTACGTCCTGGCGTCCCTGTGCGCCCAGCACGCGGCCTGGCTCTCGGAATCGCTGCACCAGCGGGTCGCCAAGGCGGTGAAGTCCGTGCTGCCGCCACGCAGCACCACCCAGCTGACCCAGCTGGCCCGACTGGGCGCCGACGTGCTGCCCCAGCTGCCCGGCCCCGAGGCCCGGACCAAGGGCGCCCCGAACCTGACGCTCCCCCTGATCTGCGAGATCGGCGGCGCCTCCGCCCTTCCCTACGCCCGCGTGTACGCGGACGAGGATCACGCCGTCACCCTGGCCATGAACTGGTCTCGGTTCCCCGCCGAGGAGTACGCCAGGAAGATCTTGACCCGCATCCCGCTCGGTGGCATCGCGCTCTTCGTCAGGAACCGGGAACAGCTGGCGCAGCTGCCCCTGCTGCGCCATGCTCCCGACCTGATCCTGCAGGGCGACTTCACCCCGGCGGAGATGGCGGACCGGCTCGTCGATCACCCGCTGCGCGGGCTCACGATCAGCCAGAACCACCATCTGACCGATCTCTCGCTGCTCGCGCCGTTCGGGCCCACCCTGGACGCCCTCGGTCTGCAGCGGTGCGCACGGCTGACGGACCTCACCGGCCTGGCCGGGCTCGATCTGCTCGTCACCCTGATGCTCGACGGCGTCCATGTCGGCCCCGCCGACCTGGAGGTGATCGCCGGGCTGCCCCGACTCCGGCGGCTGACGTTGCGCCATCCCGTCCCGGACGGGGACCGCCTGGATCTGGCACCCCTGCGCTCCGCCGCCCTCGAAGTGAAGGTCGAGGGTCTCGCCAAGCGGAACGTCCTCGGCCGCACCGGCTTCGGCGACCGCCTCAGCCTGGAGCCGTGACGGAAAAAGGGGCGGGGCCGGGGCCAGAACCCGGAGGGGGCGCCCCCCGAGGAACCGCCAGGACCCAAAAGAGCGCCGCACGG